>JAZNNT010000144.1:0-8684 GCA_045580405.1 Clostridia bacterium
ACAGGAGAATGTGATAATGAATCATATTTTTGAAGTTGTAACTTGCGTAATTGAATTATTGGTTATCTATTTTTATTTCCAAGGAGTTTTAGGAAAAAAGGAGGGGATCGGTATGTGGTTTCCCGTCTCCTTTGTCATTGCGATTGGTACTCATACTGCACGTTCCTACTGTTATTTGTCGTTTGGTTGGAATGTTGGAATTTCAGTGTTGTTATTTTTAGTAATATCCTGTGCGGTGTTTAAGGGATCGTACGGTAGAAAAATTTTTTTTGTGGCAGTGCAGACTATTGTTATGTTGGTAGCTGAAATTCTGACGGCAACATTGTTATCCGCTGTGTTTCCCATTGAATATGATGATATGTTTACCATGCGGTATGCAGGTATGTTGATGACCACATCCTTGCTTTTTCTGCTTGATATCTATATCATTTATCTTACCAAAAGAAAGTATCGCCAGCTACCTCTTCGGTATAATATTCTGTTAATTCTATGTCCTATTATCAGTGTGTTTCTTTTATTGTTATTAGATTTTTACATTGCACAGGCACAACATAATTATTATGTTGCCGTTTTCGGGGCAGTTCTCGGACTTGGTTATCTGAATGTAATGGTATTTCACTTTTTTGATTACTATGAAAAAAGTTTGCAGGTTGCATCTATGGATGCGATGTTAAAAGCTAATGAAACCAATTATGTTTTGTTGGAAGAAAACGAACGGGAATTGCATATTCTACGTCATGATATTATGAAACATGTACATCAGATTAAGGAAATGCTATCTCAGCAGGATAACCAAGATGCAAAACAATATATGGCTGAATTAGACCAGATTGTTTCAGATGGTGTGGGGATAGCCAGAACAGGAAATCTTACTCTGGATACAGTTTTGAATATTGGGAAAAAGAAGGCATCTGCAAAAGGAATTTTGATGGATACAAAACTGCATATACTATCTGATATCAAAATTTCTTCCGTAGATCTGACTGGAGTTTTATACAATGTGATTGATAATGCTATTGAGGCTTGTGACCATTTGGAACGTAAGTATATTCTTGTGAGTGTAGTTACGGAAGAAGATCGATTAAAAATTACTGTGGAAAACACCGCTCAAGAAGTCAGAATCGAAAACAATACCATTAAGAGCACGAAAGGAATTAGCGGGCATGGTTATGGATTAGTCAGTGTGAGAAAAACGCTGGAATCTTATCAAGGACATATGTCGTTAGAATACAGCGAAGGAGTATTTACATGCCGTATTTTAATGAATAATTGTTTGAAAAACTGATGAAAATTTGTCGTTGGTGTAAAATATTTGTCGTTTGTGCACAATATATCGATTTTGTGTGAAATTATGATAAAATGCTATCATAAGGAGGTTTTTTAATGATAGCAAGGGCAGCACAGGCGATATCTTCAGCACTATTAAAAAGTAATGCTATCAATTCAGATGAATTAAGTGTGTATACATATGGAATACAACTTTTGCTTTTAGCCATCTGCGATTGGTGCATTACTTTTTTTATTGCATTGCTTATGGGACAAATCAGCTTATCGTTGATATATCTTGTTGTGTTTTTTTTACTACGTAAACATTGTGGGGGGTATCATGCGAAAACGCATTTTCGTTGCATATGTATTTCCAATGCGGTATTTATTGCTTCTATTTTAATGGCATCTCAAATGGAAAAAGCTAATTTTATATGGCTTATCTTTGGGGAAATACTTAATTTTGCGATTCTGTTTTATTATGCACCAATCGCTCACAAAAATAAGCCAATCCTTGCAAAGGACCTTCACAGGCACAAGATTATAGGGAGATACCTGAATGCAATTATAAGTTGTTTTGTTGTTTTATTTACTGCGAGTTCACTTTATAAATATGCCTGGGTTATTCTTTTTGGACAACTCAGTGTCAGTATAGCAATATTGGCAGAAAAGATAAAGAATCATTTTTCTAAAGGAGAGTGTGCATTATGAAAAAATTAATGGTATATGCTCAGACTGCATTGTGTGCAATCGCTATGTTTATGGCAATTAATTCTATTGGAACCATGTGTTTGGGAAGATATTATCAGCCCGAAGAACCGGCAGAACTTTTAAACTACAAAAAATAATGTCATAATTTGTGCAAATTATCCTTAAAGTATCGTTTGGGTAAGCCTTGTGTACCATTAAAAAACTTATATTCAATTTATTCTAAAGACCTGTATTGTTAATTAGTCATAAGTAATACAGGTCTTTAGAGCATATCTTAGAATTTTGTAAATAAATATTTTCCAAATCAATTTACCAATGAAGGGATTGAGAATGATGAAATTAAGAAGAATTGTTAGTTTGACCTTAGTATTTCTAATGTTCTTTAGTGTTTTTGTTTGTTCAGAAACAAATACTATTGCGTGTAGCACCATGATTGATGGAACTACCATTACTATCAATGGAACATTAGAAGACGCCATCGAAGCACATAACGTAATGTTATTGGTTGGAGATTGGAATAATATTATACATATTGATCAGGTGGAAAGCGACTCCAACGGTAATTTTACTTTTCAGTTCAATGTTCCGGAAACCCTGCCGTCTGGCTATTATAATTTTCAGGTTGGTACGGATGCGGGATACGCAACTTATTATGGATTTTTCTGTTATGCAGTTACTTTGAGAAAACCGGTGATGGAAGCTCAACTTACCTTGGCTAAAGTGTCAGGCGTTCCAATCGTTTCCGGTGAAGTTTATTGTGCTATAGGAAAAGAACTTGCTTTTCATTTAATAAATCAAACTGATAATACCATTATTGCAAACGATGTAGTTACTTCAGCAGATGGAATGACCAGGTTTGAATACCAATTACCTGAATTGCGAAATTTAGGACTTGACGATTTCAAAGATTATGAATTATTAATTTCATGTACCGACGGAAGTAGTCTTATGAATATTAGTGTGGACATTCATGCCACTGTATTTTTGCTAACTTTCAATGGTGTTATTGAAACTGCAGACAATGTGGATGCAGAGGTGCAGTTTCATAGCGTAAACACCAATTTGGTTGATAAAAACCTGATGGTAACAGGAGAATATCAAATTAGTAAAAGTATTCCTAGTATCGCAGCTAATGAATCATTCGATATTAATATCAAAGTGTTTGAATCTAAATTAGAGGAAATCACTAAACTACAAATTGGAGACATTGCAGCTGTTGGTATTCAGTCACAAAATATAGCTAATACGGAAGATACAGTATTTCAGGTTACATACAATTCTGAACAATTGGAGTTGGTTGATGTTATTGGAAATACTTATGAAAAAGAGCTGACGGAAGGAACCTATGGTGATATTACAGTTTTGAGCATTGAAGATGGTAGTATTAGATTTCAGTTAAACAATGCCGAATCTCATGGTAGCATTAATGGAATTGTAAATATTATCAAATTCAAAGTCCATAGCGAAGATGCAATTCAAGTGAATGTTACCTATGAATGATAGATAGAACGATAAAAGTAATATAGGAGAGAATACCATGAAAAAGAAAATCATGATAGGGTTGGTTGTAGCTATCCTTCTTGCTGTGACCACAACAGCCATTTATGCGCAATATCTCAGCGAACAAAAAGTAGTGGAACAAAATCTGAAACAACTGGAACTGGATAGTCTGAATATTGAAGACGATTTCTATGCTGATCCTATGTTCGAATGGTTGTATTCTCAGTATACCGACCAGAAAACCAGAGAATATTTGATTGAAGAATACGCTTATACCAAATTTTTCAATCATATGACAGATGTTGAATCCACATATTTGTATCAGTTAGCGCAGGAAGGCAAGGATTTTTACGAACTTCTGCGAGTTTATGAATTTTGGAAATCAACAACTGAGCCAATGAAAATGATTGAAACAATTTATGCAAAATGTCCTGATGAACCCTATTCCGGCTGGGAGTATAAGGAATATATGAAACTTGTGGGCAAAGAAGATGAAATTCTGACCAATGATGAAATTGATAGCTATTTGGAAAGCGGATTGACCGAATACGATATTATTTATGCACAGAAACTTTCCAGAAAAAGTAATTCTGCTGCTCGTGATATTTTAAATCAAAGAAAAAATAACGGAAACTGGGTCGATATCAGTGATGCTGTATACTCTAAAGTAGATGTGCAGTATAGAGAAACAGTAAAAAAAGGGATTTTCCAGAACAAAAATGTGTCCGGAAAACAAATGTATTTGGCAGATAATTTATCAGGAAAAGTGGGCGCAGATGTTTGTGATTATTTAAGTCAGGAAGATTTGGAATATACCAAGGCGAAATATGAAAGTGAAGTTATGGCTACAATTAGGGATGGGTTAACGGATAATGGTTATTTGAAATCAAAAGATACCGAAATATCAGAGTATCAATTACATTATCTTGACATACTGGCTTCTATGGGCCTTACAATAGATGAAATCGAAAAATACAGAGAAAATGGTTGGGATTATACAGCGATTTACAATGCAAAACTAATCTCTACCCGTAACAATATCAGCATGACATCGGTATTTTCTCAAATGAAAGCAGGAATACCTTTTGCGAAAATTAAGTAAGAAAGGAGCAAGTATCAAATACTGAGAGTTTTTTGATACAAAATGTTATGAAAAAAATAATCTCGTTATTATTTTTGATGGCATTAACCGTTGTTTTAAGTATTTCGGTATATGGTGAAGCATTGCCGGCTATGACAGAGCAACAGAGGTTTTCCATCAAGGAAAAATTAACGGCTCCGATTCAAATAAGCAGCAATTCGGAAAATATCAGCACGTTTTCTGGAGAGTTGACTTATAGTGTCCCAGAATTAGTTTTTTCCGGCAAAAATGGACATGATGTTGTAATTCGAAGAGTACATAATACCAGTCAAAATGACGAAATGAAGTTTATGCAATGGTACTATACCGAATCTACAGTGACATATGGCGATTATAGTTTTGTGTATCTTTCAGAAGAGGGATATGCCTATAACATATTGTTTGAATCTGAACAGGAAATGCTGAAAAAAGCGCCGGATACTTTATACTTTAATCCCAATGCCACAAATGCGATTTTAACTGATAATAAAGGAACCCAATATTACCTTTATGAACGGGTGGTGTTACCTGATTATGATACAAGCGGTATTGTGTTGACAAGAGATAAGATGTTGAGCGGTGATTATGTCAATTTTTCCAAGCGAGATTGGTTTCGTATTGAAGGTGGTAGCAATGCCATGCATTCTAGTATATACCAAAACTATGATTGGTGTTATGATATCCCTTTATTCGTAGATAATCATGACATTGCCGATCGTAAGGGAAACTATGACTATGATAAATACGAAAAATGGGGGAACGGTTTTTTCAGAGATTATGAAGGCAACATAATTGAAGTGTGTTGGGCGACAAATCATGATGAAAATGATGTTCGTGTTCCGTATTATTTTGGATCAAAAAATAATACAGGTTTAGGATATAAAATGGAATTTATATCAACGAAGGATATTGAAAATAATGGTCTGGAATATAACCGCACCATCACCGATACAAAAGGGCGAGTTTATTATATCAACGATTCTGATAAGTTGATTGCTTGTGATGATAAATACGGCAATCGTATTTTGTATGAAAATGGTACCATTACCGATACGATGGGGCGTAGAATCACATTGGGTGTTGATGGAATTACATATACAGATCCCAGCAGTCGTGAAATCAGACAAATTCGATACGAAACCGATTCTGTAAATAATCCGCAAATTGATCCTTATAATGTATTATCTACTGATAATACATATATTTTGCGTGTGTACGATGAAAATAACCAACTTACTGAATATCATTATCGTATGTGTAATTTATTACTTTACTATGATGTAGACTACAGCAGTATTCAAACTATGAATTTTGGTAATGCAGATGCGTATACGTCAAGTAATGCTTTCTTGCTGACGGAGATTGTGTTTCCGAACGGAGACAAAAAATGTTATGAATACATAGAAACTGCACGTCAATCGGGAAGTTACTGTGGGCAAACCAAATATAAGGTTTCACGTTGTTATGATGTAATAAATGATGAAATTACAAATGAATATACCTATTCCTATGATAATCCTTTCGAGGGTTCTACATCAAAAAGCCCCAGCACAACTACAGTTAACCGTGTAGCAGACAACTTGTCTTATACCGATCAATATGCCGATCAAAGATATGCTGAAAAATCGTATCGAAGATATAGCTATGGCAAAACGATTTCATATGATTACAGCAGTCCTATCGGTAATCGTAAATATGTGAGCACAGAAACAACGCAAGAAGGTCAGTACACCACGGTCAAACAGGTGAGCTGCGACCAGTATTACAATCCGCTTTGGGAAAGTGACGGAAATTACAGTGCCTCATATACCTATGATCCCACATATAATATGTTGCTTACTAAAACTTACAATCAAGATGGCTATACAGTAATCCGTTTGGAAAACACTTTAACGGAAGACAAAAAAGATGTGGCAACATCCAAGGTGTATGAAAATGATGTTTTGGTCAGTCAAACAGATTACGAATATCCCATTTATGAAAATGGTTACGGTATCAATATCAACATTTGGAAAGAAGACACCAACCAGAACGGTATCAAAGATGAGGGAGAAGGAGTATTCACAGAGAATTATTATCTTTATGATGGTGGATATTTCGGTTCCGATGTGCTTGACCATTATATCTTTACATATGATATCTTAGATGTGGATGGTACGAATCTGGATCATTACAGCTATATGACAGGGTATGATATACATGGTAACATAGCGGGAATAGATGACGGTAATTACAATTTGACTGCTGTGGACTATGATCCCACCGGTCGTCCCATTACCCAATATAACCCCGACAACACCACCCAGACCGTGTCCTATAATGATGCGGAAAATTCCACCATTCATACCAACGAAAACGGTGAAAAAACCAAGACTTTCTACAATCTATACGGACAGGTAACCGCTCAGTATTCCATGGTGGACAGTGAGTGGGTACTTCGTGTGGAAAATTTCTATAACAGCATTGGTCAGCTTGCAGAAACCATTTCTTATCGAACCCCCGACGGATTGGATACTATCACCACCAAATACGAATATGGATACGGAGACCGTATTACCAAAATTTCTGTTTACGACAAAGATAACACTTTAGTCCGTCAGGAAACAAAATCCTATCAGTTTACCTCCACTCACTATATTGTAAGTACTCAGGTAACAGGAGACGATTCCATCACTCCCGCCACCAAAAAAGAATATTATAATACTGTGGGTAATTTAGTAAAAGAAGAACTGGTAAGCGGTAATAAAACCCTTACCACAACCTATACTTATGATAAGGTGGGAAATGTGCTGACCGTTACTGACCCCAATGGTAACACCACTACCAGCACCTACGACTACGCAAATCGTTTGCTGACACAGACCAATCCTCAGGGAGCAACTCTTACCAATACCTATGACGTGGGCGGACGATTGATTGCTACTACCGATGCTATGGGGAACGAATCTACCTTCCGTTACGATAAGCTGGACCGTGTCATTGAAAAAACGGTTCCCTTAAATGATTCGGAAACTGCAAAGCATAAATATTATTATGATATGAATTCCAATCTCATTTTGGAAAAGGTTTTGACTGAGACGGAAAACGGTACCGAATCCTATCAGGAAACTTCATATACTTACAATACAAGAGATATGTTGACCGACACCACCGTTGGCGGTCTTCTTCAGACTGCCTATGAATATGACCCGGCGGGCAGAACCACTAAAATGATGGTGGGTGTGGAAAACCCCCAAATCACAGAATATTCTTATAATGAATTGGGACAGCTTGTTTCTGTTACCGCACCCGACGGCACCGTGGAAACTTATCAGAATGATTTACTCGGCAATGTACTTTCCAAAACTGACCGTAACGGCATTGTAACTGCTACCGTGTATAATGGGCAGAATCTTCCCGTTTCGGTTACCGCAACCAAAGACGGTATCACCGATACCATGACCTATACCTACAATGTGTTGGGAAGTCCCATTTCTGTCTCCAACGAAACGGGTACAATTTCTTATGTGTATGACAATTTCGGTCGTCTCACATTGGAAACATTTCCCCCAAATGTTACCAATGCCTATACCTATGACAACAACGGCAACCGTCTGTCTTATCTGATGAAAATGGATGGTACCCCGAAAATCAATACCGCATATACCTATAACAATCTCAATCAGTTGACACTGGTGGATAACGGTGATATAATAACTACATACAGCTACGATGCCAACGGCAATCTGCTTTCTGAAACCACGGGAACCAATATTAGCACCTTTACCTACGATGATGCCAACCGTATGACGGGATTGGTGAATTCCTATGAAATAATTGGCGGTGCAGAAGAAGTAGAAATCGAAACAAAAACGGAATCCGAAACCTATACCTATTATCTCAACGGCAACAAAAAATCCGTTACCGATATGACGGGAAAACTGATACAATATACCTATGACAATGCAGGCAGATTAACTGCGGAAACCGTGGATGGCGTATCAACTTCCTACACCTATGACGGTTATAACAACCGTATCGGAAAAGTGGAAAACGGTGTTCAAACTTCCTATCTGTATGATAACAGAAACCGTCTGACGAGGGAATC
>JAZNNT010000145.1:0-5998 GCA_045580405.1 Clostridia bacterium
GATTTCACCGAACACGGCACAGTCCGGCAACAGGGGAGTATTCCTGATTCCGGAGGCAATTGCCATAGCAATGGCAAGGTCACAGGCAGGCTCCGAAACTGACAGCCCGCCGGTCAGATTCACATACACGTCTGAGTGGGGCAGCATACTAAGACCTGCTCGTTTTTCCAACACAGCGATAATCAGGTGCAAACGGTTAAAATCAATGCCGGTTCCGGTTCTTCTGGGGTTGTTGTAGGCAGTTTTGGAAACTAATGCCTGCACTTCTGCCAAAATAGGACGGCTGCCTTCCAATGTACACGCAATGGCACTTCCTGCTACGCCGTTTACCCGTCCGCCGATAAACAGTTCGGAGGGGTTGGTAATTTGGGAAAGACCACCGGAGAGCATATCAAACACAGCAATTTCATTGGAGGCACCAAAACGGTTTTTGTTGGTTCGGATTATTCGATATGCCGACTGCTTTTCACCTTCAAAATAAAGCACACAGTCTACCATATGCTCCAGCACTTTCGGACCTGCGATCATCCCGTCCTTGGTCATATGTCCCACAATGAACACACAGGTGTTGGTTTCTTTTGCATAACGCATCAGCCTCATGGTACATTCTCTGACCTGGGAAATGCTTCCCGGTGTGGAAGGGGCATCCTCTGTGTAAACTGTTTGAATGGAATCCACCACCAAAATACCTGGTTTTATGGAATGAGCTTCGTTTAAGATAGCATTCAACTCGTTTTGGGCATAGAGAAAAATATCATCCTCGGAAGCATTCAGGCGCATTGCACGCATTTTTATCTGAGTTTTGGATTCTTCTCCGGATGCATATAATACCCGTTCGCCGCTCTTTGCAAGCTTGCTGCAAATTTGTAATAGCAGGGTGGATTTTCCGATGCCGGGATCACCGCCCAGCAGACATACAGAGCCGGGGACTATGCCGCCACCAAGTACCCGGTTCAATTCGGAAAACCCGGAATCCATTCTGGGAACCGGCGTTAAGTCTACTTCACGAACGGATTCGCTTTTTTGAGATTCGTGACCTACTGCTTTAGATGCGGCTTTTGTTTTGGTTACTTTTTGCTCAAAAAAGGTATTCCACGACGAACAGGCAGGGCATTTGCCCAGCCATTTGGAGCTTTCGTATCCGCATTCGTTACACACAAAAATGGTTTTTGTTGCCATGGTTTTATCCTTTTCGCATACAGGGTGATTCCGGTTCATAAATATATAATGAATTATGCTGTCATTACCTCACCAATTATACAATAAAATGCACAATTTGTCTATAGTTTTTTGAAAAATTCTATTCATTTTGACAAAATGAAAAAAATAAATCAGAAATTGGTATTTTTTTTGAAAAATCACTTGCTTTTTTGGAAGAAATATGGTATATTTTATGATGGTAAAAAGAGAAGTGCGTCCACGCATCAATGGGGACGTTTAAAAACGAAAATCAAAGGAGACACAAAGATGCAGGCTGTTATTTATACACTCAGCTTTTTCATTCAGGTTTTTGCCTATCTGATTACCGGATACCATTTTGTAGTTTCTATTTTTGCATGGTTTCCCAGAAAAGAAAAACCTTTCGTGGTGGATAAAAAACACACCTTTGCTTTGGTGGTTGCAGCTCACAACGAGCAGAGTGTAATCAGAAATATGGTAGAGAGTCTGGTTGCCTTGAATTACGACAACGATTTATATGATATTTACGTGATTGCAGATAATTGTACCGACAAAACTGCCGAAATTGCAAGAGATGCAGGCGCCATCGCGCTGGAGCGTTTCAATGATAAGCAGCGTGGGAAAGGTTATGCAATGGACTGGGCCTTCAATAAAATTTTTGAAGGGGAAAGAGAATACGATGCGATTTGTGTATTCGATGCCGATAACATTGCTCACGGCGAGTTTTTAAATGAAATCAACAAACGTCTTTGTCAAGGCTACGAAGCCGTTCAGGGTTACATTGAAACCAAAAACCCTTACGATACTTGGGTTACCGCTTCCTACGCCATTACCTTCAGCTGTATGAACAAAATCTACCAGACCGCAAGATTTCATGCGGGGTTACCCAATCAGTTAAACGGTACCGGTTTTGCATTGAAAACCGATATTATTAAGAAATTTGGCTGGGGTGCCACCTGTTTGGCTGAGGATATGGAATTTACCATGAAACTGCTGCAGCAGCATATTTTGGTTGGATGGGCTGAAAAAGCAATTGTGTACGACGAAAAGCCTTTGACCTTATCTCAGTCATGGAAACAGAGAGTCCGTTGGACACAGGGGCATGCAGATGTTGCCTCCCGCTTTGTTCCTAAGCTTTTAAAAAGCTTTTTTAAAGAAAGAAAGCTTTGCTTTTTGGATTGCGTGATATACCTTTCACAACCCCTTCTGATGATGATTCTTGCAATCACCTCAGTGGTTGGCACGATTCAGGGATTCTATCCGGATACCAAAATCTGGTTCACATTCTCTGATGTTGGTACACCAATTTTGTGGACTTTCCTGTATTTTTGTCAGCTTGCTTATATTCCTGCCATTTTGTGGTTAGAAAAGAAATTAACAGTCAAAACGGCGGTGTACTATATTCCGTACTTAATCTTTACCTACACCTGGATGCCCATTGCGTTTATTGGTGTGGCGAAGAAAAACAAAAAAGAATGGTTCCATACCAAACACACCAGAACCATCAGCATCAAAGAAGTGGAGTAAATCGTTCCCTTTGCTGATACGAAACTGACAGGAAGGCCGCTGATGACTAAAGTCTGATCAGCGGTCTTTTTTTGATAGTAAGGAGGAAAGTGACGATGAATCGTCCGACCAAAACAATTTATCTGGATCACGCAGCAACCACTCCCATGCATCCTGAAGTGATTGATGCTATGACTGAGGTTATGAAAAATACCTATGGCAATGCATCTTCTGTGTATCATGTTGGGCAGGATGCCAAGGCTATGCTGGAGGAAGCCAGAAATTCTGTGGCAAAAAGCCTGAATTGTTTACCGGCTGAAGTGTATTTTACCGGTTGCGGTTCCGAGGCGGATAACTGGGCTATAAAAGGATATGCAATGGCAAACCGTCAGAAAGGGAACCATATTATCACGACAAAAATTGAACATCATGCAGTACTTCATCCTTGTGAATATTTGGAAAAGAACGGCTTTGAAGTAACCTATCTTCCTGTTGATGAAACAGGGCTTGTTTCTTTGGATGATGTGAAGAACGCCATCAAAGATACCACAATTTTAATTTCTGTGATGTATGCAAATAATGAGGTAGGAACCATTGAACCTATCGCAGAGATTGCAAAAATAGCCAAAGAGAAGGGTATTTGTATGCATACCGATGCTGTTCAGGCAGTTGGAGCAGAAGCCGTTGACTTTCAGGCTCTTGGGGTAGATATGCTTTCTCTGTCCGCACACAAATTTGGCGGTCCTAAAGGTGTTGGGGCTCTTCTCATCAGAAAAGGCTTGCGAGTGATTCCCTTTATGCACGGCGGTGCACAGGAACGATCCAAACGTGCAGGTACCGAAAACTTAGCAGGAATTGTAGGGTTGGCGAAAGCATTGGAAATTGCCGTGGCAACCCTTCCCCAAAAGCAAGCACAGATCAAAAACATGAGAGATTATCTGATTTCTGAAATCGAAGCAAACATTCCTCATATCAAGTTTAACGGCCACAGAGAGCAGCGTTTAGCGAATAATGTAAACTTCTGTTTCCGTTATATTGAAGGTGAATCTCTGCTTTTGATGCTGGATATTAACGGTATTTGTGCCTCCAGCGGTTCTGCTTGTACTTCCGGCTCATTGGATCCGTCTCATGTATTGTTGGCGTTAGGGCTTCCCCATGAAATTGCTCACGGTTCTCTGAGACTGACCTTATCTGCCAATACCACCAAAGAAGAACTGGATTACACGGTTGCTAAATTAAAGGAAATTGTGCATCGGTTACGGCTGATGTCTCCTATTTATGATATGTCTTTAGAAGAGAATTAAGAAAGGAGTAATATGTAATGTATACAGAAAAAGTAATGGATCATTTTCAAAATCCCCGTAATGTGGGCGAATTAGACGGCGCAGACGGTGTTGGACAGGTTGGCAATGCCAAATGTGGCGATATTATGAAAATCTCTTTAAAGATTGAAAATGACGTGATTGTAGACGCCAAATTCAAGACCTTCGGATGCGGAGCGGCTGTTGCAACCAGCAGTATGGCAACCGAAATGATTATCGGAAAGACTTTGGACGAAGCTCTTTCTATCACCAATAAAGCTGTTGTGGAAGCCTTAGAAGGGTTACCACCGGCAAAAATTCACTGCTCTGTGTTGGCAGAAGAAGCGATTAAAGCAGCAATTCAGGACTACTATGTAAAAACCGGGCGTGAAGTTCCCGGAGGCGGATGCACAGGCTGTTGCGGAAGCTGTGGTCATGATCATGGTTGTGAAAGTGAAGAATAAGCTCTCGCATTGATTATATTTATTGTGAAAAAACACCCTCATGTGGGGGTGTTTTTTTGTATCTGAAAAAGAGAAGAAGCGATTCTGAAGCAGCTTAGGAAACACAGCCTGTTTTGACAAAAAACATGGATATTGTTTTTTCACATGAACAGGTATAAAATTGTCCATTTTGTATATAATTATTAGTAAAAAATAACATTTTTCACAAAAAATATTAAATTTTTTTTACAAAGCCTAATCCCTTACGATAAGCGGAATCGGGTGGATTTTTAGGGCGTCGGAAATTGTCAAAAAAACATCAAAAACCCGAAAAAGCTTGACAAATGGGCATTTTTGTGTTATTATGGGAACAATCCGAAAAAAATAAAGGGCTGTTTTGAAGGCGAATTTCAACCGAAAACTTTGTCTTTATGATGTAACAGATTTGTAACATTTCTTGTAACCATCTTTCCCAAATCTGAATTTTATCCGGGAAGAAAACGGCTAATAAAAAAATAGGGGGAAATTTATTTTGATGAAAACAGCTATGGCTCACATACGGGCCTACACTGCTAAGTCACAGCTTATGATATGCACCGTTTTTTTAGCGGTTGCGGTACTTTCGATTTTGTTTTCCGCTACTTGTTTTGGAAAAAATGTTGTCATTGATATGGAAGGGGAACAAAGAGAAGTATTCATGTTTGCAAAAAATGTGGAAGGTGTTCTGGAGCATGCCGGCATCGCCTTGCATGAGCAGGATGAAATTTCCGCAAACTTATATGACAAGGCATATCACGGCCAGGTTTTATATGTGAACCGTGCCATTCCCGTGCAGTTTGATGTGAACGGTCAGCAGACCGAGTTTTACACCACAGCAGAAACCGTTCAGGATTTCTTAGGGGAAAACAATATCGCTTTGAATGAATTTGATATGATTACTCCTTCTTTGGACACTGCGTTAACGAATAATACCCAAATCGTTCTGGCAAAATCTGAAGTGGAAATCGTAACTCAGACCGAAGAAATTCCGTTTAAGACTGTATCTGTTCCCAATTATGAGGCAGATGCGGGAAGCTCTACTGTGAAAACAGAAGGGGAAAATGGTTTGAAGGAAACTTCTTACATGCGGGTTTGGAGAAACGGCGAAGTGGTTCACGAAACTGTGGCAGAAGAAAAAGTGGTGAAAGCACCCGTGAATCAGGTGGTTGAATACGGTACCGTTACCGCAGGCATCAGCTATCGTGGTGGCAGCGTTGACCGTGAGAGTATCACCTATTCCCGTATGATTCCTATGACTGCCACTGCTTATGATTTAAGCTATGAAAGTTGCGGAAAACGTCCCGGTGACAGAGGTTACGGTATTACTGCCTCCGGTATGAGAGCGCAGCGTGGTGTCGTTGCGGTAGACCCGAGAGTCATCCCGTTAGGCACCAAGCTTTATATTGAGTCTGCAGACGGCTCTTATGTGTACGGTTATGCCGTTGCAGGTGATACCGGCGGAGCTATCAAAGGCAACCGTGTGGATTTATTTATGGATTCTTATTCCGAATGTATGCAGTTTGGAAGAAG
>JAZNNT010000146.1:0-9575 GCA_045580405.1 Clostridia bacterium
GGTTCTCCAGGACGGATAATAATCCACGTTCTGAAGTTCAGTCTGATCGTCAACACCTGCTTCAGACATAATTCTCTGTGCAGATAAAGACCAGCTGGTAACGCTTACGTTATTATTTTCCATGGTTACTCCGGAGCTGTCAAAACCGTAGGAACCGCTGGTAGACGGCATTTTACCATCGGTATGGTTATAAGAACCGTAACAGTCTGCAATGTCAACATATCTTCTTGCGAATAACCAACGGTCGCTGGAAGCTTTTGCATCGGTGAATACGTTATCGCTAAAGTACAGATCCTGGGTTGCCTGGTCAAGATATAAACCACTCTTTAACAAGTCGCCCGGATCGATAAAGTAGTTATCGTTAATCTGGTTATAGCCCTGCAGACCAACGGTGTAGATATGAGAACCGTCATACATGGTCTGCATTACATCTTCAATCTTGTTATAAGCCACAACGTTGTTTCCGCAATCGTCGGGTAATGCTGCACCCCAGCCCCAACCAACGGTGATACCGGTGTAAGGCATATCGGCAATATCGTTGTGATGAACTTTGGAATCACCGGTATAGTACATTGCTATTGCGGTGGTACCTAAGAATTCCTGTGCACAACGGCGGAAAATGTTGTTGTCTACTTCAATATGGGTAGAACGCTGTTTATCGGTAGACATATTCACATCATGGAGGAAGTTACCGACTACAACACCGGTACCGGAAATATCGTGGAAGGAGCTTCCGGTTACACGGCAGTTGGTGTCACCTTCTTCAAAGAGAACTGCACTGGAGCCTAAGTTTGCAAATTCACAGTTTCTAAATACTACGCTATCAGCATAATTTAAGGTAACCTGTGCAGGGAACATATAGCTTCCGTACCAGATTTCGCCACCCAAACGCAGTTCGTCTGCCTGGTTGAAGGCTGCACCGTTGGTGGTAACATCATCATAAGCACCGTGCTGGAAGGACAGACCGTCAAATTCGATGTTTGATACCTTGTTGGAAGCGCTAACACCGGTGATGGTCATCAGTCCGTCGGTAACTGCACAGAAGGTTTCTGCAGTGTTCATGTTTTCTTCCGGATAGGGATAGTAATACATCTTACGATTGGTTTTATCGAAGAAGAATTCGCCGGGTTCATCCAAGAGGTCCATAGAGTTTTCTAAGTAGAAGGAACCGGTAGGCTGAATGGTAGAGGTAGTAGCATCATCATTTAAGAAGATGTGGTATCTGGGGAACGGAATGTAAATATACGCATGTTCATAACCATAATAATCGCCGTAGGTTACTTTTTCTACGGGGAAACGGTGGTTTGCCCAGTTTTTCTGGAATACAACCTGCAGTCTGGTATCATCTTCTAAAGTTCTGGGGAAGGTGGTATCCCATCTTTCAATATCAACCACAAAACCGTCTGCGATATGCACATCATTTACAGGATTTGCAGGTTCAATAACATCTTGTGCAAGGTACCAAACATCACTTCTTGCCATGGTTGCCTGATAGCCGTTTACGTACAGTGCTCTGGTTTCACGGGTGGTAGTGGTGGCTACCCAGTATTCTTCGCCGGAAACCTTAGACCATTTACCGGTTAAGCTTTCACCGCCGGATAAAATGGGACGGTTGTTGGGATCTTCTGCTTTTAAGATAACCTTATAACCGTTCATACCGCTCATAGTCTGGTCAATTGCGATGGTGGTATTGCTGCGGTAGGTACCGGGAGCAATATGTACCACGATATCACCGGTCATGGTGGTATTGTATGCTTTTACTTTGGTTAATGCCTGAGCGATAGTTGCTACGGGAGTTTCCGGAGTCAAACCGTCGTTGGAGGATTTACCGGTAGTTGCTACGTAAATATCTTTATAAACACCAACAGAATAGTAAGGTTTTGCTTCTTCCATATCGGAGAACACCATAATTTTTACCTGGCTCTGTGCGGTTAAACCGGTTAAGGTACAGGTAACAGTGGTTGTGGTACTGGTTAAGGTGTTTAAGTTGCCTACCATTTTGCTGCCTTGGTATTCTGCCACAACAATGGTAGAATTTGCAGGCATATTAGAGGTGTTAATAATCAGTCTTGCGGTACCGGTAGGTAAGCTGCTTACCGGAGTGTTGGAAGAATTGTATAACTTCACAGTGGGGCTGGAAGCCTCAGCGGAAATGATGGAGTTATAAGTGGAAAGCATATCATCCAAAGATTCAAAATCCTTGCCAACCATGGGCCAGAAGGACATCTGAGGATAGAAAATGTTTGCAGTATCATTTACCACATTGATGCCAAGCAGGGAGCCATATTCCACTAAGAGATTGTATGCTTCCTGAGAGGTGGTGGCATCTTTGAAGCCGTATAACAGGTGATAGGTTCTGCTGCTGGTGTTTTCCAAACGGAAATCGTCAAAATAGAACACATCACAGAAATAGGTAAACTGAAGGGTATGAGTACCTGCAGTTAAATTCAAGGAATAGATTTTTTCAGTCTGCAGCGGATAGGAATCTTCTTTATGCAGATTGAAATGCATGGTTTCGTAAGACAGATAGGTTCCGTCAACAGTGATGTCTACGGAAACGTCTTTCCATGCAGCACCTCTTAAATACAGGTTATACACACCGGTATCGGGAACGGTAACGGTATAAGTAGAGGTGGATTCGTTGGTAGCGGTAATAACCGTTGCGCCACCGTGAGATCCCTGAGTGGTACCGCTCTGAGTAGTGTAGCTTTCTGCTTCGGTGATAATCATATATTCAGAATCGGTGATGTTGGGAGTTGCGGTGGGAGTAGGAGTTACCACAGGTTCTGCCGGCATAGAAGATACCGGTTTTACAAAGCTGATATAAGACATGGAGTCATATCCGGTGGCATTTAAGAAGCCGTAATCAATGGTAGATAAGATCACCGAATTAGCACCAATATTTTTTAAAGTAAAGGTATTTGCACCTTCGGTAAAGTACATGGGCTGGTCAATCTGAACACCATCCTGATTGGTCCAGCCGGTGGTGGTCAGATTAAAGTCTGCATAATAATCGCCTGCAATCATACGAACGGTGGTAGAGCTGCTGATAGAAGCAACTTCCAGCTGAACACCATATACGCCGGTATAAGGTGCATTGAAGGTGTAGGTTCCCCATTCACCGTTCGCCATGGTGAAATTATCGCCGCTGATATGGTTACTCTGTGCGTAATATTCACCGCTGAAGCTGGTTGCAGCTACTTCGCCGCTGTAACCGTTGAATGCGGGTTCTAATTTTACATTACCAATCCAGGTAGTTACCTGAGTGGGAGTCGCAGTAGGAGTCGCAGTAGGAGTTGCAGTGGGAGTTGCAGTGGGAGTTGCGGTGGGAGTCGCAGTAGGAGTCGCAGTAGGAGTCGCAGTAGGAGTTGCAGTAGGAATCGGAGTTGCGGTGGGAGTCGCAGTAGGAGTTGCGGTGGGAGTGGGAGTAGGTTCTGCAGTTGCAAATTTTACAAATTCCAGATAATCCAGAGTTTTGTCCGCACCGGAGGCATCCAATCTTCCGAAGTCAATGGAAGAAACGGTTGCATTGTAATCACCGCGTAACTCTAATTTAATGGTGTTAGTACCTTCATTTAAGTAGATGGGCTGATCCTGTAAACAACCGGAGCTCCAACCCATGGTGGTCACGGCATATTCTGCACCATAACCTTCTTCGGTGGTCACATACCAGTTTACGGGAGTACCGTTGGACCATTCGGTGCGGATTTGCATTGCATACACACCGCTGTAAGGCATATCTACAGTGATATATGCCCAGTCTCCACTAACCATCGTGAAGGCACCGTTTGAAGCAAAGGGAGCACCGGAGGTTGCCTGATAGTCAGTACCTGCAACAGCAGCATCACCGTTACGGATTGCACCTTTGATATTTTCCACGGTGGAAGTATAACCGTTTTTATAGGTGTCAGGTAAATCGCCGTACGCACCGGGCCAGGTTAAGGGAGCCTCGGTGGGAGTGGGAGTTTCGGTAGGTTCGGGAGTTGCGGTAGGTTCGGGTAAATCAGAGGTCAGTTTTACCAGAGGCAGGAAATCTAAAGAAGATTCTGCTCCCTGAGCATCCAGACGGCCTAAGTCCCAAGCGCCTAAAATTGCATTACCGGGACCAATACATTCAATGGTGATGATATTGGTACCTTCTACCAGATAGAGGGGCTGGTCCTGTAAACCGCCGGAGCTCCAGCCGGTGTCGGAAATGCTGTATTCTGCATAGTAGCCATGTTCGGTGGTTACACGGTAGCCGGTTCCGGAACCGCTGAACCAGTCGGTTCTCAGCTGGAATGCATACACGCCGGTGTAGGGAACAGTTAATTCATATCTGCCCCAGTTTCCGGAAACCATAACAAAGGTACCGTCTGCACCAAAGGGACTGGATGCAGTTGCATAATAGTCCGTGCCGGAAACGGAAGATCCGTCTGCACCACTTTTGGTAAAGGTGCTCATTGCATAGTTTTCGCCAACATAACCGTTGGTATAACCGGATAAATCACTGAATTTACCGGTCCAGGTAGGAGTTTCCGCATAAGCGGGGAATGCCATCATACTGCCAAGCATAGCAATCAGCAAGCAGATCGATAACAGCTTTTTGATTTCGTTTCTCACTGGATAAATCCTCCTTCAAACAGTACTGTTTGTATTATGAAGCCGGACAAAGATTAGCAGGTCCGACCGGATTCTGTACTTAGTCAATAATTGCATCGGCAGGAAGGTTAAACATGGGCAGAAGTCGCCAGGAGGGATAATAATCCACAGCTGCAACTCTTTCTTTGTCTTCCAGGCCTGCTTCAGCCATAATTCTCTGAGCTGTCGTATTCCAGGATGTCTGATTGATATAGTTGGTTGCGTATGTTACACCGGAGGTATCTAAGGGGAAGGTGGAGAAATATCTGGGGTTTCCACCGTCGGTATAGTTATACGCTACATAGTTGTCATTTAAGTTTACATATTTTCTTGCGAAGAGCCAGTAATCGTTGGAACCGTCTGCATCTTCCACAACATTGTCACACATGGAAATGTAACCGGTTGCTTCGTCAAAGTACACACCGCCTCGACGGTAGTTACCCGGATCGATTAAGTAGTTATCGTTTAAGTGCATATTTTCCTGATCACTTAAGGTGTAAATCTGTGCACCGTCGTCTAACACCTGGCAGACTTCGGTGATTTTATTGTAGGAAACAATGTGGTTACCAACATCGGAGGGTTCATAGTAACCCCAGCCCCAACCGATGGAAATACCGGTGTAAGGCAGATGCTTGATATCGTTGTGATGAACGTTTGCAGAATCCACATAGTAAACTGCAATTGCAGGCAGATTCATAAATTCCTGCGCCACACGGCGGAAAATGTTGTTTCCGATTTCAATATTCTTACAACGGATACCGCCACTGTAGTTACTGTTGTGCAAGTAGTTGGAAACCGAAACACCACCGCCGGAGATATCGTGGAAATCACAGTTGATAACCTTGGAGTTGACAACGCCTTCGGTCATATACATGGCAGTGGAGCCAAGGCAAGCAAATTCACAACCGTCAAACACCAATTCATCGGCATAGCTTACCATAATCTGTGCATGCATCAGTTTCTGGCTGAAGCCGGTTTCCGTACCGCGACGGAGCTCGTCTGCCTGATTGTATGCTGCACCGTAGGTAGTGGCATCATCCCAGGCACCATAGCGGAAGGAAACATCACGGAATTCAAAATTCTGCACCGGGTTAGCGGTGGAAGTTCCGGCGATGGTGAATAAACCGTCGGTTACTGCACAGTAGCTTTCGATGGTGGTCATATCCTCATTGGAATAAGGATAGTAATACATTTTGCGGTTTGCTTTATCAAAGTAGAATTCGCCGGGCTGATCTAAAAGCGCCATAGCATTTTCTAAGTAGAAGTCTCTACCTTCTGTGGGCATAACCGTGGAGGTATGACCGCTTCCCAAAAATGCGTTATAGTAGGGATAGGTTGCATTGATATAAGCATAATTGGAATCGTAGGTAACGCTGTCAATGGGGAAACGCTGATTTGCCCAAGCTAAGTTAAATACCATATGCATTCTGGTTTCCCCTTCTAAGCCTGTGGGGAAATTGGAATAGGTAGATCTGCTTACCTTCAGACCATCTGCGATATGATAATCGTTTTGCGGAGAAGAGGGAGTGATATAAGAGCCGTCGTAAACACCGGAGCTTCTTGCCAACACCGCCTGATAGCCGCCAACATAAAGGGCTCTGGTTTCACGGGTGGTAGTGGTTGCTACCCAATAATTCTCGCCGGAAACCTTAGTCCATTTACCGGTTAAGGGTTCTCCACCGGAAAATACGGGGCGGTTGTCCGGATCGTCGCCCTGAATGATGACCTTATAGCCGTTCATACCGCTCATGGTAGCATCAATGCTAATGGTTACATTACTGCGGTATACGCCGGGAGCTACGTGAACGATAATGTCACCGGTCATTTCGGAGTTCACAGTTTTCACTTTAGCTAACGCCTGTGCTAAAGTGGCTAAGGGAGTATCGGGAGTTAAACCGTCATTGGTAGATTTGCCGGTGGTCGCTACATAGAAATCCATATAAGTACCGGAGGAAGTATAAGGTGTTACCTCTTCCATATCGGCAATTGCTAAAATTTTTAAGTCACATCCTGCTTCCACATCGGATAAGCTAAAGGAAACAGAAGAAGAATTACTCTGTGCCGTCTGCGGAATCTGAACCAATTTACCTTCTTTGTAAATCGCACAAATCAAGGAAACGTTGGTAGGAATTTTTGAGCAGTTTACCGTTACGGTAGACTTACCTGCCGGCAGAGTTGTAACCGAAACATTGGAGGCATTTCTGATTCTAACGGTGGGATCTGCGAGCTCCTCAGCTAACACAGATTCATACAGCTCCGTTAACTCTGCAGGAGTTTCGTAATCTTTTCCTACCATTCCCCAGAATCCCATGGGCGGATATGCCAGACTTTCGGTATCGGCTGCCACATCCACGTAGATGTAGTCACCGGAGGCTAACAGTGCTTCATAAATCCCTTGGGAGGTTGCAATATCCTTTAATCCGTACAGAATCTGATACTGCTTGGAATAGGTATCTTCTAAGGTGAAGGAATCAAAGTAGAATTCATCACAGTAGAAGGTGAAGCCAATGGTGTGAGTTCCCTTGGATAAGGGGAAGGATGCCACACATTCCTCATTGTAGGAATAGGTGGAGCTGCGGTCGCTGTGGAAATGGGAGGTCTCGTAGTAATAAACGGTTCCGTCGATGGAAATATCGTAGGAAACATCCTTCCAGGCAGCGCCTTTCATATATAAGTTATAAATGGTGTCTTCTTCCACGGTTACCGTGTAGCTTGCGGTGGAAGCATTAGCCGCTTTGGCAACAGCAGTACCGCTATAAGTGGTTTTGGAAAGACCGCTGCCGGAGGTGTAGCTTTCTGCTTCGTAAACCGTTCTCATTACTCTGTCGGACACATCGGGGTTTACCGACGGAGGAGTGGGAGTAGGAGTTGCAGTAGGAGCAGGAGTTATCACGGGTTCAGCCGGCATGGATGATACCGGTTTTACAAAACTCATATATGACATGGAGTCATATCCTGATGCATTTAAGAAGCCATAATCCAAATCAGATAAGGTAACATCATATGCTCCGATATTTTTTAAGGTAAAGGTATTTGCTCCTTGGGTGAAATACATGGGCTGATCCACAAGCACACCGGACTGATTAGTCCAGCCGGTAGTGGTAAGCGGGAAATCAGCATAATAATCGCCCGCAATCATACGAACGGTGGTATCGCCCTTGATAGACGCAACATACAGCTGAACACCGTATACTCCGGTATAGGGAGCATTAAAGGAGTAGGTTCCCCATTCACCGTTGGACATGGTGAAGTTATCACCAACGATGTGACCTGCCTGCGCATAATATTCACCGCCAAATTCGGTTGCAGACACTTCCCCGCTGTATCCGTTGAATGCAGGTTCCTGCTTCACGTTTCCAATCCAGGTGGTTACCTGAGTAGGCGTTGCAGTAGGCGTTGCAGTAGGAGTCGCGGTAGGTGTTGCCGTCGGGGTTGCAGTAGGTGTTGCGGTAGGAGTAGCAGTAGGTGTTGCGGTAGGAGTAGCAGTAGGCGCTACGGTAGGAGTTGCAGTAGGCGCTACGGTAGGAGTTGCAGTTGCCACCGGAGAAGGCGTAGGAGTCGGAGTAGGACAGAAGGTCGGAGTAGCTCCCTCTGCCGGCATATCTGCTACCTTTCTTACCAGGGGCAAAAAGTCCATTGAATTACTTCCGGTAGCATCCAGACGACCAAAGTCATAGGCACTCACGGTTACACTGGCATCGCCAACATTGGTTACCACAACGGTATTTGCACCTTCTTTAAAGTACATGGGCTGGTCCTGCAGGTTGTCGTTAGAATTGGACCAACCGGGATATGCCATAAAGAATTCTGCATAGTAGTCACCGGATACGGCACGGATTGCAGCAGTTCCCTCCGGTAAAGAGGATACTTGAATCTGCATTGCATACACGCCGGTGTAGGGTGCGTTGTAGGTGTAGGTTGCGAAGTTGCCGGGTTCCATGGTTAAGGTGCCGGAGCCAACGGTACCGGAATAGTCACCGGTAAAATCGGTTGCTTTAAAATCACCGTAGTAGCCATTGTAGCCGGTTTCCCATCTGGCATTTCCCCACCAGATGATTCCCTCTTCTTCTTCATAGTCAGCTTCGGTGTTCGGACCTACGGAAGAGGATAAAATCAGTTCACGGTAGTTAAAATAAGAACTACCGGAGTTTTCTAAGATAATTTCGTTCACACCTTCGTGTAAGGGAAAGCTTACCAGATTGGTCATTTTGGTAAATTCCAGCACACCGGAGGTGGAAGGTAAGCTGACGGTGTAGTCTGTGCCGTTGACAGTAACGGTAGCAGAGGTATTTCTGGAGGTTCCTGCATCCAATGCCAGAGTATAGGTTCCTGCATGTTCCACATTCACACGGTAGGTCAGCCATTCGCCTGACAACATTTCCACAAAAGTACCATAGTTTCCGCTGTATACTTCCACGGGGTAGTATTTTGTTAAGTACGTGGAATTATCGAAGCCATTGGGAGAATTGTCTTTATATTCCCCTACCGTTAAGCTGAAATCGGTTGCCAGAATATGAATTTCGGTGTAGGCGTATGCAGTAAGGCTCACCAGCATACTGCATAGCATTGCAATTACAAGAATTGCAGACAACAGTTTTTTCATGTTTTTTATTACCTCTCTTTGAGATTTTCTGTTAACCAAGATGTCGCAATTCTACAGAGGAAGCCTCCTGCCAGGCATAGTACCGGCAGAATGTTTCCTCAATAGAGTTACAAGAAAACATCAGAGCCGGCAGGAGCATAACGCTCCTGCCGAAGCCCTTTTGCTGTTTAAAATTTCTTCACTCTCATTTTGGAGTGAAAAATCAAACTATCATTCGAAAATCGAATCAAGGCTCTGCCTTGACCTTGCCCGAAGTCGTACGGTTTGTACAACAAGGGTGAGATTCACGGATTATAGGAAGATTTTTTTAGAATACGGGTTTTAAGCCGTCAAAGCTATCCCAGATAAATAC
>JAZNNT010000147.1:0-8311 GCA_045580405.1 Clostridia bacterium
AGGAGAATACGGAGCAGCCTACGGATGCAATCCCAACTGCTTCGCCTTCTAATTTTAATTCATCCAGCACTTCTGCCACCAAACGGTGCACAATACCATGGGTACAGCCGGGGCAATAATGGAAGCCCACATCAGAGAGTGCATGGGGTTTTTCAAATACAATACTCATCTTATTCATCCTCCCTCTTACAGTTTTTTGGACATTTCTACGATTTTGTCCAGAATTTCCTGAGGAACAGGTACCACGCCACCGGTTCTTCCGTAAAATTCCACGGGGCATTTGCCGTTTACTGCCAATTTCACGTCATAAACCATCTGACCGGTGCTCATTTCCACACTTAAGAAGCTCTTAGCAGTTTTTGCAATATTGGCAATTTCCTGTTCCGGGAACGGCCACAGGGTGATGGGGCGGATTAAGCCTGCTTTGATGCCCATTGCTCTTGCCTTTTTCACAGCGTTCATTGCCACTCTGGCGATGGTGCCGTATGCCACTAACACAATATCTGCATCCTCACAGAAGAAGGTTTCTGCACGGGTTTCATTTTTGGTGATTAACTGATACCGTTTTTCACGTTCCCAAACTAAATTTTCCAATTCATCGGGATTGATGTATAAGGAGTTCACAATATTTTTCTTACGTTTCATACCGGTGGTATCGCAAGCCCAGGATTTATCGAAAGTCACGGAATCATCGTGTTCCGGAAAAGAAACAGGTTCCATCATCTGGCCAAGCATACCGTCACCCATAATCATTACGGGTACGCGATACTGATCTGCAATATCAAATGCCTTATAGGTTAAGTCCACACATTCCTGAATGGTGGAGGGTGCTAATACCACTAAGTTATAGTCACCGTGACCGCCACCTTTGGTTGCCTGAAAATAGTCAGACTGAGCAGGCTGAATACCGCCAAGACCCGGACCGCCACGAACAATGTTGATAATAACGCAGGGTAAATCTGCACCTGCTATGTAGGAAATACCTTCCTGCTTTAAGCTGATTCCGGGGCTGGAGGAAGAGGTCATAACTCTTGCGCCTGCCGCTGCAGCACCGTATACCATGTTGATGGCTGCAACTTCACTTTCAGCCTGCAGATAAAGTCCGTCTACCTGAGGCATTCTTTTAGACATATAAGCAGAAACCTCAGTCTGGGGAGTAATGGGATAACCGAAGAACAGTTTACAGCCGCTACGGATTGCAGCTTCCGCGATTGCTTCGTTCCCTTTCATTAAAACTTTTTCACTCATCGTATTTCATTCCTTTCCTACTTATTTTTCAACAGTGATAACCACGTCGGGACAAATGGTTGCACAAAATGCACAGCCGATACACTGATCCATATCCAGCACCTCAACGGGGTTAAAGCCCTTCACGTTCAAACGGTCAGTAGCTTTTTTAATAATCTTTTTGGGACAAACGTCCATGCAAAGATAACAGCCTTTACAAGCATTTTCGTTAAATGTTACTTTTGCCATAATCACTTTTTCCTTTCCTCTCCGACAATCAGTCGGGTTTTTCAAATATATTGAAATTTTATAAGCAAATTAAAGCTCCCAGGGCTTTTTGTGAAACAGACTCACAGAAATCGCCTTTTCTTTTAATGCTTCGGGTAAGCTATCATACAGCTGATCCCACACAAAAGTGTATCGGTTGGGGATCCCGGTTTCTTTGGAAACTTCCTCAGTAATGCGCTCCCCCTCCAAAACATCCGCAAGGGTGGTTTCGTAAGACAGATTGGTTGCATTCACCAGCGCCGTAAAATCCAGGCGGGATGCTATTTCGATGTCTTTTTTATACATTATAATACTTTCTTTGTCTCTCGTCAATGGTCTTTTTGAATTAATCACCAAAAAGAAATCATATTCCTCTTGTGAAAAATCCATAAAATAACGGCTCAATACCACTGCACCGTCATCATCTCCAGCCGCATCAAACACGACGTAGGTATCCTTTTGGCTGAATGCCGCCATCACTCCTGCGGGAATCGACGGTGTTTCAATATTGGTATTGGCATAGGTTGGAGTTACCACGGTAATACCCAAGGCATCCAGTTCTTCCTGGGCATCCTTGGTGCGATAATAGGGATTGATTAAATCAATGTCCACAATCATCACTTTTTCGTGTTGTTCTCTTAGTTTTTTTGCATAGGCTACCGCAGCGGTAGTTTTTCCGCTTCCGTAATGCCCGGCAAAGATGGTAATGCGCTTCATATTATTCCTCTTTCTTTTCTGCCTTGGGAATTTTTAGTTTGCGAAACAGTAATGTAATTGTGATAAAGGATAACACACCTGCTAACAGAGAACCCAAGGCGGAAATATCTTCCGTATAAGCTTGTCTGCAAAGCCAAAATGCCAAAATCATGATACAAAGCGGCAATAAGAACACCGCAAAGGAAATGGTAAAATACCGCTTGTTTGGGATAGTCACCAAAACTTCATTTCCCTCTTGCACAAAATCGGTACATTCAGCAATAATTTCCGATTCCCCGCCATTGCATACGCCACAGGTGTGGCAATCGCCTCCGCAGGCAGAGGAACGGATTATTTTAACAAGAATATTCTTCTCGTTCAGTCGTTTAAGAACGGTTCCTGTGACTTTCATACGAACACTCCAATTTGAATGTTTCTGCTAACTTCAGCATTTCTTCTGCACTTTGTTTGGTGATTTCGGTCACCGCAACACCGCCAATCATACGGGAGATTTCGTTAATACGGGCTTCTCCTGTAATGGCACAAACACCGGTAACGGTTTCTTCGGTAAGTTCTTCCTTGTTGACCAAAAAATGCTGATCTGCCATAGCTGCAATCTGCGGAAGATGGGTGACACAAAGCACCTGAGAATCTTTCCCGATGGCACACATTTTTTCACCTGTTTTCTGAGCAGCACGTCCGCTTAAGCCGGTGTCAATTTCGTCAAACACAAAGGCACAGGCAGGGTCAATTCCCCGAAGAACTGATTTTAGTGCTAAATTTACACGGGAAATTTCTCCACCTGATGCAATTTTGGACAAAGGTGCGGGAGGTAATCCCAAATTTGCGGAAAACATAAATTCCACTTTTTCACTACCGTGAGCGGTAAAATCATCCTCTTTCGTGAGTGTTACCGAAAATACGGAATTTGGCATCATCAAATCCCGAAGTTCTGCTTCCAATCGGGAGGATAATTCTTTGGCATACTTGCCTCGCTCTGCGGATAATTGCTTTGTCAGAGAAGTAAGCTTGGAAAAATATTCTTCTTTTTCCTTGCTGAGTGCTTCTAAATGATGCTCCCGATGCTCAATTTCATAAAGCTCTCGGGAGGTTTTTTCATAGGTATCAAAGATAGACTGAAATGTTCCGCCGTATTTCATCTTAAGCTGATAAATGAGTCCCATGCGGTCTTCTAAATCATCGATATTCTGATATTCCAGCTCAGCTTTCACATCAGCGGTGCGGATTTTTTCAGATAAATCTGCAATTTCATAGGAAAGCTCATCCAATCGCTCTGCAATTTCCAAAAAGCCGTCTGCATTTTTTAAGGCTTTTGACGCCACAGAAATAAAATGGTAAGCACTTTCTTCTTGTTCATATAAGGCATAGGTTGCTATTTTGATATTTTCTTTGTTTTTCTCCTGATTTTTAAGACGAAGCTTGATTTCTTTTAAATGTTCTTCCTCATCGGGCTGAAGATTGGCATCTTCAATTTCACGAAGCACAAATTTCAGATAATCAATGCGGCTCTGATCCTGCTCTTTTTTGCTGTCTACCGCTGCAATTTCTTCGCAGATTTCACGGTAACGGCGATAGCAGGTTTCATATTCGGTGCATAATTGGGTTGCACCTGCATAATGGTCTAAAAAACGAAAATGTTCTTCCGAGCGAAACAAAATCTGATTATCATTCTGGGAATGAATGCTGATAAGATACGGGGCAATTCCACGAAGCTCTGCCGTGTTGGACAAAGAACCGTTTATCTTCACAATATTTCTGCCATCCCGAAAGATTTCACGGGATAACACCAACATATCATCCAAAAGATAAGGTTTTAAGCTTTCGGGAGCTGAGTCTTGCATAAAGAAAAATCCGGCTTCCACCAAGGCAGATTTTTCCTCTGCACGAATCAGTTCCTTGGAAACACGGGCACCCAAAATGGCCTGCAGGGCATCCATCAGAATGGACTTTCCTGCACCGGTTTCCCCGGTCAATACAGTAAGACCCCGATCAAACTGCAGGGTAATCTCACGGATGACCGCTAAGTTTTTAATTCGCAAGGTAGAAAGCATAGTTGCATCCTCGGTTTCTTAGAGATGAGTTTTTAAGTAATCCGCAACGATTCCCGTTTCCTCAGGCGTACGACATACCACCATAATGGTATCATCACCTGCAATGGTTCCTAAAATGTCTGCTCTGCCCATACGGTCAATGGTTGCAGCAATACCCTGTGCCATACCGGCAGCGGTATGAATCACAATAATATTCACGCTGTACATAATAGAATGAATCAGGTTTTTAAAGAATCCGAATCCGGTTCCGGCACCGTGCTGATGCACATCCTTTTTCGGTGCCAGATAGCAGATCTCACCGTTTTCATCGGTGGTTTTGATAATTTTTAATTCTTTAATATCTCGGGAAACAGTTGCCTGCGTCACACGATAACCCAATCGTGCCAAACGCTCGGTCAACTCCTCCTGAGTTCTGATTTTCTCTTCCTGAATTAAGCGGAGTAAATCGTCTTGCCTTCTTTTTTTCATCATAATCTCTTCTTTCTTAGAGTTTGTCTTTCAATACGGAATAAAAATTTCGATTCACTATCCGAACCAGCTTGGTGGTATGCTCGGAAAGCCTGATTGAAATTTCCATTCCCGGACTTACAGTCACCGCTTCGTTTCCATCATAAGACAAAAACGAAACATTTTCTGTCCCCTCTTTTTGCTTGATGGTGATGGTTCGGTTTTTGCAAATCACCATGGGTCGGATATTTAGAGTATGAGGACAGATAGGCGTTACCGCAAAGGCCTCCGCCAGAGGATCAATCACCGCACCGCCTGCAGAAAGCGAATACGCTGTGGAGCCTGTGGGTGTGGAAACAATTAGTCCGTCCGCACGGATGGGGGTACAGATAGCACCGTCAATATATAAATCCATTTCCAGCATTTTTGCAAAATTACCACGGGAAAGAGCAATTTCATTGAGAGCTGAAAAACGGTATTTTTCACCCTCATCATTGGTGACAACAGCGGTTAACATCATTCGCTCGTCAATGGAATAGTCCCCCGTAAAAATACGGCTGACCAAATCCAGTTCGGTTTGCTCTAAATCGGTTAGCAAGCCAACTCTTCCGAAGTTTATTCCTAAAATGGGAATACCGTGTTTGGAGACAGATTGAGACACCCGCAAAAGTGTTCCGTCACCGCCTAACACAATCACCATTTCCACAGCTTGATAAAACTCCTCTGTGGGAAGAACTGTTCCAAAGGTGCCAAGTCCACTGTCAGACGGGAAATAAACACGGGCATCGTGTTTCTCTAACAGAGAAACCAGCCGTGTAATCACGGATGATGCAATATTCGTTTTTCCGATGATAATTCCAATGTTCATAAAATCCCTCGGTTTAATCCAATGTGGTATGAGATGCTTCGGTAATTTCTTTAGCTTTGGAAAGATAATCCATAGATGCTTCCTGCCGTTTGGTCATATAAAGTAAGTATTCAATGTTACCTTCAGGCCCCTTGATAGGAGAAAAATCCAAATCCAAAAGCGTAAGTCCTTTGGCAATCATTTGTTCACAAACTTTCACAATCACGTCGTGGTGAACTTTTTTGTCCTTCACCACACCTTTTTTTCCAACAAATTCTCTGCCTGCTTCAAACTGTGGCTTGATTAACACCATCAACTCCGCAGAATCACTTAATAAATCCACCGCTGTGGAGAGTGCCGTGTTTAGCGAAATAAATGCCACATCCGCAGATAAAAAGTCGGCACGTTCCGGAATTTGCTCTTCGGTTAAATAACGGGCGTTGGTACGTTCCAACACCACCACACGCTCATCACTTCTAAGCTTCCAATCCAGCTGACCGTAGCCCACGTCTACCGCATAAACACGTTTTGCACCGTTTTGCAGCATACAGTCGGTAAAACCGCCTGTGGAAGCACCGATATCTACACAAATTTTATCATTTAAATCGATGCCGAAAACCTTGATTCCCTTATCCAATTTGTAGCCACCACGGGATACAAACGGCAAATCCTCTTTCACCGTAAGGCTTTGGGAATCTTCAATCATTTCTCCGGCTTTATATGCTTTTTGCCCATCCACATACACCTGACCCGCCATAATGAGTGCCTTCGCCTTTTCCCGGGAAGGAGCAAGTCCCTGCTCTGTCAGGGCAACATCCAGTCTTATTTTCAACGGAAAAATTCCTCCATAATTCTTTTTGCAACACTTTCGCCATCCATTTGAAACATCTGATACAGTTCGTCTATCTTGCCGTGGGGCACATAACAGTCAGGCACCGAAACCGACAAAAGCGGTACAGTAGTTGCACCTGTCAGCATGGAATAAATACCGCCGCTTTGACAGGCATTTTCCATCACTACACCACGTTTGGTTTTCATTAAGGAATTACCGATAGTTTCCCAGTCCAATGGCTTAATATAGCGAAGGTTAATCAGTTCTGCCGAAACCCCAAGTTCCGCTAACAGTCTGGTTGCTTTCAACCCTTCTGATACCATGGAACCGTCACACAAAATGGAAACATGTTTTCCTTCTACCAAAACCTGGGCTTTTCCTTTTTCGTAAGGCTTCTCCAATTCACAGACTTCAGAAGATTCACTGCCTCTGGGATAACGGATAGCGCAGGGAGAATTATAATCCTCGATTGCTTCCTTCAGCATAAAACGCAGATCATTGTAGGTTGCAGGCGAAAAAACCGTCATATTGGGCATAGATGTAAGGTAGGAAATATCAAAAATCCCCTGATGAGTCTCTCCGTCTTCCCCAACAATACCGGAACGGTCTACTGCAAATACACAATGCAGATTCATACCGCAAACATCGGTAATCAACTGGTCATAGGCACGCTGCAGGAATGAAGAATACACTGCAAACACAGGAACCATTCCCGAAATAGCAAGTCCGGCTGATAATCCTGCTCCGTGAGCTTCGGCAATGGCAACATCATAGTAACGGTCGGGATACTTATTACGAAAACCGGTTAAGCCGGTTCCGTCCGGCATGGCAGCGGTTATTGCCACTATTTTTTTGTTGGTTTCACCCAGCTCTACCATCGTTTCGCCAAAGGCACAGGAGAAATTCTTACCCGAGGAGATTGGAATGCCTGTTTCTACATCAAAACCTTTGACTCCATGAAACAAATCAGGACGTTCTTCCGCAGGAAGGTATCCCTTCCCTTTTTTGGTCATCACATGAATAACGATGGGTTTATCAACATTCTTTAACTGGCTGAACACCTTGCAAAGACCCTTTAGGTTGTGTCCGTCAAAAGGTCCTGCATAGTAAAAGCCCAATTCCTCAAAAATGTTATCTCCGATAATCATATTGCGGAATGCCGCTTTAAAGGTAGAAATAAATTTATATAATCCTTTTCCAATCCAGGGGATTTTCGAGAAGAAGGTGGAAACGCCACCCTTCGTACGCAGGTAAATGGGACTGGTACGCATTTTGGCAAGATGGCGGGCAATACTACCCACATTTTCAGAAATACTCATTTCATTATCGTTTAACACCACGATAATATTGTTCTTTTCTCTGCCGGCATCATTCATTGCCTCGATTGCCATTCCTCCGGTTAAAGCACCGTCTCCAATCATGGCAATCACATGAGAGAAATCTCCCTGCTGCTCCAATCCACGCTTTATGCCAAGTGCCACGGAGATAGAATTGGAGCTGTGCCCGGAATGAAAGGTATCAAACTCACTTTCTGTAGTTTTGGGGAATCCGGAAATTCCGTCAAGTTTTCTGAGACGGGAAAATGCTTCACCACGTCCCGTTAAAATCTTATGAACATAGCTTTGATGTCCCACATCAAAAACAATATTGTCTTTTTTGAAACCAAACACCTTTAAAAGTGCTAAAGTTATTTCAACCGCACCCAAATTAGACGCCAGGTGACCGCCGTTTTTTGACACAGTATCTATGATATACTCCCTCACATCCTGTGCAAGACTATTAAGCTGTTTAATATTTAAGCCCTTTAAATCCTCAGGACCTTTATAATCTTTAAGCAAACCCACTCTTTATTCTCCCTATAGTCTAATTTTCTACAAATTACAGTATAGCATATATTTGCAGTTATGTAAATACTTTTATAGA
>JAZNNT010000148.1:0-8862 GCA_045580405.1 Clostridia bacterium
TAACTTGATATGAATTATATGGATTTGTCGAATAATGTTGAAAAGGAGAGATAATTATGAAAAGAGGTTACATTGTTTGTAGTCCGATAGCTTTATTATTTGTAGTGCTTATATGTGCGTTAGTAATTCCTCGCAGTAATACCAAAAATGCAATTGCAGTTATTTCTTCTGATTATTCTACTATTACATATAAGGGGAATGTGTATATACCAATACAAATAGAAATGTTACCTTTAGAAGTCAAAAGAAGTATTGATGTGACAACTGCTAATGATATGATTAAGGCAACCGTAGAAAACGAAAATTACTTTCTTGATAAATATTTTTTCACTAACTATATAGCAATTAAAGAATATGAGGGTGAAATATTTATTTATCTGCATACGGACTATGATGTGAACGAAAGCGATTATTATTGTTCTCAAACCTACAAAGATATAATGAGAAAACAATAATTCGTTGTTTTCAACTCAAGTTGAACTATTGTTGAAAAAGATTTGCATCTAAACCTTATGTGTCGCAATTGATAAAGAGGAAAGGCATCCAGTTTATACAGTCTTTATATTAAAGATATGATAGAAAGAAGGATTTTTACTATGAAACTTGCAGTTACTTACGAAAACAATCAGGTATTCCAGCATTTTGGGCACACCGAAGCATTTAAAATTTATGACATTGAAAACGGACAGGTGATTTCCTCCCAGGTGGTTTCCACCAACGGAAACGGTCACGGTGCGTTGTCCGGCTTTTTAAAAGAGCTGGGCGTTAGTGTGGTAATTTGCGGCGGAATCGGTGGAGGCGCACAGAATGCTTTGACGAGTGCCGGTATTCAATTCTTCGGCGGAGTTAGGGGAGATTGTGATCAGGCTGTTGCGGCATATCTTAGCGAAAGCCTTTCCTTTAATCCCAATGTAACCTGCAACCATCATGGAGAAGGTCATTCCTGCAGAGGGCATAGTTGCGGTGACCACGGTTGTCATTAGAAGAGGATAAAAATAAAAAATGCCTTGCATTTTTCCCAAAAAGGGAGTATAATGTAGGAAAGATTATAAAAAACATCTTGGAGGATGAAAAACATGAAGAAATTAACCGCACTCTTATTGGCAGTCCTGATGGTATTTACCTTAGCAGCTTGCCAGAATAACAAAAAAACAGAAGCACCCGCAGACGCATCTATTGCTGGTTCTTATGTGTTAGTCGGCGCTTCCGACAACGGAGAAGAAATTGATCTGGAGATGTTTGCCGAATTACAGTTCACTTTAAATGAAGACGGTACCGGTGTTTACGGAAACGGCGGTATGGATATTGAAATCACCTGGGCTCAGGAAGGCGAAACCGTTACCTTTACTGCAGTTGGCGAAGGACCTGCAGATCCGCTGGTTCTGACTGTGAAGGGAAATACCCTGGTTGCAATTGAAGGCACTTCTGAGATGACCTTCCAAAAACAGTAATCATAAAACCAATGAGCCCGAATCATAAGTGTATGGTTCGGGCTTTTTTTCAAATAAGGAGAATGCTTATGAAAAAATTGTTTTCCCTGTTGGTATGTGCTGTGGTGTTGTTGTTAGTTACTTCCTGCGGTGTTCAGACCTCCAAAGAGCCGGCCACTCAATTGCCTTCCCGACTAGGACATACCGAAACCCTGCAGGTTATCAGCGGTTACGGGCAAACTTTAGAATACGGAGATGAAAGCTATCTGCCTGCGGTAAAAGTGGGCTATCCGTATATCCAAATAGCCGGTGAAGACGCAGAAACTTACCAGAGAATGAATTTGATTTTAGAAGAAAATTACGAGCAAAAGCGTATGAATAAGCTGGATTTTTTAAATCTCAATCAAGAGGATGCCAAACAGACTCTTTCGGAAAGTCCGGACTATTTTTCTCCCTATGAATCTTTGGAGCAGGCTTCTGTCCGCCGTGCCGACAGCAAGGTGTTAAGCATTTTGTATCACGGCTATACTTACACCGGCGGAGCACACGGATTTCCCTATTTTTGGGGCGAAAGCTATGATGTTTTTACCGGAGAATTGCTGACTCTGTCTGATGTGGTGACCCAAAAGGACGAACTTTCTGATTTGATTTGGAAAGAGCTTTCGGAAGCTTATCCCGGCGAAACCTGGGGTGGGGAAGTCAACCTTGCTGATTGGATTGAAGCAGAAGATGTGCTTTCCTGGACCCTGGATTACAACGGCATCACCTTCTATTTTAATCCTTATGATCTTGCTGCCTACGCCTATGGCCGTCAGCAGGTGACACTGACTTTTTCGGAATATCCGAACCTTGTCAAAGAAGAATACCAGATGATTCCTGTTTCCTATGGGATGCAGCTGCCAAAAGATTGCAACTTCTATGATGATGTCACCAAAGACGGCAAAGCAGATATCATCTCCTGGAATACCATCGGCTTGTATGACGGCGCAGCCGAAACCCTGACCGTTACCTTAAACGGAACTGACTACGATTTTGAAATCTACGCCTTTGATACCGAGGTGACCCTGTTAAAAACCCGTGAGGGAGAATATTATCTTTATGTGCAGAATACCATGGAAAACGACTACATCGAAACCCATTGCTACCGTTTGGGTGAGGATGTGGAACACACCGGCGTAATGGATGGCGGTATGCAGTATCATTATCACAAGGCAGAAGATATGTATTTTGTTTCCGATGTGCTGACCAATCCCGATTCCTTCCGGATGAGTGTTCGCACCCAGATTGCAAGTACCGTGAACGGCTCCCGGGAATACCGTGTGGGAACCCACGGCATTGCTGTATCCGATGACCCCTTCTATCAGTTCCCCGTCGAAGCCCGTTTTGTTTTTACGGTTCTTCATGATTTTAATGCAGAGCTATATGATGAGAAAAACCATTCTGCCAAGGGAACCGTGACTGTAGCCGAAGGGGAACAGGTGACCTATTACGCCACCGACAATGACCGCTATATCTGGCTGTTATTGGAAGACGGCACGCTCTGTCGCAAAGAAGTGGTAATCGATGACTATCTGCCCACGGTGGACGGTTATCCGGTGGAAGAAATGTTTGAAGGAGTTCTGTATGCAGGATAAAACTTTAAAAACTTGTAAAATTACAGCAGTTGTGAAAACCGAGTATACGGATTTAATGGCGCAATACGAAAATCCCATAGAGCATGCCTGTGAGATTCGTGTGGGAGATGTGTTCTACGCCAAAAATGGAGAAAAACCGGAAAATCTTTGTCAGAGTGCCTGGGAGAGTATGGCATATTTTGTAGAGGAACTTGCCAAAGGCAATGGTAATTTTTACGACGGCTGGATGAAAAATCCAAAGTCTGCCATGATTTCCTGCAATGACGGGTTCCGTCCCGTCAGCTTCTACATTGAGGTTGTGGATTAAGAGATATCCTACACTTTTCCCCACACTTTTTGGGGAAAAATCGAAAAAAACCACACCGATTTTGCAAAAAAGTGTGGCGACAAACGGAATCAATTATGCTAACATACAATTGACACAACAGTAGCTTGCTTCCGTAGGAAGCAAGCTAAAAAGCGGAGAAATAAAACCGGTAGGAGGAACCGACTATGGATACGATGAACAGTTATAAGTGTCCTTGCTGTGGAGCACCCCTGGTATTTTTAGGGGAGCAGCTGCACTGTGATTCCTGCGATAATTCTTTTTCCTTAGAATCCATTCGTCAAATGAGCGAGGGAATGGAAGGAGCAGCCAAGGAATCTAAATATAATTGGGACCATTACGAACCCAGAAGCTATGAAGCGGACAGCAATATCAATCTGGCAAACTATTCCTGTAAGTCCTGCGGTGCAGAAATTACGGGGGATGATACCTTAGGAGCCACAGTTTGTCCCTATTGCGGACAGTCCACCATTGTGAAAGGGCAGTTTGAAGGAACCCTTCGCCCGGATTACATCATTCCCTTCAAAGTGGATAAGAAAGCGGCAATGGCAGCCTTTGAGGCAGCCTCCCAAAAGGCACCGTTTCTGCCGGACAGCTTCCGAGACAGACGCAAAATTGAAGAAATGGCAGGGGTGTATGTGCCGTTCTGGATGTTTGATTGTGACTGTGATGCTTATCTGACCTACAACGCACAGCGTGTGACCACCTGGAGCGATGCCAATTACCGTTACACAAAAACGGATTTCTATAAGCTGCTCCGTCAGGGTGGCGTTGGTTTTGCCAACATTCCCGTGGACGGTTCCAAAAAAGCAGATGATGCCTATATGGAGGCGGTGGAGCCTTTCGATTATAATGATGCCGTGGAATTTAACGGTGCTTATCTTTCCGGATATCTGGCGGATAAGTACGATGTGTCGCTTGAGGACAGCATCAGTCGTGCCAACGAACGGGTAAAAAATTCTACCATAAGCGCCTTTCGTGATACTACCGTCGGTTATACCAGTGTATTCCCCGACCAGACCCATGTTAGCTTCTCGGAGGGGAAAACCCGCTATGCGCTGTTGCCTGTGTGGATGTTAAACATCAAGTATCAGGATCAGAATTATCAATATGCTATCAATGGGCAGACCGGAAAAGTGGTTGGACAATATCCGGTGGATAAGAAGAAAAAGTGGAAATATTTCTGGAAAATTGCAGGCATTGCCGGCGCAATCTGTGCAGTGATTGCATTTCTGATGTTAAAGTAGGGGGGTGAGGATATGAAACGAGTGTTAGCTTTTTTGTTTGTTTTGTTATTTTGCCTCACCTTGTGTGTGCCTTTTGTTTCTGCCCTGGAGATTCCCAATGTGACAGACATGGCAGGGGTTCTCAGTCAAGAACAGTTAGAGGAGCTTTGGGATTCTATTTTTACACTCCATAATGAGTATGATATGACCATCTTGGCTGTGATTGACGAAGATTTTTACAGTCATGATGTGGGCTCCTCTGCAGAGGACTGGTATGAAGATTACGGTCACGGTTACGGTAACGGAAGTGGTACTGACGGGATTTTATTTTATATTTGTGTCAACGAACGGGAGTATTATTTTTATCCTCACGGATTCGGAACAACCGCCTTTAATGACGATGCGATTGAATATTTAAAACGGGAAGTGGAACCCCATTTAAAAGACGGAAACTATTATGAGGCTATCAAAACCTATGCCAGACTGTCTGACGAATTGATTTCCATGGCAAAAGAGGGAAATCCCTACCACGAAACCGACTGGGGATATGTTGCCGTTGTGATAGGCTGTGCCGTTGGAATCCCGCTTGTTTTAGCATTTATTATGATGATGGTTCAGCTATCCAAAATGAACACGGCAGTATCAAACGATTATGCCCAAAATTATATCAAACCTGGAAGCTATCACTTAGATATGGCAAGAGACATTTTCTTATATAGTCATGTGACCCGGGTAAAAAAAGAAACCTCCTCCAACTCCTCCTCTCACACCTCCTCTTCTGGAAGAACGCATGGCGGCGGTGGCGGAAGTTTTTAGTGAAAGAGAAAAACCGATTGATTTTTCACAAAATATATGTTACAATAAATCTATAAAAAGGAGGGATCAATGATGAAGAAAATTCTTTCCCTGATGCTTGCGGTAGTGCTTTGTTTTACTGCGGCAGGCAGTGTATTTTCAGAAGAATACTTACCGATTGAGTTTGAAATCACTCCCCAGGGTGAAATCACTTCCTATTTTGGTGAAAGCTTTGTATATATTCCTTCCGAGGTGGACGGAGTTCCCGTTACCTCCATTGGCGAAAAAGCCTTTTTTGACTTAGGGCTGGAAAGCGTTTATATGGAACCGGGGGTAACCACCGTTGGAACCAGCGCATTTGAGGGGGCGAGTCTGGATTCTGCAGACCTTGCACCAACGGTTACCGAAATTGGTGACGGTGCATTTATGAATTGCGAGAACTTGTCTGCATTGTATTTTTTTGACAGAGATTCTATTCCCACTTTTGGAGACAAAGCCTTTTACAATACCCCCCATATCACGGCGCATATTTATTGCACCACTGACGTGGAAGCATTTCACAACGCCTTCTACAAGGCAAAAGGCGACTGGGAATTTTCCGTGGAGCTGATTCATTGGGTTTCGGAAGACACCGTGGAGCAGCGAGGCGATTACAAGCTTCCCCTTTCGGTTTGTCTTGGCTGCGGGTATGCCGAAACCAGATATCCGGGAGTTTTGGGACATCCTTTCTCTGATGTAGCAGAGGCTGATTGGTTCAATCAGTATGTGGATGTGGCATACAATGTGGGCATTTTAAACGGCAAAGGGGCTGATACCTTTGATCCCAACGCTACCATGACCTGTGGGGAAGCTGCCAAAATTGCGGCAAGTATTGCTGCAATGTTAAACGGGCAAACCATAGATAAGCAAACCACCGGCCCTTGGTATACCCCCTATGTGGACTATTGCTACGAGCATGATATCATTGAAGAAGGCATGATGTTTGATTGGGAGGCTCCCATCACCCGTGCACAGATGGCATATCTATTCTGCCGTGCAGATGCCACCAACTTCTATCCTAACGAAGTTCCCATTACCGATATTCCCGACGTGGATGAAAATACTCCCTTCGCCATCGAAATTTTAGAGCTGTATGACCGTGGCGTGGCCGTGGGAGACACCACCATGAGCTTCCATCCTTTTGACCCGATTAAGCGAAGCGAAGCAGCTGCCATTGTGGTTCGTATTATTTTCAACGAAACCCGTGTGGAATTACCCAAAGGTTAAACTGATTTCACAGAATATAAAAGATTTTTTTGTAAAGGAGAATACATATGGGCTTATTAAAAGCAGGCATTGGTGCGCTGGGCGGCGTTTTGGCGGATCAATGGCGTGATTATTTCTATTGTGACAGTATGGATGCTGATACCTTAGTGGTAAAAGGGGAAAAGAAGGCAGGAGGCCGTTCCTCCAATACCAAAGGTACCGATAACATTATTTCCAACGGCTCCATCATCAATGTGAACGAAGGTCAGTGTATGATGATTGTGGAATCCGGTAAAGTGGTGGAGGTTTGTGCTGAGCCAGGTGAATTTGTGTACGACAATCAGACTGAACCCAGCATTTTCTACGGGAAATTAGGAGAAAACATTAAAAAATCCTTCCAAGAAATCGGCAAACGTTTTGCTTTTGGCGGGGAACCTGCCAAAGACCAGCGGGTATACTTCTTTAATACCAAGGAGATTATGGGCAATAAATACGGTACTCCTTCTCCGATACCGTTTCGGATTATGGACCAGGCAATCGGATTCCCCTTAGATATCAAAATCCGTTGTCATGGAGAATATTCTTATCGGATTACCAATCCGCTGCTCTTTTACACCAACGTGTGTGCCAATGTGGATTATGCTTTTACCCGTGACGAAATTGACGGTCAGTTAAAATCCGAACTGTTGACTGCATTAAATCCGGCAATGTTTAAAATTTCTCAGAATAATATTTATTATGCTGCCATTCCCGCATATACCATGCAGTTGGCAGATGAATTAAACGAGCTGTTATCTTCCAAATGGCGTGACAGACGTGGGATTGAAATCGTGGAATTTGGTGTTTCTTCTGTTAACGCTACCGAAGAAGATGAAGCAAGAATTGTGGAATACCAGCGTTCTACCGCTATGGGCAGAGACGACAGTATGCTGCGAGGTCATATGGCAGGTGCAACTGCTCAGGCTATGAATACTGCTGCGGCAAACGAAGCCGGTGCAGCAATGGGCTTTATGGGCATGGGCATGGCAGGCAATATGATGGGTAGCATGGCAGGCTTTATGGGCAATTCTCAGAATCAGCAGAACACCATGGTAAACCAGCAGGTTGGCGGAGTGGCTTCCCAAAGTGGATGGAAATGCGAATGCGGTGCCCAAAACACCGGTAAATTCTGCACAAACTGCGGAAAAGCTCAACCTGCGGCAAATGGCTGGACCTGTTCCTGCGGTGCGGTGAACCAGGGTAAATTCTGCCAGAATTGCGGCGCAAAAAAACCGTCTGATGCACCGCTATACAAATGTGATAAATGCGGATGGACTCCTGAAGACCCCAAGAATCCTCCCAAATTCTGTCCGGAATGCGGTGACTTGTTTGACGAAAACGATAAAGCGTAAAAATGTTGCTGAGGTGACTTCACAGTCCAATACTACACCTGATTTGCCTTTCAAACAAAAACGCTTACTATAGTTGTTTATCATTGATTTTAATGCAATAAAGGAGAATGTGATATGAAAAGAGTATTCAAAATTATGGTATCGGTTTTATGTTTAAGTGCTATGCTGTTTGCATTTACAGCATGTTCACAGAAGGAAACATCAAACGCAGCTCCCATTGTGGGGAAATGGGTATATGAGGATTCCTCAGATATGTATTATACCTTTAACGAAGACGGAACCGGTTCCTATTATTTTGTAGCCGGTGAAATGAAATTTACCTATGAGGATGATGGCAAGGCTGTAACCCTTCATTATGAAACTGCAACCGAGCCGAGCACCTATCAATACACAATTAAGGACAATGTATTGTCAATCGAAGATAGCTTCGGTGAGTATGTAACATACATTAAAAAGTAAATGATAAAAGGCTAATCAGGGGCAACCCCGAAAGAGCAAAATTGCGCTTTCGGGGTTGTAAATTTGATGATAAAATCCCAAGGGGAATGTTATGAGCTTTGATACCTATGGTTAGACGGTACACACTCAATTGTTGTGCCTGGTATCAACGGATGGTGGATTGATTTTTCTGTAATTTTTTGATACAATCTTATATAAGAGGTGATCAAAAGATATGGATTTACAAAAAACAGGAATGTTACTGGCAACTCTTCGCAAACAGAAAGGGCTAACTCAGAAAGAGATTGCAGACAAGCTCGGAATTACTCCCAAAACTGTTTCCAAATGGGAAACAGGACATGGATTCCCCGATGTTGC
>JAZNNT010000149.1:0-3308 GCA_045580405.1 Clostridia bacterium
GCATGACCTATATGTCTAAAATTGAAACTGCGTTTACCGCATACGGCGAACAGCACGTTTCTGTTGCTGATATTCACAACTTTGTGGAAGCAGACGGTACCTATCAGACCGGTACCAATGATAACGGTAACTTTGTAAACCTGTCTCCCGGCGCAGCCGTTACCTATGAGTTAACCATGTCCGCAGACGGTGCAGGTATCGTATATCCCTACATTGGCGTTTTAGACAGTGCAGAAAACACCTTTGCAATTACCTCCGATACCGGCTTCTATGCAGAAGTTTACAAACCTGCAACCAGCGGTTCCTTCTGTTGGGCAGATGCCGACCAACAGGATATGGAATTTTTGTATGTGAGAGAAGGGGCTAACCTCATCACCATTAAAAATACCGGTTCCTCTATCGCAACCTTAACGGCGCTGCGTCTCTCTATGACCGACGGGGAAGACAGTCTGGCAGACCACGAAGTATGGGGTCCCCAGATGAACTTACAAAACTTAAAGGTGGATACCGGAAGTTCTTCTTCCGCTCCTACCGAAACTCCCGCTCCGGAACTCCCCGACGTTTCCAACACCAACTTATATACTGTAATTGAAGCAGAAACAGCAGGTACCGCTGCTACCTACAACGGAAAAGATGTGTTAGCGATTAAGAACGAATCCGTTGCAAGCTATTCCTTAACGGTAGATCAGGAAACTGTTTACAATCTGAATTTGGTTGGTGCGGCTTGGAAAGATGTAAACTTTGACCTTTATGTGGATGATGTTCTGGTGGATTACTTAACCATGCATTTCCAGAATGACAGAACCGATTCCGCTTGGGTATATCTGCAGGAAGAAGTAGCACAGCTCCACCTGGATGCAGGTACCCATACCTTAAAATTTGTGTTCTACTGCGATAGCTTCTACTTTGATTCTATTGTTTTAGAAGATACCAACTCTATGGCTTATCATCTGATTCACGACTTTGAAAATGTTACCACCGCAGAAGGTGCATTTGACCTTTTGGAAAGATACGGTGAAGCAGCCAATATCGACGTGAATGCAGATACCGTAAACCATGTATATGCTCCCATGTCCTTCTGGAAGATGGTAGCACAGAAATACGAAACTGCAGCCGAAATGCTGGAAGCATACAGCGAATGTATCGTAGATCCCACTGTTATTGTGAAGGATTCTTCCGGTCAGGAAGTGGATACTCTGCCTGCAGGCACTGCTTATGTAAGTGCAAATTGCATGTATATTCCTTCCGATATTTCTATGGTTGCTGCAGTATATAGCGGCAACAAGCTGGTTGCAGTAAGCGGCATGACCCGTGACGGTGATGTGGCAACTGCAGCATTTGCTGAACTTCCCGCAGGTTGTAGCCTGAAAGTATTGGCAATGACTGATTTAGCAGAAGCTGCTCCTTATGCAAAAGATGTTTACGGAACAGCATACCGCGAAATTTATGTTTCTACCACCGGTAAATCTACCAATGCAGGTACCAAGGAAGCTCCTGTAAACAGCATTGTAAATGCATTGAAAATTGTAAAATCAATCAATTCCGATATGACCGGCGACATTATCATTAATGTTGCTCCCGGTACTTACAAAAGCTCCGTTGCTATCGAAATCGATCCCACCATGGGCGGTAAAAACGGACACAAAGTAATCATTCGTGCAGAAGATCCCAATCAGAAACCTGTAATTTCCGGCGGGGAAGACCTGACCGGTAAATGGACGAAGGTAGATGGCGAAAATTATTGGGTAGCTTCTACCACCACCCGTGAAACCAGAGCTCTGTTTGTAAACGGATATCAGGCAACCATGGCAAGAAGTGACGGTTGGTACAAAGGCGTACTGATAGATCCTGCTGAACCAAAGAATGATTCTCATGTAACCGACGGTATTCTGCTTTCCAGCTATGGAAATGCTGATTTCCCCCAAGGATTGGATCAGCAGACTGCCACCCAGCAGTCCAGAATGCAAATTGTATTCAGCCTGCAGTGGGCAAACCATCGTTTCCCCATTGACAGTATTGAATACAACAGCACCAACGGCAATGTATCCATTTATACTACCTATCCCTACTACAATGCATTCTGTATCGATGGATTACACACCTCTACCATTACTCCTACCGCAGGTTCGGGCTTCTATTTAGAAAACTCTCTCCTGCTGTTGGATCAGCCCGGTGAATTCTACTTCGATAAAGAAACTCGTCAGATGTATTATTACCCCTATGCTCAGGAAGATATGAACACCATTGAAACCTGGTGTGCAGTAACCGACGGTATGATGAACATTACCGGTGTTGGTCACAACAACAAGGTTACCAACTTAGAATTTGACGGTATTGCCTTCCGTTACGGCGGTTGGGATGACATCACCGTAAAAGGTGCGGCATTCAACCAGACCGAAGAATGGAGACTCGGTTCTGAAACCTATTACGGTTCCCACATCTTCCCCGGTCAGATTTGGGTAAATTATGCAGACTCTTTAGTATTTAAGAATTGTGAATTTGGTTCTATGGGCTCCAGCGCCATCATTTTAGAAGAAGGCGTTTCCAATTCTCAAATTACAGGCAGCTACTTCCATGACTTGGCAGGTACCGGCGTGGTACTTGGTGACTACAGAGACGGTAACGCCGCATCCTCAACTACCGAACGTTGTCAGAACATTGAAGTGGATAACAACATCTTCCGTCGTACTGCTCAGGAATTCCAGGGCTTAACCGCAATTTCTGTGTATTATGTGGGCAATGCAAATATCCATCACAACGATATTAAAGATACCTCTTATTCCGGTATCGTTATCGGTTGGGGTTGGGGATATGATGATCCTGCAGACTGCGGTAACCACATCATTTCCTACAATAAAATCGACGACGTAATGCAGACCATGGGTGACGGTGCTCATATCTACACCTTGGGTAATCTCCGTGGCACTCAGATTAATGATAACTATGTTATCGACCCGGGTCAGATCAAGGCTCCCGGTATCTACTTAGACCAGGGAACCGGATATACCTTCATTTGTGATAACGTAGTAACCGAGGCTTATACTACCACCACCGATTATTGGTTCTTTGCAAGACAGTATGTAAATATCAATAACTGTTTTGCCGGCTACAATCATACTGATGGCCGTAACCCTGCCAGAATTTTTGGCTCTAACGCAACCAACACCGATGAAGTTCTCCTGCAAGGTAACAACTACAGAGTAACCAGCTACGACACCACTGCACAGAAAATTATGGCAGAAGCAGGTGTTGAAGACAAAACAAGACTGAATGAAATTGACACATATCCCTCTTGGAGAACCTTGAGA
>JAZNNT010000150.1:0-7028 GCA_045580405.1 Clostridia bacterium
CAGCACTTTTGAAAACAATAAAAAAATCCAATCAAAAAACCTATCAGACTCCCGTGGTTCCCGTTGGAGCAGGCAGAACCTATACCGAAACCTCTGATATACGTTCCGCCTTGGGAAATGCATTGGCTGACATTGCTAAAAACAACCCCGATGTTCCCATGGTAGCTTTTGACTGTGACTTAGAAGGTTCTGTCAAGCTGACGGACTTTAAAAAGCTGCGTCCCGATTGCTTTATCGAATGCGGTATTGCCGAGCATAATGCGGCAACAGCTGCAGCGGCGGTTTCCAAATCGGGAATGATTGCCATTCATGCTGATTTTGCGATGTTTAACATTGCAGAAACTTATAGTCAGAACCGTATGTCTGACATCAATAAAGCACCCTTAAAATTGTTTTCCACCCACGCCGGATTAGATGTCGGGGAGGATGGAAAAACCCATCAGGCGATTGATTATGTCAGCTTATTGGGAAATCTGCATCATTTTCAGGTCATTGTTCCCGCAGACGCCAACGAGGCAGACGGCGCTGTGCGGTATGCTATGAGCGTGCCCAATCCCGTAGCGGTCATCGGCGGACGTTCCAAATTGCCCATCTTAGCGGATGCCAACGGCAACGCTTTGAGCTTTACATACGGCAAAGGACAATGGCTGAGAGCAGGGGAACAGGGTGTTATCATCACCTACGGCAATATGGTTCACAGAGCCCTAAAGGCGGCAGACGAACTAAAAGCCGAAGGAATCAATGTGGGCGTTTTAAACTGTTCCACTCCCTGCGATTTGGATGCCGATGCCATTTTAGAAGCAGCAAAAACAGGTCTTTTGATTACCTACGAAGACCATAACGTCAAAACAGGAATCAGCGGTGAAGTTGCCAGAATGATTTGCGGAACCGCTTGTAAGTTACAATGTTTGGGCGTATCCAAATACGGTTCTTCCACTTCTCCCGAAAACCTCTATAAAGAGCAGGGAATTGATGTGGAAGGCTTAAAAAACACAGTAAAAAGTAATTTAAAATAAAAAGGAGATTAAGATTATGCAAACAGTAAAAATTGGTTTTGTACCCTCTACCTGGGAATCCTGGGACGGTAACCAGTACACCGGCAAATGGGCAGGCAAAATGCGTGCACGTTGTCTGGAAGCATTCAAAAAAATTCCTGGTTTGGAAATCGTTGTTCCTTCCGAAGATTTAACCGAAGACGGTTGTGTTGGCACCGTTGACGAAGGAATTGCTACTGCAGAATTATTCTTAAAAGAAAATGTGCAGGGTATCATCATCGGTAACATGAACTTTGGTTTGGAAATCGCAGTAAGCGCATTAATGTCTAAAATGCGTAAAGATATGCCCGTACTGCATTTTGCAACCAAAAGCGGTCCCTATTCCGAATTTGGTAACCGTGCAACCGATACCTGGTGCGGTCAGTTTATGACCTGCTCTGCATTAAAGAGAAGAGGCTTTAAATACGAACATATCACCACCTGCAATCCGGAAGATGCCATTTTTGCAGAAAAAGTGGAAAGCTTCACCAGAGCTTGTAATGCCATTCAGAATTTTGTTGGCGCAAGAATCCTGCAGGTTGGCGTAAGACCCACCAAATTTGAATCTCAGTTCTACAGTGAAGAAGATCTGATGCACGATTTTCAGCAGACTGTTGTTCCCGTTGACTTGGCAACTGCATACGAATACATGGATGCAATCTCTTTAGATGATCCGGAAGTAATCCGTGTGGCAAATGAAATCAGAAATGGCGCAGACATTCTGTCCGACGAAATCCCCAACGCAATCTTAAATCAGGCTCGTTTTGAACTGACTCTGATTAAATTAGCAGAAGAACATCACTGCAAAGTAATCGCTTCCAGCTGTTGGGAAACTCTGCAGCATAAATACAATATTGCTGCTTGCTCCACTTTCTCCAGATTAAACTCTCAGGGTTACTCTGTTGGTTGTGAAGTTGATACCATGGGTGCAATCACCATGCACATCTTAAACGGCTGTGCATTAGGTCAGACTCCGGCAGACTTTATCGATTGGACTGACTTACATCCCACCGAACCCAACGTATGGTTGGCTTGGCACTGTGGTAATGCTGCTTGTGAACTCTGTGCTTCAAACAGCCAGAAACACTTAATGATGAACGAAAGACTTGGCTTATGGAGCCCCACCTGTCACGGTTCTATGGAATTTAGAATGAAAGACGGCCCGGTTACCTGTGCACGTATGGTAGAATATGACGGCAAATTTGCAATGTTCTACGGCACCGGTGAAGCTGTGGATATCGGCCCCATGACCCGTGGCGCATATGCTTGGATCAAAGTAAACGATGTTGCAGATTGGGAACAGAAAATGATTGATGTTGGTGTAATCCATCACGGCGTTTTAATTCACGATCCCAAAGTTGCTGATGCTCTGGCAATGTTCTGTAAATTCATGGGCATTGATGCAGTAAGAGGCGCGTAATTGGTAAAAAGAGGAGCGTAAAAAAATGAGAAAAATTGTGTTAGAAGCACCTTATAAAATGAGTCTGGTGGAATCTGAGATGCCCACTCCTGCTCCCGGTGAAGTGTGTATCAAGGTAAAAAGAATCGGTATCTGCGGTTCTGACCCCACCATTTACAGAGGTCTGCATCCCTATGTTTCCTATCCGTTAGTTCCCGGTCACGAAATTTCCGGTGTGATTGACAGTGTGGGCGAAGGAGTACCTGCAAGCCGTATTGGTGAACGTGTTACCGTAATTCCTCACCTGGTATGTAAAGAATGTGATATGTGCGAAAAGCATATTTACAACTTCTGCGAACAGCTCCGTTGTACCGGTGCAGAAGCAGATGGCGCAATGTGTGACTATTTCTGTATTTCTTCCGAAATGGCACTGGCAATTCCTGACGAAATGAATATTGATGACGCAGCCCTGGTAGAACCCGCTTGTGTGGCATACCATGGTGCAAAACGTGCAAACCCCACCGCTGATGATGTTGTGTTGGTAGTAGGTGCAGGTCCTATCGGTGTGTTCTGTATGCAGAGCTGCTTTGCATTAGGTGCAAAAGCGGTATACATTGCCGATATGGATGCAGAACGTCTGGAAATTGCAAAGAACTTAGGTGCAACCGGCGTGATTGACTGCTCCAAGGAAAGTCTGGACGAAGGTCTCAAACGCTTAGGCGCAGAAAAGGTTACCGTATATTATGACTGTGTAGGCGAAAAAGGTATCGTTATGAACAATATCTTAAAAATCGCACACAGAGGCTCCAGAATTGTTATTATCGGTGTATTGCAGAATGAATACATCGTTCCCTTACTGCCGGACTTTGTTCAGCATGAGCTGTCTCTTTACGGAACCACCATGTATGTTCCCACAGACTATCTGGAAATGATTGATCTGATGAGCAAAGGCAAAATCACCACCAAAGGTATGATTTCTCACCGTTTCAAACTGGAAGAAATTCCTGCAGTACTGGATATGATTGACAAACGTAAGGAAAAAACCTTTAAAGTGTTAATCGACGTAAGCGACTGATTACTTCCCAATGGGACAGAACAAAGTTTTTTATATCAGTGTTATATCGGTAATTGAAAACACTCTGACAAACTGTCAGGGTGTTTTCTTTTGCTGCAGTAAATCCACAACAAAAGATGTCAATATTTTCACTCAGTTCTTGACAAACTCTTGAGGTTGTCTTATAATAGCAGTGGCATTTTATGTTGTTATTTCATATGGTTTACGATTCTATGAAGAATACTGCAAAAGCTAACTGAGAACGGATGCAGATTGATGACGGTAGCAGGAGATAACACTCTGCTGAGGATTTTTACCACAAGGAGATACTATGGATACTTTTTTACAATGCTTTCTGACTGTCGGGGAGCAGGTTTTGGTTTTGTTTATGCTGATTTTGGTCGGCTTTTTTTGTAATAAGTTTAAGTTGTTAAATAAAGAGGCAAACAAACGGATTTCCGATCTTGTTGTAATCGTGGTGGCTCCCTGTGTGATTATCAAATCGTTTATACGGGAATACAATATGGAAATGCTGACACAATTGCTTTTGGCACTTCTTGTTGCAGCCGTTTCTCATATTGTGATGATTTTATTATCCTATCTTTTGATTCAAGATGGCAGTGATTTCAATCGAATACGAAACAAGGTGCTTCGGTTTGGCTCGGTATTTTCCAATGCAGGATTTATCGCACTTCCAATGCAGGAAGCTTTGTTAGGGACAGATGGCGTGTTTTTCGGAGCAGCATATCTTGTGATGTTTAACATATTATCCTGGAGTTGGGGGATTTTTCATCTCAGTGGTGACAAATCTCAGGTGACAGCGAAAAAGATTTTATTTTCTCCAGGCATAATCGGTGTCGTTTTTGGCATGATTCTGTTTTTATGCTCCATCCGGCTTCCTGATGCCTTAAACACTGCATTATCGCATATGTCAGCTTTAAACACACCACTTCCCATGATTGTGGTGGGATACTATTTGGCAGAAGTTGACTTTGTAAAGGCTGTGAAAGACAAGGGAAGCTATTTATGCTTATTGCTCCGTTTGATTGTGTTCCCGCTGATTGCTTTGGGAATGCTTTATTTGTGCGGTATGCGGGATGCCATGCTGGTTTCTATGATGATTGCAATCAGTGCACCTACGGCAGCTGCAACAACCATGTTTTCTGAAAAATTCGGTTCGGATACTGTGTTATCGGTGCAGTTAGTATCGTTATCCACCTTGTTCTCCATTGTAACAATGCCAGCAATTGTTGCCTTATCGCTAATGATTGCATAATGAACTGATTGAGAACAAGCCGTCAGTAAGGTGATATGCACCCTACACCGGTGTATATCTGGTTTCCTCCGACAACGCAGTAACTTTAGTCAACGAAACCGAAAGCTTTGCTGAATTAACTGCAGCTGTAACAAAATATATCTATCTGATTAAAGGTGCAAACAAAATTGATACCTCCTTACAGGATATCGGAACCACCGAAAGCTATTTTGTAGACTTAGCGGGTGTAACCGGAACCTTAAAAGCAATGCTGGTAAATGAAAACTTAGTTCCTTACTTTAACGTAGCTGAATAATTTTTTTGGCAACGCCCCATACAAAAAGGCAACTCACATTGTGTGAGTTGCCTTTTTGGTTAGATGATTATTTCTTACAACCGCAATCGTTCATATAAAATTTTTTCGGTTCGCATTCGCCGGACTGAATCCGGTTTAATACTTCACCGAAATTAGTAATTTAAGGAAAGCCCCGTAATTCCTTGATACAAAAGGGATTACGGGGTTTTTAATCTGTTTGGATTTTTGCTTTTTTTGTTATGATTTATAACGATTGTAAATGATTTATGGCATATTGTTTGTGAAAATTTATTAGTGTACTAAATTGGATTATTCGGGTTGGTTTTCCTGCGGATTATAGGGCAACCTAATGGCAACAATTGTTTCTACATTGGAAATCGATGCAATTGACAATCCGTAATTATCTCCGTATACATGAAAACAGTCCAAGGAAGCACTTTCTAATGAAATTCAATTGGCTGATACTGAGAATGACTATGAAACTAACTTGGATTTAAGAATTAAGCTATATGAGGTGATACAAAAAACGAAGGGAGATGTTTCTCCCTCCGTTTCGTTTGGTATAGATGCATTATTGATGATGAATGACGGTTACACCGCCAAAGAAATAGGTGTTCGTTACGGCAAAACAGCACATACCATTACTGCATTGGTATCCAAGGCGAAGAAGCACTTTAGAAGTACATTATGAATCTTTGTGTTAATCATTAAAGTTTTCCTTACGATATTGTAATGGTGACATCCCTACATTTTTTTTGAATATCAAATTCAAATGCGTAGCGTTGGAAAGACTGAGTAGTTCGCTGATTTCTTCGATGGATTTATTGGTTGACCGTAATAGTGTTTTTGCTAAACGCAATTTGTTTTTCAAAATATACTGATGTGGTGTTATGTTATATCTTTGCTTAAAAAGACGGGTAAAATGCTGCACTGATAAATTTGAAATTTTTGCAAGATCTTCTAAGGTGATGTTATCTGTCAGATGTGAGTCAAGGTATAACCGGGCATTGTCAACGGCATCGTGATTTGAGGTTGTGATTTGGTGATGCTTGGAAAGAAATGCAATGATTTCTAAAAAATATGCAGCACTTTTGATTTGTAATTCATCGACATCTTTGGTATTAGCACATAAATGATGCATTGTTTTCAGCATATCGTATGTATTAGTATTTTTAAATACAACAACATCAGTTAGTTTGTAAAGCTTAACAAGATTTGATGCTAAATCACCATAAACATTCATCCAAATCTTAAACTTAGGATCCTTGGAAACACTGTAGTAGTTATGCGTGTCTCCTTGGTGAAGCAGATAAGTATCACCACCTTCTACAGTAAAAGAATATTTTTTTGTATTAATGATTCCTTTTCCAGATATCACATATTCCAATCTGTATATTTCAGTGTCTATAGAGGAATGGTGATAAGTGCTATCTGGATAAGTGTATCCGTATTGACAAAGTTTAAATGGATATTCATCTGTTGGTGATGGTAATGTGACGATTTTTTCTTTTCTTAAATTGATGTGTTGCGGGAGTTGTCGATTGTCCATAACATTTGCCTCGCTTAAGGTTAATTTACCTATAGTAAATCATATCATGTAAGCTTGGAAAAGTCAATAGAAACCGAGGCAATATTTTGCTCACAGATGAATTGTTGGAGCTTGGAAATGTGCATTTTTTATTTGAAAAAAATGGTAAAAAATCCATAAAAATCAAAAAAATATTCATTTTTTATAAAAAAAATTTCAAAAAAGTTATTTTTTTATATAGATATTGAAATCGACTTATGATATAATGTTAACGTACATAGGTGTATTTTTTAGAGGAATGATTTTAAGTTCCAAGAGGTACTGCGGAAAAATTTGAAATGGTATTGATGGAAATAAGAAGTTTTTAAGGATGGTAAGAATACATGAGAAGAGTTGTGATAGCATTGTTTTTGATATTGTTAATCGGCTTAAACTCTATCAC
>JAZNNT010000151.1:0-7015 GCA_045580405.1 Clostridia bacterium
ACTTTTTTAAAATTTTTTTAAAAAATTTTTCCGAATGTTTCTACTATGAAATTTTTGCTCCTTTTTGTGAGAGCTTTCCCATTATATCAAAGGATTTTTCATTTGTCAACTATTTTTTTAAATTTTTTTCAAAATTTTTCATTTTTTTAAAAAGATTGGGAAAAACGTTTTTTACCGCTATACTATATATTATAAAGGGCAAATGCAGGATCATTGCATTTGCCCCTTTTTACTACAGTCCGAAACTGACAAACAGAGCGTCATTCACCGAGTTCATCAGCGTTTCGTCTATATGACCGATTTTTTCTTTCAGTCTACGTTTATCAATGGTACGGATTTGCTCAGTCAAAATCACAGAGTCTTTCGGCAAACCGTACTTCATAGCATCAATTGCGATATGCGTAGGCAATTTTGATTTATTGAGTTGACTGGTTACCGCCGCAGCAATCACTGTGGGACTGTATTTATTTCCCACATCGTTTTGCACAATCAGAACAGGTCGTACTCCGCCCTGCTCCGAACCGACCACCGGGCTCAGGTCAGCATAATAAATATCGCCTCGTTTCACTTGCACACTGATTCACTCTCCATATATCTGATTTCAATATCAGTTTTTCCCGATCGTGTGCGGAACATACATCAATCTGTTATTTTTATAAAATCAGAAGTTCATTTTTGGATTGTGACTCAAATTACCGTGTTATTCAAACGGATTACGCTAAATTTTATCCATATAGTTGACGGTTTTTACCAAGGTTTCCCCATCAAAATACGCTTTGACAATTCGTTTTCCCGTGTCGCACATCATTTCGTAGTTGATGCTGCCGGAATGACTTGCCATATCGGAGAAGGAAATCGAATTGCCCCCTGCAGCACCTACTAAAATCACTTCGGTGCCATAGGATACATTGGGAATATCGGTAACGTCCACCACAGTCTGATCCATGCAGATGTTCCCTACCTGAGTAGCAAGCTTTCCGTTAATAATTACCTGAATTTTATTGGAAAGATTGCGAAAATACCCGTCTGCATAACCGATTCCGATGGCCGCCACAGTTTTCTTGCAGTCGGTAACATAAGTTTTACCGTAGCTGATGCCCTGACCTTTGGGAACTTGTTTCACCTGCCACACTCTTGCCTTTAATTCCATCACCGGTTCCAATTTTAAGGAAGTGCGTTCCCTCACATAATCGGACGGGTATTCTCCATACAGAATAATGCCGGGACGAACCATATCCAGATGCATTTCGGGATACAGGCAAGTTGCTGCAGAGTTTGCAGCGTGACGAATAGGAATATACAGACCGCCTTGTTTTAGCTTGTTGATAATTTCCAAAAAGAGGTCAAACTGCTTTTTGGTGACAGCTTCGCTATCCTGACAGTCTGCATTGGAAAAGTGGGTAAAGATGCCTTCCACGCAGATTCCCTCCATTTTGGAAATAGCCAGAATCTGCTCCACAGAAGACTGGTAGGAGCTGTCATAATATGGGAAACCAAGACGTCCCATCCCGGTGTCCACCTTGATATGAATTTTCAAAGTCTGATTGTGAGCTTTGGCGTATTCACTGATTGCTTTGGGCAGCTTTTCCTCAAATACGGCAGGAATAATATTGTAGGTAAATAAATCCTCCACGCATTCCAACGGTGTGGCTCCCAGAATCAATATGGGCAAATTGATTCCGTTTCTGCGGATTTGTTTTGCTTCGTCCACGCAGGCAACAGCCAAGTAGTCTGCTCCCTGCTCTACCGCAGCATTGGAAATTTCGTTTACGCCGCAACCATATGCATCAGCTTTGATAACTGCCATCACCTTGGTGGATTGCCCCACATGATTTTTAATCGCAGTGAGATTATGACGGAACCGATCCAGATGAATCTCTGCCCAGGCCCTTGATAATTTATAACTGTTCATATAAATACGCCTTCCCTATATACTCTGAAATTTTGGTGGCAGTGAGTCCGTACTCAGAAGTTTCCTTCGCTGCCAAGTCTCCTGCGAGACCATGCAAATATACTCCTAAAACGGCACTGTCAAAGGGAGATGCTCCCATCGCTAACATAGCACCGATCATGCCGGAAAGCACATCACCGCTACCTGCAGTTGCCATGCCGGAATTCCCGGTAGTATTGATGCGAATTTCACCGTTTGGTGATGCGATAACTGTTCTTGCTCCCTTTAGCACCACAACCACATTATGCTCTTTCGCATACTTGCCGGACAGATAAATACGGTTTTTGTTCACCTCTTCGGTGGATAAACCAATCAGTTTGGCAAATTCACCGGGGTGAGGCGTAATAATCATGGGGCAAACCTGTTTGGATGCAGTCAGGTAATTTAAGCCTTCGGCGTCTACCACGACAGGCTTACTGCCCTGGCTCGCCAGTTTCATTATATGCGAAATACCGGAATTTGACAAATAGCCGGGTCCAATGACCAAAGCGTCTGCCAACTCGTATATTTTTTTATAGTCTTTATCACTTTTTACAATCACTTCGGTGAGTTTCTGCTCAGCCAATGAGAAAATTTCATCGGGAACAACCGCATAGCTGTATCCCGCACCGGTGCAAAGTGCCGCTGTGGATGCCATCACCACAGAGCCTGACATTCCACGGCTGCCGCCAAAAACAGCCACTCGTCCAAAAGTGCCTTTATGAGAATTGGGATGCCGTTTGGGCATCAAGCGGTGAATCATTTTGGAATTCACCAGCTGCATTTTGGAGTCCAGTGCCGCATAAGACTTTTCCGAAAGCCCGATGGGAAGCAATTCGATTTCCCCGGCATATTCAGCACCGGGATAAATCCAAAGGCCTACTTTATGTGCTGCCAGGGTATAGGTTTTTTGTGCCTTCACACAAACACCAACCGGTTTTCCGTTATCACAGTTTAAACCGCTGGGCACATCGACGGAAAGCACACGGTGGTTTTCCATTAGCTGCACCGCCTTCAGATATGTTCCGGAAAGTTCACCTTTCACCCCTGTGCCAAGCAAGGCATCGATGCAAACATCAGCGCCCGAAAAATCTTCCAGCGGAATCATAGACACCTGCTTATGTTTGGCATAAACAATTGCCTGGTTGGTCAGAGGATGGATATGATCTGCTTCGTCAAAGCAGACAACCACCATGGCACGATATCCTTCCGATACCAGATTGGCTGCCAGCAAAAAACCGTCTCCGCCGTTTTTCCCACGACCGCAGAACACAGCAATCCGCTGGGATTTTTCCACATCACGCATCACAGCTTCCGCCAATGCGTTGGCGGCGTTTTTCATCAGTTGTTCCCCGGAGAGCTGGTCAATTGTTTCTCCCAGTTGGTCCAGTTTATTTGCCTGAGCACTGTTTAATAACATCATAAAAATCCTTAGCCTTTCTTTCGTTTACACCATCCGAACAACCATCCGAAAAATCCGCGTTTTTTTGTAGTTTTCTTTTGGACAGTTGCCGCCGCTTCCGCTACGGCTTGCTGCATAAAATGCTTTTGAGCGTGGAAGCCTTGCACTGTCGGTTTTCTTATGTATCTGCCGTCGGCTTGCAGGATTCTTGCCTTCACATCATCTAAGAGCAAAGAATCCAGATGCTCCTTTAATTTTTGTTTGATGGGAAGCACATATACCGGTGCCGCAATTTCCAGCCGACGTTCTAAGTTTCTGGTCATCAGGTCGGCAGAGGAAATATAGAACTTTTCATCACCGTGGTGATGAAAATAATAAATCCGGGAATGCTCCAGATACCGTCCCACAATGCTGGTCACGGTGATATTATCCGTTTCCCCCTCAATACCGGGAATCAAACAGCAAATGCCACGAATCACAAGGTCTACCCGTACCCCTGCCTTTCCGGCCTCCACCAGTTTATCAATCATGGTTTTGGAAGTCAAAGAATTAAACTTCATCATAATATGACCGTCACCAAATTCACGGTGACAGGCAATTTCTTCATCAATCAGGTCACATAAGCCACGGTTGATGCCGTAGGGAGATACCAGAAGATGCTTATATTTTCCATTCACATTGGAGGTGGTAATATTGTTAAAAAATTCTGCCGCATCTTCACCGATTCCCGAATGGGTGGTAAGAAGATTCATATCCGTGTAAAGCTGAGCGGTTTTTTCATTGTAATTTCCCGTGCCCAAGTGTACGATATGCGAAATACCACGATCCGTTTTCTTAGTAATCAGTAAAATTTTAGAATGAATTTTATATAAGCTTAAGCCATACAGCAAACGGACACCTGCCTGCTCCAATTGTTCCGAATAGTTGATGTTGTTGGCTTCGTCAAAACGGGCACGAAGCTCCATCACAACCAACACTTCTTTCCCCTGCTCTGCCGCTTTTTCCAATAGCGAAATAATGCGGGAGTTGGAGCTTAAGCGATATAAGGTAACTTTGATAGAAATCACGTCGGGATCTTCCACAGCTTCCTCGAGCAGCTGGAAGAACGGTTTGGTGCTTTCGTAAGGATAGGATAAAAACAAATCCTCTTTCTGCAACCGTTCCATCAGTTTTTCACCGGGACGGTACCATGCAGGAAGTTGCGGAGTCATCGAAGAAAAGGTGAGTTCTTCTTTCAGTTCTTTGGGGAGCCGTTTTTCTGCCTCCGAAAAGAACGCATAAGATAAGGGGACCCGATTCACCAACACAATGGATTCGGGCGACTTATGGCAAATCTGTTTTTTAAATTCTTTGGAAATGGAGTTGGAAACTTCTATTCTGACCGGTGCCAGGCGGACACGTTTTTTTAAAATGTCTTTCATCATGTCACGATAGTCCACATCCTGATCATACCAGGCTTCCAGCATTTCCAAGTCCGCATTGCGAGTCACTTTTACCAGGCAGGTTTCCAGAACTTCATAACCGGGAAACAATTTCTTGGCAAAGAAATGAATCACATCATCCGTTAACACAAACTCTAATCCCCGACTGCCGGGCAGTTCTATAATTTCCGGCACAGAGGTGCTCTTTAATACAAAGGCAACTGCAGTTTTTTCTTTTTTCTTAAGATGCAGCGCGGTATAAACAGTGCGGTTTTCCAAATGGGGAAAAGGCTGACGGACATCCACTACCTGAGGTGACAAAAGAGGTGCCACAGCATGCTGATAAAAATCCTTCACAAAGGAAAGCTGTTCTCTGCTTAATTCGGCAGGTGTGAGCAGCTTCACGCCGTGAGCCGACAGCTCCCGTAACACATCTTGATAGACGCTTTCCTGACGGACATAGAATTTCTGGGTGCGTTTTAAAATTTTCTGCACCTGCTCCGCTTCGGTCATTCCGCTTTTATCGTCTTTGGTTTGTTTGCCAAACTGCACGTGGTCGGTTAAGCTGCCCACACGCACCATATAAAACTCGTCTAAATTGCTGGTGACAATCGAAAGAAACCGCAACTTTTCAAGTGGCGGCGTTAAAGAATCGGTTGCTTCATCCAGCACCCGTTCGTTAAATTTTAACCAGCTGAGTTCTCTGTTTTCATAAATTTGAACCATGGCAAAACACTCCAAGGATATTCTAATAATATACCATTTTTATTATACTAAAAAAGCCTTCCGATTGCAAGAGTTTTTCTAAAAAAACTAATCTCTTGACAAAAACTTTAAAAAGCAATATACTATAAAAGCAACATATTTCTAAAAAGAGGTGTTTTTTTGAAACATATACGCGATTTTCTTTCCTATTATAAACCTCATAAAAAGCTGTTTTTCCAGGATATGTTCTGTGCCTTTTTAGTGGCGGTGGCAGATTTGGTGTATCCCATGATTGCCAAAAACATGATTAACGACTATGTGCCCAATCAGAATATCCGTTTGTTTGTGGTATGGTCCGGAGTGTTACTGGCAATTTACATCATCAAAGCTTTTTTAAACTATTTTATTCAGTACTACGGCCACGTCATGGGGGTACGGATGCAGGCGGAAATGCGACAAAAGTTATTTCGCCACTTAGAAAAACTGCCCTTCTCATATTTTGACGAAAATAAATCGGGTACCATTATGTCCCGGCTGGTCAATGACTTAATGGACATTTCCGAGCTTGCCCATCACGGTCCGGAGGACTTGTTTCTATCCCTCATTGTTATGGTTGGCTCCTTTGCCATTTTGTGCACCGTAAATGTGTGGCTCACGCTTATCACCTTTGCCCTGCTCCCCGTGATTGTGCTGATTGTGGTTTCGCTCCGATTAAAAATGAGCCGTACTTTCAAGAAAACCCGTGTGGAATTGGGAGAAGTCAATGCCAACTTGGAAAACTCCATTTCCGGTATCCGTGTGACAAGGGCATACAACAATACCGAAAGAGAAGAAGAAAAATTCCGTCAGTATAATGACCGTTATCAAACGGCAAGAAACGAATCCTATAAAGTAATGGGGCAATTTCATTCATCCCTTACCTTCTCCACCGACATTTTATATTTGGTGGTACTGGTGGCAGGCGGTATTTTCTTCTTTCAAAATCAGATTGATGCCGGTGAATTTACCATGTATCTGCTCTACATTAACTCCTTCTTACAGCCTCTGCGGAAACTTATCAGCTTCTTTGAACAGTATCAAAACGGTATGACAGGCTTTGAAAGAATCCAGGAAGTGTTTGCCGTGCCTCCCGAAGAAGAACCCGAAAATGCGGTTACCATGAATACCACCAACGGCGATATCACCTTCCGAAATGTTACCTTCTGCTATGAAGAAGCAGAGGAAGACAGAAAACCGGTGATTGAGCATCTGAATCTGCATATTCCCAACGGCAAAACTGTGGCACTGGTAGGCCCCTCCGGTGGCGGAAAAACAACGCTTTGTCATTTGATTCCCCGGTTCTATGAAATTTCCGAAGGTGAAATTTTATTGGACGGTGTAGACATCCGTAACTTAAGCCGTCAGAGTCTTCGCAGCCATATCGGTATGGTAGCGCAAGATGGGTTCCTCTTTACCGGCTCCATCCCGGAAAACATCGGCTACGGCAACTTAGTTGCCTCCCAAGAAGAAATCATAGTAGCTGCCAAAAAAGCAAAAATTCACGATTACAATATGAGC
>JAZNNT010000152.1:0-7979 GCA_045580405.1 Clostridia bacterium
TGGCCCACAGAAGGACATGGCTACGATCCGACTTGTGGGCTCCGGCGTCTGTGTAGGAGTGGGGGTGGGAGCCGGCAGAGTCGGATCGGTTAAAGAAACGGTGTTGGTTTCGCTATCCCAATAAACTTCCTTGCCCAAAGCTTCCCCCACTGCACGGATAGGCAGATAGGTTGTGCCGTCCACAATGAAGGGTTCCACAATGTTGCCGTTGGCGTCCTTTGGTTGGATTTTTGTTCCGTTAATCATAATCTGAATGTTGGCATACCATGCTTCCAGATTTTCGGTGCCGGTTTTTGCAATTGCGATACCGGTGGTGAGGGTAGCTCCAATGATGATGCCGGAAACTACGGATTTGATGTTTGCTTTCATGTTGTTTTCCTCCTTTTTGGAACATGTGAAATTGTTTGGCTATACAAAAAAAGTGCGTAGCGTCTGGACACTACGCACGAAAAATGCACAGCTCCTTTTGCTGCGACACAAATTCATTCATCCTATTAAAGCATGCTGAAACAGAGCCTGCATTTTTACACAAGGAAGGTATAAAAATACACACTTTAATAGGAAATCATATTGAATTTATGTCGCAAGTCTATTATAACATAAGTTTTTCCATTTGTAAACAATTTTTTTAGAAATCGTAATCTTGAGAGTTTTTTAGCAGTGCTTCTATTTTTTCAAGTTTCAGGGTGTAGTTTTCGTTTCGGGGACATTCCAGATGAACACATTCGTTACAGTCGTGTTTTCCGCGCAAATTAAAACAGCAACACATGTAATTACATTCATCGCAGCAACATTCGTTTCCGTTTTCTCCGTTGCCCGGGCAATCCTTTCCCCCATTTCCGGGAATCAGCTCAATTCCTGTGATATCAATAATCATTTTTTCCTCCCAAATAAAAAAGGTGTGTCTCCAATCGAAGACACACCGAAAAAGTGCCTCTCCGATTGCAGTAAAATTCCATCACCAGATTACGGGATAAGAAAGTAGAGAAAACACTTTTTACCAAAAAAGAGTTTTCCCGTATCCGGTTTCTCTTATGAAATTTTACTGCTTTTTCATTGTAGCATAGAAGAAAAAATTTGTCAATAAAAATGTATACGTCAAGGGACCGGGAGGAGTTTTTAAATTTTCCCCTATGTCCCTTAATAATCCCATTATCCCCCTTCAAACGAGTGCTCAGTCAACCCACAGCTGTCCTATCATACGGTTTTACAAATCGCAGAAAAGCGTTCTACATCAGGTTATATTAACCTAAAAAACGCTACCGAAGGACGACACGAAAAAAAAGACATGGAAAAATCCATGCCTTTTGCGTTTAAAATGATTCAAATTCCTAAGGTGCAGAGAAAAGGATGCAGAGGCAAGAAACCGAACCCCGTAGGGGGTTACCCGAAGCCGTACCGAGTGTACGGCGAGCGGTGAGGTTAATTGGTTATGCGCCTTTTCTCAAACCTATAATAGAAGAATTAGTCTAAGATACGAACGCGAATCACACCGTCAATTGCTTTTAAAGCTGCTTCGGTTTCTGAGGGAATATCACCTGCAACATCCAAAACGGTGCAAGCATATTCTTTTTTGGAACGGTTCTGCATATTATCAATGTTTAAAGATAATTTGGAGAACTCACCAGAAATCTGAGAAAGCATGGTGGGGATATTTTTATGAAGCACTACCACACGTTTCTGACCGGGGATTCTCGCACAGGTCATTTCCGGATAGTTTACGGAGTTTTTGATGATACCGTTTTCTAAGTAATTCTTTAACTGAATTGCTGCCATATATGCGCAGTTTTCTTCGGATTCTTCGGTGGATGCACCTAAATGAGGGAATGCAATTACGCCCGGATAGGATGCAATGTCTCCATCGGGGAAATCGGTTACATAACGGCGAACTTTTCCGCTGGACAGTGCTGCTTTGATGTCTTCATCTGAAACCAAAGCTGCTCTTGCATAGTTTAAGATGACCACGCCCTGTTTCATCTGGCTGATGGTTTCATTGTTGATAAAGCCTTTGGTATCGGGAGTTAAAGGAACATGAATGGTGATATAATCACAGTTTTCATAAATCTGCTTTAATTCGGTAGCGTGCACAACATTTTTGGAAATTCTCCAAGCACCGTCAATGGAGATGAAGGGGTCATAACCGATTACTTTCATTCCTAAGTTCAATGCGGTGTTGGCAACCTGTGCACCGATTGCACCTAAGCCGATAACCCCTAAGGTTTTACCGGCAATTTCGCAGCCTGCAAACATTCCTTTTCCTTTTTCCACAGCTTTTGCAACATCTTCGGTTAAGGTTTTTGCCCAGGCATTGCCACCGATTAAATCACGGGAGGACATTAAAAGACCTGCTAAAACCAGTTCTTTTACCGCATTTGCGTTGGCACCGGGAGTGTTGAATACCACGATGCCTTCGTCTGCACATCTGTCCACAGGGATGTTGTTTACCCCTGCGCCTGCTCTTGCGATTGCATGGAGTTCGTCTCCAAATTCCATATCGTGCATTGCTGCACTTCTGACTAAAACACCTGCAGCACCGGCTAAATCATCGCTGATTTCGTAAGCAGGTTTCAGTTCTTTTAAACCAATTTCGGAAATTTTATTTAAAGTAGCGATTTTCATGGTTACATGCACCTTTCTATTTGTTTTCAGCTTCAAATTTCTTCATAAAGTCAACCAGTGCCTGAACACCTTCCACGGGCATTGCATTATAAATACTTGCACGCATACCGCCAACGCTGCGGTGACCTGCTAAGTTTACAAAGCCTGCTTCTTTTGCTTCGGCAATGAATTTTTTGTTTAATTCATCGGAGGGAGAGAGGAAAGGAACGTTCATAATGGAACGGTCTTCTTTCACAACGGTACCGGTGAAGAAATCGGAAGAGTCTAAATAGTCATATAAGATTTTTGCTTTTTTGTAGTTAATTTCTTGGATTTTTTCCACGCCGCCTAAGTCTTTTAACCATTCTAATACTAATTTGCAGATGTAAATTGCATAGGTGGGAGGAGTATTATACATAGAACCGGAATCCAAATGAGTCTGGTAGTTGAACATAATGGGGCAGATGTCCATAGCATTGCCGATTAAGTCTTTTCTGATGATTACCACGGTAAGACCTGCAGGACCAATATTTTTCTGAGCGCCTGCATAAAGCATGCCGAATTTGGTCACATCTAATTTTTCAGACAGAATGCAGGAGGAAATATCTGCAACGAGCGGAACATCACCAACATCAGGCAGCTCATTGAATTTGGTGCCGTAGATGGTGTTGTTTAAGGTAATATGTACAAAGTCTGCATCGGGACGGAACATGGATTTGTCCAGCTTGGGAATGTAGGAGAAGGTTTTGTCGGCAGAGGATGCCACCTGGTATGCGTCACCGTAATGTGCACCTTCCTGGTATGCTTTCTTTGCCCACTGACCGGTAATTACATAGTCACCTTTTTTATTTTTATTCATCAGGTTTAAAGCAATCATCGCAAACTGAGAGGATGCGCCGCCCTGCAGGAATAACACTGCATAGTCATCGGGAATTTCCATCAGCTCACGGAACAGTTCTTCCGCACGGTCAATAATTGCCTGATAGTCTTTGGAACGGTGGCTCATTTCCATAACGGACATGCCTGCACCGTTTGCATCTAACATTTCTTCTGCAGCTTTTTGCAACACTGCTTCCGGTAATGCAGAAGGTCCTGCACTGAAGTTGTACACTCTTTTCATACTTGCTGTCTCCATTCTGTTTTTATGTCTTTAGCGCCCAAAGGGTGCCTGTAAAAATTATACTTGTTTAATTTTTAACAATCCAATTTGGATATCAAGTTTATTATACTACCTTTTTTTCGTAATGTCAATCATAAATCGTCGCTTTTTTTGCATTTTTGGTCCAAAAAACAGCCTCCAAAAACAAAAAAACCAAGGCATCAGTGATTTTACGGCAATACAGCTTCATAAAAGAGGAACAAAAAGCCAGAAAAAAGATGACCTTGCCAAATGGTGAAGTCGGGTGCATACTAAGGGAGACGGAAGCCGAAGAAGTCCCGGACGTGGTAATCATAACGGTTTTCCGAACCCCTGTCAGAAAAAAACAGGCAAACAAGCGAAAGAAAGGAATGAGCATATGATTGACAATCCAATCGACTGCACTCAGGATGAGCATTTTGCAGTCGGGACCAATCCCATAGAGAACGGGGGAAATCCCCCCTTAATTCTCGGTAAATTCAAAGATTATTCCGAGCTGGAAAAAGCATATTGCGAAAGCGAACGGTTTATCTCCAGAACCAGAGAAGAACTAAAAGAGGCACGTGAACTCTTGGCGGAAGCCACTGCCCCCGATGTGGAAGCACAATTTCAGAGCGACCTGGAGGGTTTCTTGCAAGAGCACGGCTTAGCTGATCGGGCATACGACTTTATCTCTTATCTGGAGGAAAACCCCGAACTGTTATCCTTGGATCATCAGGCGGCATTTACCATGGCAAAAAGGGCATTGACCACCTTGCCTTCTGCCTACCGCGAATATGCCAACAGCTTGTCTCAGATGCCCCCGGCGTTAATTTGCGGACAAGGCGGTGAGTTTTGTACCACTCCGGGCAACCAACCAAAAACCTTTGAGGAAGCAGGCGAAATGTTTCTTCAAATGGTAAAAAACTAAAAATCTGTTTCCGTTTCTGTTTATTTTTTCATAGGATTTTATAAAACGGGAACAAGAGGAAAGGACTTCACAATTATGATTACTACCAACACAGCGGATGTTGCTTTAAAAAGCTATTATCTGGACGTTTTAAGAAATCAGCTGAACACAACTACCAACCCCTTTTACAACAAAATTGTTACAACCTCCCAAAATATCATCGGTCACAAGGTGGTAAGACTTGCACCCTATGCGTTAAACGGCGGATTCGGATTTTCCTCCGATGCCGGTAACCTTCCCAAGGCAGGTTCCAACCAGTATACTCATTTTGAGACTACCACCAAGGATATGTATGGTGTGATTGAAATTTCCGATAAAGCGATGAAAGCATCCCGCTTAAACACCAATTCTTTTGTAGACTTACTGACCCAGGAAATGAAAGGCATTTTAGAAGCTGCCAAGTTTAACTATTCCAGAGCCTTATTCACCGACGGTACCGGCGTGATTGCCACCGTGGTGGAAGGAAACGGCAATCAGATTCAGGTGGACTCTGTGAAATATCTGATTGAAGGGATGATTATTGATATCATCGGCTCTTCCGCTACCCAGGCTGCAAAACGCATCACCGCCATTAACCGTTTGGAAAAAGTTATCGTGTTAGACGGTGAGGTTACCGTTTCGGCAGGGGACAAAATTACCGTGCAGAATTCCTACGGCAAAGAACTGACCGGTCTGGGTGCAATTTTTAATTCCGACACTACTCAGCCCCTATACGGCGTGAACCGTATGGAAAACTACTGGATGCTCCCCTATTTAAATGAAGCTACCGGAGAAATTTCCGACTTAAAAATTCAGACTGCCATGGACTATTTAGAAGAACATACCGGCAGCAAGGTGGACTACATTTCCTGCTCCTATGATGTGAGAAGAAGCTATCTTTCTTATCTGGAATTAACCAGAAGAAACATCGATCCCATGACTTTAGAAGGAGGCTTCCAGGCAATTTCCTTTGGGGGTATTCCCATTGTGGCAGACCGTCACTGTCCTGACGGCACCATGGACTTGTTAAACTCCAAGTCCTTTGCAATGCATACCTTATCCGATTGGGATTGGCTGGATGACGACGGCAAAATCTTAAAACAGATTGCCGGAAAACCCGCTTGGACCGCAGTTTTAGCCAAATACGGCGAACTGATGTGTGATCATCCGGGCGGTCAGGCAAGACTCACAGGAATCACAGCGTAATGGGGAAAGCTAAAAGACTTTAGAGCGAAAAAATAAATTTTTGCTATCAACAAACATCACCACTCGCCGTGCCGTTATGCTGTGCACCGGTCCTGCGGCTTTGGCTCTGTTTGTTGATTCTAAAGCCTTTTTTCGATCCCCAATGAACCGGGGTTGTTTAAGAAGTCCATCAACTTTTTAAGCAACCCCTTTTTTAAAAAAGAGGAATTATGAAACAACAACCCAAAAAAACGCCCATTATAACCAATGTGTATGATATTCCCCAGCGCCTGCGGGAACTGGACCCGGGGTATTTTGTGCTCCGAAATCATGAGGCAAAAACCTTTGAAATTCATCACAAGGACCAGCCACATAACACCTATTGCTTAACCGTTCCCTATGAGGAGTTGGATGAAAGAACTCTTCAGTTGGTACGAAAAACCCGTATTTCCAATATAGAAAAGATTCTTTTAAAGATGGAAGAAACCAATCAAAAGCTTTCGGAGGAACAAACCAAAATTCCCGAGGAGGCAACCGAAAAGCTTCGGGAAACCGTTACCTATCTTTCTCATCATTCCGACAAAGAATATATTGATAATGAGGCGTTTACAACCCGTTTTTTGTAAGGAAGGAGGAAGATGATGACCTTACAGGACGTGACCAATGTGGCATCCGTGTTGGTTGGAAAACCGGTGGACAGCCCGTTGGCAAACAGATTTTTAAACGAAGGAATCCGACTTTTGATTGCCCGATATCCCACCGCTTGTCCCATTAAATGCTTGCGGGTACTCTGGCAGTCTGATGGGGATCCTTATCCGATGCCTGCCCACCGCGGTATTTACAAGGTGTATCGCAATAAGCAGTTATACGGCGACTACCGACTGGATGAGGAAGGGCTTTTTCTCAATCGGGAAGGGGAATATCAGGTTTTTTACTATAGCACTCCCCAAGGATTGGTGGCAGAAGGAGAAAAGATTCCCACTGCCCCTGAATACGATTCAGAATTGTGTAAATATGTGGCATTTTCGGTACTGCGCTCGGATGACCCGTCAAACCGTCTGGCTGACCGCCTGATTGAAGAGTTTTATGATAATTGCACTGCCATCCATCAGAGTTTGCAAGGCAGAATGAGAATCCCCCGTTCCCCCTTGCCAACACCGAGCTGGAGGTAAGATGACATGAATTTTTACGATTTTTCCGGGGGGATTGTTAACAAAAAATCTCCCTATTTATTAAAAAAAGATGAGGCTTTGGAGCTTTGCAATTTTGATGTGGAAGCGGGAGGCCTTAAGGTACGGGCCGGTACCACCAAGAAATACGGTCCTTTTGTGGGCGAGGTCACTGCAATCCATAAATGTCTGAGTGCCAAGGGACACGAGATTTTGTTCATCCAGTGCGGAAAAGACCTGGAGATGGTGGTAGGTGGCGTAAAATGCAATCATTCCATGCTGTGTAACAGCTTCAAAATACTTCCCGTTACTGACGGTTACGCTATTCTTTTGGCAGGAGGAGCTCAGCTGCTCAATGCTATTTATCGCCGTGTGGACGGTGTGATCACCGTGAAGAATCCCTGGGAAGGTTATCTGGTGCTGGAACGCTTATCCGATGACTATTCCACCGACGGGGATTTTCCGACCGATTTATACGGAAAAAACATTTGGGATGAGGATACGAAGACTCTTTATTATGCGAAAGCACATACCAATGCTACTCGCGATAATATTAAGGAGCTTCTCACAACCAATCAGTTTGTGAATCTGGGGGTAGCGGGGGATTTGATGTACATGCGTTATAGCTATAATACGGAACTGGATTTGAATTTGAAAACGCTGTATTCTGACAGTCCCTATTTTGCATACGAACCGTGTTATTCTTTGCATCGCGTGTTTCGTTCGGGGCCTGAGCGGGATGAAAACGGTATTCGTGCCTGCCATTGCCCCTACATTGTTTGGCATCCTGCTTCTATGCGTTATTTTGCGGCAGGGCATCCCGATTATCCCACTGCATTATTTATCAGTGAGCCAAACGAATGGTATACCTATCGGGAAGAAAATATGCTCTATCCCCATTTGCATTTAGGAAAAATCACAGGGCTTTCGGTGGTAGAAAAATCTGTGGTGGTGTCTTATG
>JAZNNT010000153.1:0-44906 GCA_045580405.1 Clostridia bacterium
AGCGCTGCAACCACAGAGCTGTCCACGCCGCCGGAGAGTGCCAAAAGTACTTTCTTGTCACCTACCTGCTGCTTTACTTGAGCAATCTGTTCGGCAATGAATTTATCTGCCAGTTCTTTTGTGGTGATACGTTCCATCGTATCCGGTCTTTTGTTGGTATCCATAATATCCCTCCTAAATGCTGATTATTTTTCTATTTTAGCATAGTTTTTTTTGATTTTCAAGTAGTTATGCATAAGTTTCAAAATTTTTTTTGAAAACGAAAAAGGACGGTATCGGTACCGTCCTTATTTGGGTTCTGAAATGATGAAAACGATGGCGGGAAAAGCTTGCAATCTGATGCACCCGAAGGGTGCCAGCGAAATGATTCTTGATTCTCTCCTTATGCCTCTTTTATAGGAAGGATAAGTTTTTATTTTTCATTTTCACATTCAGCACAAGCCCTATGGCAATCAGATTGGTCACCATGGAGGAACCTCCGTAGCTTAAAAAGGGTAAGGTAATCCCTGTTACGGGGGTTAAACCGATGGTCATGCCGATGTTTTCAAAGGACTGCACCAACAGCATGGTGCCAACGCCAATGGCGATGAAAGAGCCCAGGTGATCTTTGGCTTTGGTGGCAATATAAAAACAACGGAACACAATAAAGCAAATAAGTCCTAAAATGAGCAAGGCTCCCAAAAAACCAAGTTCTTCGCAAGCAACAGCAAAGATAAAATCCGTATGCTTGGCAGGAAGAAAGCTGTTTTGAGTTAAAATGCCGTTATAGAGACCCTGTCCGAAAACCTTTCCCGCTCCCACGGCAGTTTTGGACTGCATCACCTGATAGCCGGACATCTGGGCATCCAGCTCGGGATTTAAAAAAGTCAAAATACGGTTTTTCTGATATTCTTTAAATACAAAGAACCACAGAATGGGAATGGTGACTGCCACTGCCGCAAAAGCAGCGACAATATATTTCCAGCTGATTTTTGCCACAAAAATCATGGCTAAAAAAATGAAAACAAAAACCATGGTAGTTCCAAAGTCCGGCTGAAGCATAATGAGGGTGACCAATACGGCAATATGGGCTAAGGCACAAAGCACCACGGGAAGCTCGTTGATGCGGTCCTTGAATTTGTCCAACTGATACCCAAAGGACAAAATGAATCCGATTTTCACGATTTCCGCCGGCTGAATCCCAATGGGACCAAAGCGAATCCAGCTGTTGCCCCCCACCTCTTCGGCACCGGTACCAATAAGCAGCACAAGTACCAATAAAAACACGTCAATGCCAATGATATAAAGGTATTTGGAGGCTAAAAATTCGTAGTCTAAAAATGCTAAAAACAAACAGCAGACAAGTCCCAGCAAAAAGGCACCGGTCTGAATAATCACCTGGCTGTTGCTCCCGAAGGAAGCGGTAGCTGAGGACACCAAAAAGATCCCGATTACACATAAGATGCAAACGGCACTGAGCAGCGGAATATCCAGATTTCTAAGCATTTGTTTTAATTTTTGCATAAAAATTCCTCAATTTGTTTATCGTTTCCAGGTTTTGCGGGCAAATAACACCAGCATGGGGAAGATTTCCAATCTGCCGGCAATCATCACAAAGGTTAACACCACGGTGGATAAAGGCGAATAGCCGGAAAAGTTCGCCGTGGGACCAACAGCGGAAAGTCCAGGTCCAATATTGCCTATGGTTGCCGCAACGGCGGTAAAGTTGGTAGTGAAATCAAAATTATCTAAACTGATGACTAAAAGTGCAACAGCAAAAATCAGAATATATGCGATAAAAAACACGGTGATGCTGCGAAGGGTTTCGTGCTCTAAGGGGCGTCCGTTTAGTTTTACCCTGGTGGTACATTTGGGATGCACCAGCACACGGATTTCTTTCAGGATGCTCTTAATCAGCACCAGCACACGGGACACCTTCAACCCGCCTCCGGTGGAACCTGCACAGGCACCCATAAACATTAAGGCAACCAAAATCATCTGAGAAAACTGGGGCCAAAGGTTAAAATCAGTGGTAGTATACCCTGTGGTGGTGATAATGGAAGAAACCTGAAAGGCACTGTGACGAAGGGATTCCTCGGTGATGCCCACAGAGGAAAAAGCGTTGAAGCATACGAGCAACGTTGCCGCCAGCACAATGAACAGATACGAACGAACCTCCTCCATAGAGATGGCAGTTTTGTAGCGCCGCATCAGAATGCAATAGTAAAAGGTGAAATCCACCCCGAAGATAAACATAAAAACGGTAATCACCCACTGAATATAGGGAGAATAGGTGGCAATTCCCGAATTTAAGATGGAAAAACCGCCGGTACCGGCAGTTCCAAAGGTTAAAGTAAGGGCAGAAAACCAGTCCATCCCCGGGTCTGCCATCATCAAGCAAAACTGCAAAACGGTAAGACCTAAGTAAATGCTGTATAAAATTTTTGCGGTAGATTTTACGTGAGGCACCAATTTTCCAACCGAATGCCCCGGGCTTTCTGCACGGAGCAGATGAAGATTATCCCCTCCGGACAAAGGCAACAACGCCACTAAAAACACAATTACCCCCATTCCGCCAATCCAATGCGTAAAGCTTCGCCAGAATAACAAGGATTTTGGCAATGCCTCCACATCAGGCAAAATGGACGCACCTGTGGTGGTAAAGCCGGAGGCAGTTTCAAAGAGTGCATCAGTAAATAGGGGAATATGCCGGGACAAATAGAAAGGCAATGCCCCGAAAATACTTAGTAAAATCCAGGAAAGCGCCACAATGACAAAGCCTTCCTTGGCAAACATTGATTTCTCCTTGGGGCGAATCAGGGTGAGCGGAATCCCCACCAGCAAGCAAATTCCCATACAAATCAAAAAAATAAAAGGATTTTGTTCCGAAAAGCCCAATGCACAGAAAAAGGGCAAAAGCATACAAATGCCTTCAAAATTAACCACCCAACCCAGGGTATGAAGAATCATTTTGTAGTTCATAAAAATTCCTCTATCTCAAAATATCGCTGATATCAGTAAAGCCTTTATGGGAGGTCACCACAATCACGGTATCTCCCGGCAGCAGCATATCTTTTCCGCGGGGAGTGATAATGTCACCCTGCCGATTGATACATGCAATTAAGATTTCGGGTTTTAAGGAAAGGGTTTCCAACGTCTGATGAATCACGGGAGCATTCTCTAAAATGTTGAACTCCAGAGCTTCTGCCTTGCCGTCTAAAATTTCGTGCATGGTTTCAATATTGCTGCCGATGGAATTGTTTTTGGCACGAACAAATCGCAAAATATATTCTGCAGTAAGGTCCTTGGGATAGATAACCGTATCCAGCCCAAGATTACTGATTACCTCGTCATATGCGGTATGACTGATTTTAGTAACAATTTTTCCCCCAGTACGGGTTGTGGCATAAAGAGAAAGCATTACATTTTCTTCATCCATATTGGTCAACGCCACAAAGGATTCGGCAGAATCAATGCCTTCCTCCAAAAGCAAACGGTTTTCGGTGCCGTCTCCGTGAATAATGGTTGCTTTGGGTAAAATCGAGCAAAGCTCATCACAGCGAAGAGCATTCTGCTCCACAATTTTCACATCAATTCCAGCTTTTATAAGCAAATTGGAAAGATAAACCGCTGTTTCGCCGCCACCCACAATCATGGTGTTTTTGACCTTCCCGGTTTTTAAGCCGATTTTCTTGAAAAAGTGAGTGGCATCCCGCACGGTTCCCACAATGCTCACATAATCTCCTGCCTTTAACACGAAATCCCCGCCGGGAATAAAGGCTTCTTCTCCGCGCTCAACACCACAGATTAAAATACTGCAGCCCAGCTTCTGGGGAATGTCCATCAGCTGCAGCTCACATAAAGCAGAGGTGTCTGTAATCTTAAATTTTAAAATTTCCACTCTGCCCTTGGCAAACGTATCAATCTGAACGGCAGAGGGAAAACGAAGCAGCCGCGCAATTTCCCGAGCGGCAATCAATTCAGGATTGATAATCATGGCAAGGCCCAAATCCTCACGAAACAGTTGGATTTCCTGTTTATATTCCGGATTTCGCACACGGGCAATGGTATTGCAATGACTCAATTTCCGTGCAATCAAACAAGTCAGCAGATTCAACTCGTCCGAATCGGTCACGGCAATTAAAATGTCTGCCTGACGGATGCCTGCTGCCTCCAGCACCTCAATGCTTGCGCCGCTTCCCGTAATCCCCATCACATCGTAAGCATTTACGATGTCCGCCAAAACGAACTGTTTAAGGTCAATAACCGTGATGGAATGTTCGTTTTCCCGACTCAAGCGGTCCGCCAGCTTTTGACCGACTTTTCCCAAACCTACAATAATAATATTCATATATTCGCCTCTTTTTTAAGGTACTTTCCATACTATGTTACCCTATATTATAGCAAAACAAATTTTTAAAGTCAAGAAATTCAGAAAATATCTTGAAATATCATATTTAAAGAAAAAAAAGGGCAATCATCCCAAGGGGTGATTGTCCTTTTTTCATGCTGTGCCGAAGGTATTTTACAGGTCTTTTTCCATTTCCTCCTGTATATCGGGGAATACAGACAGCATAGGCTTTACATCCTTGCCTTTTAACCGTCTGTCCACATAGTTTCTGGTAATTTTAATAACCAATCCGGATAATGCCAGTACACCAATTAAGTTGGGCACCATCATTAAGCCGTTGAAGGTGTCGGAAATATCCCAGGCTAAGGAAGAGGTGAGCAGGGCACCTGCCATAATGGTTGCCAAGTGCAGCAGCTTATAAATCAGTTTGGTTTTTTCACCAAACAAGTATTCCCAGGCTTTGGTGCCGTAGTGATCCCAACCTAACACGGTGGTGAATGCAAACAGCAGAATCGCGATGGCGATAAACTGTTCCCCAACCACGCCAAACACGCCTGAAAAAGCTTTTGCCACTAAGGTTGCATCAGTAGCACCGGCTGCTAAGGCACCGGTATCTAAGTTAATCATACCGGAGGTTAATACCACCAATGCGGTCATGGTACAAACAATCATGGTATCTGCAAACACTTCAAAAATACCCCACAGGCCCTGACGTACAGGTTCCTTTACGTTGGAGTTACTATGCACCATTACAGAAGAACCAAGACCTGCTTCATTGGAAAATACACCACGTTTACAGCCCTGGGTTACAATATCCTTCACCACAATACCGCCAACACCGCCCAATGCTGCAGGCACAGTGAATGCATAGCGGAAAATAGAAGCGAATGCAGCACCGATGAGCTGATAGTGGCAAGCAATTATCACAATACTGCCGCCCACAAATAAAACCACCATAAAGGGAACCACTTTTTCTGCAAATGCAGCAATTCTCTTTAAACCGCCGATGATAATTAACGCAGCAATTACCAAAAGGACAATACCGACAATCAGGTGATAAACGGAAACACCGGGATAAAGCAACTGAGAGGATAACGCAGGAATATCAAATGCAGAAACCATATTAACAACAATTTTGTTGATCTGCCCCATAGCCCCAATCCCGAAGGATGCCAAAATGGCGAAGATACAGAATAAAATTGCCAAGATTTTACCAAGCCATTTGCAACCCTTCATTTTGCCAAGACCGTCTTCTAAGTAGTACATGGCACCGCCGGACCATTCGCCTTCTTTGTTTTTTCTGCGGAAGAAAATCCCCAGCACGTTTTCGGAATAGTTGGTCATCATACCGAAGAATGCTGCAATCCACATCCAGAACACTGCTCCGGGACCCCCTGCAACAATCGCAGTGGCAACCCCTGCAATGTTACCAACACCAATGGTGGCAGCCAAAGCGGTACAAAGTGCCTGGAACTGAGAAATAGATTTTCCCTTTACCTTTCCGGAAACGTCCTTTGTAAACAGTTTTCCTAAGGTTTCGGAAAACCAGTGTTTGATATGAGTAATCTGAAACACACCGGTAATTACGGTGGTTACAATACCGGTGAGAAGCAGAAGATACAATCCTTTGCCCCAGACGAAGCTGTTAATTTCGCCGTTTAACCAAGTAAGCCAATTGAAAAAATCCATATTTTTCCCTTCCTTTTTCACAAAATAATAAAAAAATATATAAAAAAACGGAGTCTTTATGACATCATAAAAACTCCGAATTGGTCGATATAACTCGCCTAAGTCACCAAAAAATGACTGTTTCTCCGTCCTTTTGCCTGAGAGATTAGCCCACATGGGGCTTTACACCTTCGGCATCCTTGATCTTTTCCTTTTTTATTTGGGAAAAGGGACTTCTCCGGAGCGCTATCCGTTTGCAGTCTCTGCTAAAAGCGCCTGAGAGCATTACTCCTTCGGCAAGGCATTCGCCTTTCTCCTGCATCCTTCACTTAGCACAATATGCATTTGTCTTTGGGCATTATAAACCTTTTTTTGCAGTTTGTCAACCCTTTTATGACAAAATTTTAACGATTTTTATTTTTTTCTTCTTACTCTTTGGTTAATTCCTTGATTTCCTGGGAATCCTGCTCGTCATGAACCACTGCCTGACGGATGATTTTCACGTCTTTTTTATGGTAAGTGCCAACTGCCTCCGTGTCGGAAGAAACGGCACGAAGCATCCCGGTGATTACATTCACATCAATGACGGTACCTTCACCGCCACCGGGTAATTTTACGATGGAGCCGTGACGGGGAGTATCTTTCCACATATCCTCATAGGAGGACTGCTCATAGTTTAAGCAACACATCAGCCTTCCGCAGGCACCGGAAATTTTGGTAGGATTTAAGGATAAGTTCTGGTCCTTTGCCATTTTAATGGAAACAGGCTTAAATTCACATAAGAAGGTGGAGCAACAGCACTGCCGTCCGCAGGGGCCAAAGCACTTTAACATTTTAGCTTCGTCACGCACACCAATCTGGCGCAATTCGATACGGGTACGGAACACGCTGGCTAAATCTTTTACCAGCTCACGGAAATCCACTCTGCCGTCTGCGGAGAAATAGAAGAGAACCTTGCTTCGGTCAAAGGTGTATTCTACCTCCAGAAGATTCATCTGAAGACCGTGTTTTTTAATTTTTTCCTCGGCAATGCCAAAGGCTTTCTGCTCTTTTTCCTTATTTTCCGCCAGTTGCTTGGCATCCTCTTCGGTGGCAATCCGGATCACAGGTTTTAAGGGAGGAACCAAGTCCTCTTCAGGTACCATAGAATTTCCTCGGACAACTTTTCCGTATTCCAAACCGCGGGCAGTTTCCACGATGACCGAATCCTCCGCTGTTACGGTAAGACCGTTTGGGTCAAAGTAGTAGACCTTGCCGAAATCTTTAAATTTTACACTGATTACTTCTATCATAGATTAATAAATCCTTTCTTCGTTCAGATGGGCTTTCATCGAAAGCAATGCTCCCAGCACAGAAATGGCATAATTGCCGTTTTGATTAAGAGCCTTTGCCAGACCCGTGATATCTTCATATAAAGCGGAAGCTTCTGCCAAACTGATTTTTGGCGTTTCCTCCCAGTCGGTATTTTTGCGGAGGGATTGATCCTCCAGGGAAGCATCATAGACCAGACTGGCAAAAATATCCAGCACTCGTAAGGCTTCCTTTTCGTAAGTGTGAAAATCACGATACAGGCGCACCACATCCTTGGCAGTACGGTGTTTTAAAAGCAGTCCCCCATCCCGCAAAACGGTTTGACGCATGGTTTGGTAGTCCTCTGACCCTGCAAGTGCCATCGCTTCGGTCAAAGACCCTTTGGAAAGCGTCAGAATTTCCTCGGTGGGAGCGGGTAACTGATGCTTCTTAAAATATTCTTTTAATTCTTTGGGAGTAAGCTCAGGGCAACGGATTTTTACTCCACGGGACAAAATGGTGGGAAGAAGTCCCCCAAGGGAATTGGTCACCAATAAGATAATCGCATACTGCGGCGGCTCCTCAAACACTTTTAAAAGTGCATTCTGAGCACCTGTAGTCATTTTTTCAGCATCTTTTATGAGATAAATTTTCTTTTGAAAATGAAACGGTTTTAAATAAATTTCAGTAGTCAATTCCCGAATCTGATTCACCGAAATAGAGCGATCCCCCTCTAATATGTGAATATCCGAGGTGGAAAAAAACTGCTTGCAGGCAGAACAAACTCCGCATCCCGTGTGGTATTCGCAAACAATGGCCTTGGCAAATTCCAGCGCCAGAGTGGTTTTGCCCACACCGTCGATGCCGTGAAAAATATATGCATGGCTCAGCTTTCCCGTTTGGATTGCATTTTGCAACAGCCTTTTGGGAAGCGTTTGCCCTAAAACCCCATCAAACATTTTCTTTTAATCCTCGTCTTTCTTAAGGTAATCGAAATTCTGATGTGTTCGTCTCTCTTAAAAACAGCTCTTCCAAAAGAATTTTGATCCTCGTCTTTCTTAGGATAATCGAAATTCCGAAAACACCTCATCCGTCAAAACCTACTGTTTTGCCACCTTCCCCTCAAGGGGAAGGCAAAAAAGTGTTGCTTTTTTGCGGTCTGTGTGCTTTTACAAGCCGTCGGCAACCTTCGAGAGAATCTCTTTCTCTCTTTCTCTCATCACTTCTTTATCTTCGTCCACCATATGGTCATAACCAAACAGATGGAGTAAGCCGTGAAGGGTTAAATAACATAATTCCCGCTGGTAGGTATGTCCGTATTCTTCTGCTTGCGAAACGATTTTCTCATGGGAAAGCATTAAGTCACCAAGCACCACCAGTCCCGTTTCGGGGTCATAGTCGTATTCCTGCAACGCTTCCGAAAGCACTTCGGGTTCCTTGTAAAACAGCATGGGAAACGACAGCACATCGGTGGGTTTATCAATGTCTCTTTGCTCACGGTTAATCTGACGGATGGTTTCATTATCCGTCACCGTGACGGTTAAAAGCACCTGAAATTCCGGATTTAAAATATCCAGACACCGATTTAAAAAGGCGGTCAGTTCTTCCTCTTGGGAGAACACATCCTCCACTTCGTTATAAAACTCTATTTTATGCATGGTAAACCTCTTAGTAAAGCACCTGCTGATTCCGTTTTTCACCTAAATAGCAAATCCCCACAACTTCGGGCCCTGCATTAATCACGATACAGGGGCCAATCAGTACGGTTTCCAACGGTTTTTCCTTCAGCACATCTTTTGCCATTTTATAAAACTCTTTTCCGTCATTTTTGCCATGCAACACAATATATTTTTTGTCAGCACCAATTCTTTCTTCTGCAATCCGGCAAAGAGCATCCATCGCTTTGGGAATCCCGCGAACCTTTTGATAGGTCACGGAATCTCCACCCGTTAAGCACATAATGGGTTTAATCCCCAAAAGCTCTCCTGCAATGGCTGCAGCACCGCCGATTCTGCCTGATTTTTTGGCATATTTCAAATCAAACACGGTAAAGTACACTTCCAGGCGGGTAAACCAGTCTTCCAGATAATTTAAGATAATTTCGGCAGACTTTCCGTCTTTCGCCATTTTTGCCGCCTGCACCACGGGATAGCCGTAACAATAGCTGTAAGCACCCGAATCCACCACAGTAATTTTCATCTTGCAGTCGGGCAGGTCATTGTAAAACATTTTACGTGCCAGCTGGGCGGAGTTATTGGTGGAAGACGCTTTTCCGTTAATGGTCACGATAATGAAGTCGGTCACATCATCCTTAAATGCTTTTTTAATGGCATCTAAAAATTCAAAGGGAGGAATCTGTGCCGTGGTGGGAATTTCGTCCCCTTCGGGCAGAAGATTATAAAACTCCTCCTTGGTAAAATCGTAGGCCTCTTTATATTCTTTCTGATTCATGGTAATCGTCATGGGAAGCAATTGGATATCGTATTTTTGTGCAGTTTTTAAATCAATATCACTTGCGGTGTCCACACAGATTCTGATATTTGCCATGTGCAGTTCACTCCTTTTAAGAATCGGGATGTTATATGATAGTCCACAGTATATTATACTATAGTTTTTCTAAAATAGCAAGATGATTTTCAATATTTTTTTAAAGACTTGGACAAACATTTTTACCTTTTTCGTAAAAAATGGTTGAATTTTTGGGAAACCTATAGTATAATGAAAGGAAATCACAGATTTGATATCAGGAAAGGCGTGATGATTATGGAAATCACAATTACCAGAACCCAAACCCCCAAACAGAAACCCGACCAGTCCAACTTAGGCTTCGGTAAAATTTTTACCGACCATATGTTTGAAATGGAATATACCGAAGGAATCGGCTGGCATGATGCCAAAATCCTTCCCGTACATAACTTAAGCTTACACCCTGCCTGCATGGTATTCCACTACGGCCAGGAAATGTTTGAAGGCTTAAAAGCATACCGCGGAAAAGACGGCAAAGTTCGTCTGTTCCGCCCTGAAATGAATGCAAAAAGAACCAACAACACCAATGACCGTCTCTGCATTCCTCATATTCCCGTGGAAGATTTTGTGGAAGCGGTAAAGGCTGTGGTAAAAGTGGATGAAGACTGGATTCCCACCGCAGACGGTACCTCCTTATACATCCGTCCTTTCATCATCGCAACCGACGAATTTTTAGGGGTTGCGCCCTCTAAAACCTATAAATTTATGATTATTCTGTCTCCCTCCGGCGCGTACTACGCAAGCGGTTTAGCTCCCGTTGGCATCTGGATTGAAGACGAATATGTGCGTGCCGTAAAAGGTGGTATCGGCTTTGCCAAAACCGGCGGTAACTATGCTGCATCCTTAGCAGCTCAGGTAAAAGCTCATGATGACGGCTATTCCCAGGTGCTTTGGTTAGACGGTGTGGAACGTAAATACATTGAAGAAGTGGGCGCAATGAACATCTTCTTTAAAATTGACGGCAAAATTGTGACTCCTGCCTTAAACGGCTCTATCTTACCCGGCGTTACCCGTGACAGCGTCATCGCGCTTTGCAAAAAAATGGGTCTGCCCGTGGAAGAAAGAAAAATCAGTGCAGAAGAACTGATTGCTGCTCAGAAAGCAGGAAAATTAGAAGAATGTTTCGGTTCCGGTACAGCGGCGGTAATTTCTCCCGTTGGCAAACTCCGTTACAAAGACGATGTCATGATGATCAACAACAACGAAATCGGTCCCGTATCTCAGAAGTTATATGACACCATCACCGGTATTCAGTGGGGTAAAATCGAAGACGATATGGGCTGGACTGTGGAAGTGAAATAAGTCCGTGCGGTTTCCTTAAGATACGGCAAAGCACAGGCACCAAAAAAATTCTGTGTTTTCCGATACCAAAAGAACCAAAAAAATCAGGAGTGTAGAGTTATGCAGGTAAACGGCTTTAAAAAATCCATGTTCGGCGGCCTTAAAAAAGAGGAAGTACTGACCTATCTGGATCAGATGTCCCGTGATGTGGAAGCAAAAATCCGCAATAAGGATGACGATATCCGGGAGCTGAAAAAAGAGGTATCCGAAAAGAAAGATACCATTTCGGAATTAAAGCAACAGCTGGAGGACCAGAAAGCATCCTACGAAGAAAAGCTTGCCAACGAGCAAAAGGAAGCTGCCCAAAAATTGGAGCATCTTCGTGAAGAATTTCGTAAAGAAAAAGAAGAAATGCAAGAAAAATTAAGCGACCTGAAGGCTCAGTTTACACTGGAAAAGGAAAAAATCGGTCGTGCTCTGGTTACTGCAGAGGAAGCAGCAAACAAGATTCTTGCCGATGCCGGCAAAGAAGCCGACGAAATGATTGCCGAAGCCAAACGAAAGGTAGACGTGGAAAAGGAACGCTACAAAAAGCAAAAGGCAGATGTGACCGACTTTACCTATGATATTAAGAAGTTAATGGAAAAATTATCATCCGACTTAAAAGAACGTTTGGAATAGGCTTGAAAAAGAACACAGATCGCAAAAGGCATGGGAATTTCCTATGCTTTTTGTTTTTTCAGTGATAATGCCTTTTTCTGATCCAATACATTCACCCCTGTTGCACACGATCGTATGCTTTTAATCGAGAAACTGCCTCTTCATAAGAAAGATTCCCCGCACAAACACCATTGCGAAGAGATTCACAGAGTCGGGTGCGTGCAATTTCCCGTAAGTAACTCCCGCAAGAATCTTCATAATGCTTCTCGGCGGCATTGCTCGAATTTTGCACAGCTGCTGCCAATACTGTCGCAGTTGCAATAGCAGTAACACGTTTTAGCTTCTTTATTTGTTTCATAAATAATATCCTTTCAAACAATTCTGTTGCTTTGTACTCTATCATAGCAGCTATGTGTGTTACCTGTTTGAGGATTTGGTGAAGTTTTTGTGTTTTTAAACGATTTTAGCTGTCCAAGAAAAGAAAAAAATTAAAAAAGCAGTTGCAAAATCGGTTCCGCTATGTTATACTGATAGTTGGAAAGGTGTTGATTGTTGTGAGTCGTATCGCAATTTTAGGCTCCGGCAGTTGGGGCTGTGCCCTTGCACATACATTATCCGGACGTAATGATGTCATCATCTGGTCTTTTTTTCCGGAAGAAACTGAAGAGTTAACCCGCTATCGGGAAAACAAAAAGTTTCTGCCCGGTGTGATATTGGAGGAACCCATCAGCTTTACAAATGATATCAAAGAAGCGGTGGCAGATGCGGATTTTATTGTGTTTGCAGTGCCGTCTTTTGCAATTCGTTCCACGGCGAAAACCGTGGCTCCCTTATTCCAACCCGAAAAGCAGATTGCTGTCTGTGTAGCGAAGGGGCTGGAGGAGGATACCCTTTTTACCTTATCAGAAGTCATTGCCGATGAATTACCCAAAGGCAGCCATGTGTGTGCCTTATCGGGACCTACTCACGCAGAAGAAGTGGGGCGGGATCTTCCCACCACCATTGTGGCGGCCTGTCCCCAAGAAGAAGTATCATTGGCTGTGCAATATGCTTTTATGAATGAAAAATTCCGTGTATATACCTCCACTGACAGCAAGGGTGTGGAGCTTGGCGGCACGGTGAAAAATATCATTGCCCTTTGTGCCGGTATTTCTGACGGTTGCGGCTTTGGTGACAATGCCAAAGCGGCGTTAATGACCCGCGGGATGTACGAAATTGCAAAATTAGGCGTTGCAATGGGCGGAAAAACCGAAACCTTTTACGGGTTATCGGGAATGGGTGATTTAATTGTGACCTGCACAAGTATGCACTCGAGAAATCGTCGTTGCGGTATGTTAATCGGTCAGGGAATGAGTCCTGAAGACGCTATGCGGGAAGTGAACATGGTGGTGGAAGGCATCAAATGCTTAAAAGCCGTGTATAAAGCCTCCCAAAAATACAAGGTTTCCATGCCAATTATCAGCGAAGCATATCAGATTGTATACGAAGAAAAAAATCCCAAAGAATCAGCCATCGGGTTGATGAACCGCGATAAAAAAGCGGAACGCTCCTAAAAATATTCAAGAAAGAACGGTGTAACCGTACGGGGTGATTAAAATGTACAGCATTTATAAATCCTATGACGGAAAAATTCAGCAGATTTCAGCAATTGAAAAGGACTGCTGGATTAATTTCGTTGATCCTGACGATAAGGACACCCGTTTTCTGACCCAGGAGCTTGGCATTGACCCTGATTTCATCCGTTCCTCCTTGGACGAAGAAGAAATGTCCCGTGTTGAAACTGACGATAACGGCACCACGTTAATCATCGTGGATATCCCTGCTCCCGAAAAAGAAGAGCATGTGGGAAACACCATTTTGTTTGAAACGCTGCCTTTATCCATTATTTTGCATAAGGATTACATCATCACCATCTGTAATGATGAAACCGCTATTTTAAAGGCATTTACCGATGGCGTAGTCAAACAGGTACATACTTATATGAAGACCCGTTTCATCCTGCAGATTTTATACCGTGTGGCAAGTAAATACCTGTTTTACTTAAAACAGATTGATAAAATTTCAAGCTATGTGGAACGGCAGTTACACCGTTCCATGAAAAACAAAGAGTTAATTCAGTTATTGGATTTGGAAAAATCTCTGGTATTCTTCTCCACCTCCCTGAAGGCAAACGAAATCACCATGCAGAAAATCCGTCGGGGAAAATTTATCCGTTTGTATGAAGAAGACGAAGACCTTTTGGAAGATGTGTTAATTGAAACCAACCAGGCAATTGAAATGGCAAGTATTCATTCCAACATTTTGTCGGGAATGATGGATGCTTTTGCTTCGGTTATTTCCAACAACTTAAACATTGTAATGAAGGTGTTAGCATCCGTCACCATCCTGATGGCGATTCCAAACATCGTTACCTCTTTTTACGGTATGAACATCCAAGGCGGTATTCCCCTGGACCAGTTCTGGTGGTTCCCTCTGGTAATTTCCGTGGTTGCCATCTGTGCGGCTGCGTGGATTTTAATTAAAAAGGATATGCTCTAGGTCGCAATCCTTCATTCTATCGGCTCCATTCGTACGGTAAAAATCGAAAAAACCATCCAAAACCCTTGATTTTCAAGGGTTTTTGCATAAACAGAAAAATCACAAAAAATTTACTAAAAAAAGGAATTTTTTTACAAAAATGAAAACTTTTCGCATCGTCACCTTAGGGTGCAAGGTAAATCAGTATGAATCAGAAGCTTTGGCACAGCAATTCCAACAAGCGGGCTACCGTCCTGCCAAAAAGGGAGAGACTGCGTCTGTTTCCGTTGTAAATACCTGCTCGGTAACCAATATGAGTGACCGAAAATCCCGAAAGCTGATTCGCCAATGCACAAAGGACAGCGACTTTGTTGCCGTTTGCGGCTGCTATGCCCAGGCAAAGCCGGAGGAAGCTGCTCAAATAGACGGGGTGGATTTGGTAATCGGCAACGGGGATAAACACCGTCTCTTCAGTAAAATCGAAGCAAAACTGCTATCAAAGGAAATGGAAAAAATTTACATTTCTCCCTTAACTGCGGAAACCTCCTTTGATCAAGAGCCGATCAAAAATTATCGGGAAAAGACCAGAGCTATTTTAAAAATTCAGGACGGCTGCAACTCCTTCTGTTCTTACTGTATTATTCCCTATGTGAGAGGGAGACTACGAAGCCGAAATCCCTTGGAAATACTGGAAGAAGCCAAGATTCTTGCCCAAAACGGATACCGGGAAATTGTGTTGGCAGGGATTCATGTTTGCAAATACGGTGCCGATTTTTCCGATTCTTTCGGCAGCTCTTCCATTGGGGATTTAACGGATTTGTTGCAAGCATTAGAAAAAATTGACGGAATTTGTCGAATCCGTTTAAGCTCTATCGAACCCTTTGCCTTCCATGAAAAGTTTTTTTCTTATTACAAAGAGTCTAAAAAGCTTTGTCCGTCTTTTCACATTTCTTTGCAAAGCGGCTCTGATGAAGTTCTCAAAAGAATGAATAGACACTATACAGCAGAATACTATCAAAAAACTGTGGAAACCCTGCGAAAAATCAAGCCGGAAACCACAGTGACCACCGATGTAATCGTGGGATTCCCCGGGGAAGGGGAAGAAGAATTTCAGGCCACTCTTACCTTAATCAAAAAAATAGGCTTTCTGAAGGTGCATACCTTCCCGTATTCCAGACGTTCCGGTACTGTGGCAGATACTATGCCGGACCAGATCCCCCAATATATCAAGGAAATACGCAGTAAAGCGGTGCTAAATCTCTCGGAGCAACTGGAAAAAGACGTATTGCAGGAATTTATCGGAAGACCCCTTTTGGTGTTGGCAGAAGAAGAAAAGAATGGCGGTATGTATGGACTCAGCGAAAACCACCTGCCTGTGATTTTAGAAGGAGAAGGGATTTTGGAGAACAAAATTTATTCCGCAATTCCTTACAAAACAGACGGCATATTCCTATATGCAAAGGTATCTCCATAACCGGCTAAAGTAAAAGCACGAAATCCATTGAGATTTCGTGCTTTTTTACTGCTATTCTCTTTTTCCAAGCCTGCGAAAACAGCAATCCAGAAGAACTGCTCCCCACACTCCCTGACTGACCAATATCACAGCAAGAATCAGCAAATATCTTGCAGTCGAAATATTCTGGAAAGCTGCCGCAGCAACAATGCCGATCAAAATCAGGAAAATAGCAATCCGAAGAAACCATCGGAGTATTGCAACGCACCGTTTTTCCACGGTTTTTAATGCCTCTCTCATCTTCATATAATCCTCATACCTCCCATTTTTGCTTCATGTATCAGACTTTTCATGTTCCTTAGAAATGTTCCACGGGGAACATTTTTAAAAGAAAGAACCGTCTTCATAAAAAATTAATTTTTTTAGGAAAAACTATAGACTTTTTTGCCATATTGTGATACAATAATCGGTACCCACCTAATTTTTAGATGGCAAATTTACGGATTTTGTTCCACGGGGAACATTTTTGGCAAATATTACATCAGAAACAAGATGTTCCACGGGGAACATTCTGGATAGCTTTTACGAACATAACAAAGCAAGAAAGGTCGAAAAAATGGGAAAAATTATTGCAGTTGCCAATCAGAAAGGCGGAGTTGGAAAAACCACCTCTGCCATTAATATTGCGGCTTGCTTAGGTCATTTTGGCAAAAAAGTTCTGCTCATTGATGCTGACCCCCAGGGAAATGCCACCAGCGGCGTCGGTGTGGATAAGGAAAGTGTGGAAACCTCCTTTTACGATGTGCTGATTGGAAATGAGCCTATCGAAAAGTCAGTCATTGCAACCAATTTTAAAAATTTATGGGTCTGCCCCTGTAATATTGAGCTGGCAGGTGCCGAGGTGGAATTGGTTGGTGTCAGTGACAGGGAATTTCAGTTTTCCAAATCCCTGGAACCCATTCGGGATGTGTATGATTTTGTGATTGTGGACTGCCCGCCTTCGTTAGGGCTAATCACCATCAACATTTTATCCGGTTCCGATTCCATTGTAATTCCGCTGCAGTGCGAATATTTCGCCCTGGAAGGTCTCAGTCAGCTGATGAACACCCTAAGAAAAATCAAATCCCGCTATAACGAAAATCTGGAAGTGGAAGGGGTTGTGCTCACGATGTATGACGGCAGAACCAACTTAACCCTTCAGGTAGCAGGGGAAATCAAGAAATATTTTGGGGAAAAGGTGTTCAAATCACCGGTTCCCAGAAGTGTGCGATTGGGAGAAGCTCCCAGCTACGGAGAACCTATTTTATATTATGATAAGCGTTCTCATTGCACCGAAGCTTACCTGCGGATTGCCCAGGATATTATGGATCACAACAAGTAATACCGTTTGAACTGTATCAGACGGTAAAAGAGAGGATATGAAGCTATGATGAAAAAAGGCGGACTTGGCCGGGGCCTTTCATCTTTGTTGGAAGAAAAGATTGAAACCGGTTCCGGACGGATAAATGAGCTTTCTGTTATGGACATTGAGCCAAACCCCACACAGCCCCGTAAGGATTTTTCCGAGGAGGGCTTGCAGGCATTGGCAGACTCCATTGCAGAGGTTGGGGTATTATCCCCGATTTTAGTCAGACAAAAAGACAACGGTTTATATGAAATCATTGCAGGAGAACGCAGATGGCGTGCTTCCAAATTAGCAGGAAAGAAGAAAATTCCTGCGATTGTGAAGGATTATGAAACAAAAGAGGTGATGGAAATTGCCTTAATTGAAAACCTTCAGAGAGAAGACTTGAATCCTTTGGAAGAAGCAATGGGCTACCAAACACTAAAAGAACAGTTTGGATTAACCCAGGAAGAAATTGCCAAACGGGTATCGAAAAGCCGTTCTACCGTTGCCAATATTTTAAGAATCTTAAATCTGCCGGACTTTGTGCTCAAAGAAATCAAGGCGGGGAAGGTAAGCTTAGGTCATGCAAAGGCGCTGTCTTCTCTGGAATCAGACGAATCCAAGAAACTGCTGCTGTATGAAATTGTGAAAAACGAGATTTCCGTTCGGGATGCAGAAGAGCTTGCCAAAAAGCTTTCCCAGAAAAAACGTACCAACTTAATTAAAAAAACCTTGAAAAAAGATCCCAATCTGATTGAAGTGGAATCTCAGCTGACCAAGAAATTCGGTACCAAGGTGCAGATTAAGAGCGGTAAAATTAAAAGTAAGATTGAAATTGAATACTACTCTCAGGATGACTTAAAACGAATCATTGATTTGTTTTAGGGATTATTGAAAAAAATTGTACCAATTATTGAGCTTGACGGCTTCAAAGCCGTATTATATAATAGCATTGTAAAAGGGCGATAGCAAGTACCAAAGAAGGAGAATGATTATGCTGGACTTAAAACGTATCCGTGATGAAAAAGAAGAAGTAAAACGTTTGTTAACCATTAAAAAAGCGGACATTTCTTTGCTGGAAAAAGTCAGTGAATTGGACGAAAAAAGAAGAACACTGACCTTTCAGGCAGAAAACTTGAAAAATAAACAGAATACTGTTTCCAAGGAAATTCCCAAGCTGAAAAAGGAAGGCAAAGACGTTGCTCCCATTTTCCAGGAAATGAAGGAATTATCGGAACAGATTAAAGGGATGGACAAGGAGCTTTCTGAAATTCAGGAAGAGCTGCAGGCAACCTTATTAAAAATCCCGAACACACCTGCAGAATGTGTACCGGACGGTAATTCTGACGAAGACAACAAAGAAATCAGAAAATGGGGAACTCCCAGAGAATTTGATTTTGAGTTTAAATCACACTGGGATATCGGAGAAGACTTAGGAATTTTAGACTTTGAACGTGGTGCAAAAATCACCGGTTCCCGTTTCACTGTGTATAAGGGACTGGGTGCAAGATTGGAAAGAGCTGTCATCAGCTTCTTCTTAGATACCCACACTCAGAACGGTTATACCGAAATTTTACCCCCCTATATGGTAAACCGTGCTTCCATGACCGGTACCGGACAGCTTCCCAAATTTGAGGAAGATGCTTTCTCTTTGAAAAACTGTGACTACTTTATGATTCCCACTGCAGAAGTTCCTGTGACCAATCTGCACAGAGACGAAATTTTAAAGAAAGAGGACCTGCCCATTAAATACTGTGCATATTCCGCATGTTTCCGTGCAGAAGCAGGCAGCGCAGGACGTGATACCAGAGGTTTGATCCGTCAGCATCAGTTTAATAAAGTAGAGCTGGTAAAATTTGCAAATCCCGAAGATTCCTTCCAGGAGCTGGAATCCTTAACCAATGATGCAGAAAGACTGCTTCAGCTGTTGGGATTACCCTACAGAGTGGTTCTGCTTTGCTCCGGTGATTTAGGCTTCTCCTCTGCCATGACCTACGATTTGGAAGTATATCTGCCCAGTTACCAAAGATATGTGGAAATTTCTTCCTGCTCCAACTTTGTGGACTATCAGGCAAGAAGAGCCAACATTAAATTTAAAGAAGATATTAACTCCAAACCTCAGTTTGTGCATACCTTAAACGGTTCCGGTCTGGCAGTTGGCAGAACTGTGGCAGCTATTTTGGAAAACTATCAGAACGAAGACGGTTCCGTAACTGTTCCGGAAGTACTGCGTCCTTACATGGGAACTGATCTTTTGGTATAGCTCAACACAAAACCGTACGATAAAAAACTGTATTACTACACTGTTACTTTTTGGATATTTTTCTATTAGACGCGGTGTTGTTTTAAAAACCCTATAAAAAAACACCATTCCAAAAAAATAGAGAGATGCTGTGTATAAAGTTTTTTTATCCTTTGAATAGTGCCATACAAAAAAAACATCTGCGAGGTACTATCTATAAAGCTTTCACATCCTTTGGATAATGCCATACCAAAAAAACCATCTGCAAGGTACTACCTATAAAGCTTTCACATCCTTTGAATAGTGCCATACCAAAAAAACCATCTGCAAGGTACTGTTTATCAGGTTTTCCTATCCTTTGGATAATGCCATACCAAAAAAGTCAAGAGGCAAAATTAAAATAAAAAATAATATTCTTATAATTATTATGTAAACCAGAAAATGTGAAAAACCTTAGGGATTATGGGAAAGGTTTTCCACATAAAATTGAAAAATATTCCACAAAAAATGTGGATAAATCAAAAAAATGAGGTGAAATCACTTGTTTTCCGTATCAGATCTCTACGAAAAGGTAGTAGACATAATAAAAAGCGAGATTTCCCCGGTGGCATACAGTACCTGGTTTTCCTCCGTCACCCCGGAAAAAATCGAAAATGACATCTTTTATTTCCGCGTTCCCATTGATTATACCCGGGATATGATTGAGAAAAAATATTCGGAACTGGTTAAAACTGCAGTTGTAACTGCCTCCCAGGGACAGATTTCTGATTTTTGTTTCTTAGTGGATGACAGAAGAAATGCTCCCTCTGTGTTAGACCGTTTTTCCGATTCTCGGGAGGAACTGTCTACCTTAAATAAAAAATATACTTTCCAAAATTTTGTAATCGGTGAATCCAACCGTTTTGCTCATGCGGCAGCCATTGCCGTGGCGGAAAGTCCGGCAGAAAACTACAATCCTTTATTTATTTATGGCGGGGTTGGTTTAGGAAAAACTCATCTTTTGCATGCAATCGGAAACAGAATCAAAGAAAATGATCCCCAAAAAAAGGTGTTGTACTTAACTTCCGAATCCTTTACCAATGAATTTATTGATTCCATTAAATCCGGTCAGAATACCGCATTTCGTGATAAGCTTCGTAATATTGACGTGTTGATGGTAGATGATATTCAGTTTATCGGCGGGAAGGAAGGTACGCAGGAAGAATTTTTCCATACCTTTAATCATCTGTATCATAATGATAAACAGATTGTGTTATCCTCTGACCGTCCTCCAAAAGATATCAGAACGCTGGAAGAACGACTCAGAACCCGTTTTGAAGCAGGCTTAATGTGTGACATTAATGCTCCTGATTTAGAAACCAGAATTGCAATTTTAAAGAAGAAAACCGAAGAAGAAAACTTCCCCATTGACGATGAAATTATCCAGTTTATTGCATCTAAAATCAAATCCAATGTTCGTGAGCTGGAAGGAATTTTTACCCGTTTGGTAGCATTAACCAAGCTTTCTAAAAAAGAAATCACCAAGGAACTGGCAGAAGATGTGATTAAAGTGATTATTGCAGATTCCAAAAAGTCAAAACCGGGTATTGAAACCGTAATGGTAGAAACTGCAGGTTACTTTAACATTGATCCACAGCTTTTAAAATCCTCTTCCAAAAAGAAGGAAATTGTGAAAGCACGTCAGGTTGCCATGTTCTTAGCAAGAGAAGTTTTAGAAATGAGTACCACCAAAATTGGTGAAGAATTTGGCGGCAGAGACCATTCCACCGTGATGTATTCCATCGAAAAAATTAAGGAAATCAGAAAAACAGACGCTTATATTGATACCATTATTGAGGAAATCACCGGCCTCTTAGAAGATTAGTTTTTTTAGTACAACACTATTATCAGATAGCAGAAACTTTGCAGTTTATTGTTCTATGATCTGATACGCCTTTTTGGAATAACTCTATTTGAAAACAGCAGAAATTTAAAAGTTTGTTTTTCGATTTACCGGTACCCGCTTTTTTAGGATATTGATATAAAACAGGATGAATCATGAAAAAATGAAAACCTGATATCTTACTTTTTCTAAAAAAGGTTCTTACATAGAGAAAAACCTTCCAAAAATCTGCTATTATAATATATAATGGTATAACCGTTTCATACCCTGAAGCGAAAATAATTTCCAATTGAAACATTCCGAAATAAAAAAAATTCTACAGAAATTGGGGATAGATCCTGTGGAATCAAACAAAATTCCTGTGTAATTTGATAGAGTTCTCCACAACCAATTTTATAAAAAAATTTTTCTTTCAAAAGATTCCACAAATTGATACACAATCCCACAGGGAATTTCAGGGAAAAAGCTGTGGAGAAAAATTCCCTATTCTATGCTATGTGGAAAGCAATCATTTTATGCACAAGTTGTTACAAAAGTTATAAACAGTGAAAATCCTGATATTTTCAAGGAAAAAGAGGTTATTCAACAATTCCCCAATCCCTATTACAATATACTGTTTATCCTGATTTATTTTCCTTTATAATATCCTGATTGATTTTGATATTTCTTAGAATCATTATTTTGGGAAAGTGTTATAACAAAAAAATATTTCAAAGGTACGATTTGTAAAAATTTTATATTTCTTAAATAAGTACCATACCAAAAATATTTGCAAGGTAGAAATTTATAATTTACACAATCTTCAGACAGTGCCATACCAAAAGAAACAAGGAGTGAAACATCAAAATGAAGTTTAGTTTTTTAAAAGAAGTATTCTTAGAAAATTTGTCTACCGTGTTGAAAGCGGTATCCCCAAAAGCAACCATTCCTCAGCTGGAAGGGGTATACATTTCAGCTCGCGACAATATGATTACGTTAATCGGAAATAACACCGAAATTGCCATCAAAGCCCGTTTTGAAGCAGATGTGGAGGAAGAAGGCGTTGGAGTGATCAATGCCAAAAACTTATTTGACATGGTTCGTCTGATGCCGGAAGGAACGGTTAGTATTTCGGTGGACGAAAAACTGACTACCGTCATAAAATCCGGTGCTACCCGTTATGAAATTGTGGCAATGGATGCAGAAATGTTCCCTGTGGTGGAAGAATTAAACTGTGAATTTTCTTTAAAAATTACTGAACAGAAATTAAAAGAGCTGATTAAGAAAACTCTGTTCTCCATTGGAACTGCAGATACCAAAATTACCTTTACCGGTGCTTTGTTTGAAGTGAAGGATAACGAATTAACCGTGGTTACCTTAGACGGCTACCGTATGGCGGTGAGAAAAGAAGAAATTTATCCTACCGGCGAAAACCGTTCTTACATTATTCCCGGTAAGAGCTTAAATGAGCTGTTAAAAATCTTAGCAGATACCAAGGATGACACCGTGATTGAATTTGGTGACAGAAAAGCTCTGGTAAAGCTGGATAACTACGAATTTTATACCAGACTCATTGACGGGGAATTTTTTAATTACGAACAGATTATCCCCAAAAACGCCGAAATCAAGGTGAAAGCCGTAACCAAAGAATTAACCGATGCATTAGAGAGAGCATCCCTTTTAATCACTGCAGACAATAAAGCTCCCATCCGTATGCACCTGGAAGAGGATAAAATGCATTTAAACACCATTTCCAGAATCGGTCACGCCCAGGACATGATTCATATTGAAAAAACCGGTGACGATTTGGAAATCGGCTTTAATCATAAATTTTTATTGGATGCCCTAAAAGCATCTGAAACCGACGAAATTTTCCTGGATTTCAGTAATAATTTAAGTCCCTGTATTTTGCGTGGAGAAACGGACGAATTTTTGTATATGGTACTTCCTGTACGCTTGTAAAATGGCGCACAATTCGTGAATTTCACCACTCGCTGTACATAAAAGTACAGCTTCGGGTTCAATTTCCAAATTCTGCAACCATTTTCCTGCACGTTTTGAAATATTTGAAAGAGTGAATCTTTTCTAAAAAAGAAAGTAAAAAGAAACCAAAAAAAGGAGAACCCCTGCACTATGAAAAAAACAGCATTAACTCTGGAAGGTACCAATGATATCTTATTTTCCGAGTGCCAGTTTAAGCATCAGATTGAGGATAGCATTTTAGGATGCTTCGAGTCCTACGGCTATTTTCCTCTGGAAACACCCTTAATGGAATATGACAGCGTGTTTTTTGGAAATTCTGATGCAGAAGGTCTGTACCGTCTGGTAGACAGAACCGGTGCAGTGGTATCTCTACGTCCCGATATGACCATGCCCATTGCCAGAGTGGCAGCAACCAAATTATACGATCAGCTTCCCGTAAGAGCATCTTATTTAGGGAATGTATATCGTTTTTTGGATCCCACCAAAGGCGGCAGACAAAATGAATTTACCCAGGCAGGCATCGAGCTTTTAGGAGAAAAAGGAACCTTTTATGATGCGGAGGTTATTGCCGCAACGGTGAATGCTCTCCTGGATGCAGGTGCTACTGACTTTATGGTGGAACTTGGAAACGTAAACTTTGTAAGAGGACTGTTATCCGAAAGTCATCTTTCTGAGGAACTCCAAGACGAAATTAACGAGTTGATGGTGAAAAAAGACATTTTATCGATGGAAGAAGTATTAGAAACCGTTACCTTAGATGCCACCATTAAGGATATTATTCTAAAGCTTCCCACCTTATTTGGAGGAAAAGAAATTTTAGATGAAATGCTTCTAAAAAAACTTCCCGAACCCTCTAAAAAAGCTTTAACCGAGCTTTTGGAAATTTATACGTATCTTTCTTACTACGGCTACGAAAACTACATTACCTTCGATCTCGGAATGAATAAAAATATGGATTACTACACCGGTATGATTTTTAAAATTTTCCATCAGGGTGTGGGCTTTCCTGTTGCCGGCGGAGGACGATATGACAAGTTGATTTCCCGTTTTGGCAAAGAAATTCCTGCAACCGGTTCTGCCATTTATATCAACCGTTTGACCGACGGTATGAGCCATGTTATTTCGTTTACGCCCCCAAAAGCAGACGAACAGTTAACGGGTGATGACAAAAAAGCTTTAATTGAAAAAGCCAAAGAATTACGGAAAGCGGGCAAGTCTGTAATCGTGAACGGGTAAGGAGGACTAAAAAATGGAATATATTACCGTTGCATTGGCGAAAGGCCGTTTAGGTGACTACGCTGCTGAAATTTTCGGAAAAGCCGGCTACGACATTTCCTGTCTGGAAGACAAAGGCAGAAAGCTGATTTTTACGGATGAAATTGGCAAAATCAAATATATTTTAGTGAAAGCCTCCGATGTGCCCTGCTATGTGGAATACGGTGCAGCCGATATCGGTGTGGTGGGCAAAGACACTATTTTGGAAGAGGGAAGAAGCTTATACGAAGTTTTGAATCTTAATTTCGGAAAGTGCAGAATGTGTGTGTGTGGTCCTGAAGAAGCCAAAGAAAAATTAAAAAGCCGTGTGTCCTCCCTAAAGGTTGCCACCAAATACCCCAATATTGCAAGAAGCTATTTTAAAGATGTGAAAAAGCAGTCTCCCGACATTATCAAATTAAACGGTTCTATTGAATTGGCACCCATTGTGGGCTTATCCGATGTCATCGTGGATATTGTGGAATCGGGAAAAACTTTGGAAGAAAACGGACTGGGCGTGCTAGAAGAAGTGTGTCAGCTGTCTGCACGCCTCATTGTGAATAAAGTCAGCATGAAAATGAAAAAACAAATTGTGCCCATGATTGAAAAAGTGAAAGCGGTTATAGAATAATATGATAGCAATTATTGATTACGGCGCAGGAAACCTGTTTGGAGTTTCCAATGCGTTAAAACAGTTTACAAAAGAAGTGGAAATTACTTCCGACAAAGACACCATCCGTGCTGCCGACCATGTGATTTTGCCCGGTGTTGGCAGCTTTGACGATGCTATGGGTAGTATCAACCGTTCCGGTTTAATAGAAACTGTCTACGAGGTGATCGATAAAAAAACTCCTTTTTTGGGAATCTGCGTGGGGCTTCAGATGTGTTTTGAAAAATCCGAGGAGGGAGTATTGCCCGGTCTTGGCATTTTTCCCGGAGAAATCAAAAAGTTTCCTGTTGACATTTGTAAAAAAGTGCCTCAGATTGGCTGGAATCGGGTCACTACTAAAGAAAGTCCCCTGTTTTTAGACTTACCCGATGACTACTTCTATTTTGTGCATAGCTACTATCTGGAAGCCAAAAACCGTGACGAAGTAATTGCCACGGCAGAATACGGTATCCCCTTTGACTGTGCTTATCAGAAAGATAATGTGTTTTTAACCCAGTTTCATCCCGAAAAAAGCGGCAAAACCGGACTGAAGCTATTGGAAAATTTTTTGGCAGTGAAATAGCCTTCTCCTTTGAGGAGAAGGGGGACCGCTTGCGGTGGATGAGGTGTTTTGAAATGAATCCGTTTCAGAATCAAAAACTGACCGACAATGCCAAATCTTTACGAAAAGAAATGACCAAAGAAGAACGTCATCTTTGGTATGATTTTTTAAAAACATTACCCGTTACTGTCCATCGGCAAAAAGTCATTGGCAGCTATATTGTGGATTTTTATATCGCATCTGCCAAATTAGTGATTGAACTGGACGGTTCCCAGCATTTTGAAGATGGACATCAACTACGGGATATCAAAAGAGACGAATACCTGATGAAATTAGGGATTCGGGTACTTCGATATACTAATTTAGAAATTCAAAAAAACTTTCAAGGTGTTTGTTTGGATATTGTAAACCATTTAGACACCTCATCAGTCACTTCGTGACAGCTTCTCCTCAAGGAGAAGCCTAAAATATGACAGAAAGGAGGTTTTTTGATATCATGGAACAAAAAATCGGATACGTCTTCAAAAATAAAGAACTGCTTCGTAACGCTTTAACAAGACGTTCCTATGCCGTGGAGCATAATTTAACCGAATACAATCAGCGGTTGGAATTTTTGGGAGATTCGGTATTAGGCTTAACAATTGCCGAGGAGCTTTACAAACTGCTTCCCGATGTGAAGGAAGGGGAGCTGACTAAGTTAAAAGCATCTGTGGTTTGTGAAAAATCCTTGGCCATTGTGGCAAACCGTTTGGAAATCCCCCGTTATCTTCTGATTGGGAACGGAGAAAAGCTGTTGGGCATTGAAAAACTGGATTCTACCACCTCAGATACTTTAGAAGCCATTTTTGGTGCCGTGTTTTTAGACAGCGATTTCCCCACCGCCAAGGAAGTTGTGCTTCGCCTGATGCGTGACGCGGTGGCAGACACGGTGAAAAACCGAAATGTGCTGGATTCCAAGTCTAAGCTCCAGGAACTGGTGCAAAAGGAATCCAAAGTGGATTTAGTGTATGAACTGGTAAAATCCGAAGGGCCTGATCACGATAAGCATTTTGTATCTCAGGTGTCTCATCTGGGAAAAGTGCTGGGTGTGGGCGAAGGCAAAACCAAAAAAGAGGCAGAAAAGCAAGCTGCCCGAAAAGCTATTGAAACTTACTACCCCAATGAAGTATAGTTTTTTAATTTTTAACAGAACAGAAACAGACTACCCTAAAGAAAGGAATACCAAAATATGCAGTATCACATTTCTGACAATATGAAAACCATGCAGGGTTCTGCCATCCGTGAAATGTTTAAAACCATGGCAAAACCCGGCATTATCTCTTTTGCGGGAGGAAATCCCTCTCCCTTAACCTTCCCCGTGGACGAAATCAAGGAAATTGCCCAGAGAGTACTTACCGAAATGCCTTCTTTATGTTTGCAGTACGGCATCACCGAAGGCTATACTCCCTTAATTGAGCAGGTGGAAGCAAGACTTAAAAAACAGGGCATCTATCGGGAAGGATGTAACACCATTATTACCACCGGCGGTCAGCAGGGATTGGATTTGGCAGTAAAAAGCATCTTAAATCCCGGTGACACCATCATCGTGGAAGAACCCAGCTTTATCGGTGCGTTAAATTCCTTCCGTACATACGGTGCCGTGTTAAAAGGGGTACCCGTGGAAGAAGACGGCATGGATATGGAAAAATTGGAAGAGATTTTAAAAAGTGATAACAGAGTGAGAATCATCTATGTGATTCCCACCTTCCAAAATCCCACCGGTATCACCATGAGTTTGGAAAAAAGAAAGAAACTGCTTTCCTTAGCATATCAGTACAATGTTGTGATTTTTGAAGATAACCCCTACGGCGAGCTTCGTTTTAAAGGGGAAAACGTGCCCACCTTAAAATCTATGGACGAAGAAAATGCGGTCATGTATTTTGGGTCCTTCTCCAAAATTTTGGCACCGGGTCTTCGCCTTGGTTTCACTCACGGTATTCCCCAGATTATGGAAAAAATGGTGGTAGCAAAGCAGGTAAACGACGTACATACCAACCTGTTAACTCAGGTAATCGCATCTGAATGGTTAAAAACCTGCGACATTGATGCTCACATTGGGAAAGCAAGAGAATTATACGGTCATCAATGTGAACTGATGTTATCGGAAATGGACAAACACTTCCCCAAAGAAGTTACCTATACCCGTCCCGAAGGCGGTCTCTTTATTTGGTGTACCCTACCCGAAGGAATGGATGCGGCAGGCATCGTGAAAAAAGGGGTAGAAAAGAATGTGGCATTTGTGCCCGGTTCTAACTTTATGACCGATATGGCAAAACCCTGTAATTGCTTCCGCTTAAACTATTCCACCATGACTGACGATAAAATTGTGGAAGGCATCGGCATTTTAGCAGACGTGCTGAAAGAAAATCTGTAATTTGCAGTAGGTTGGTGGATTGGAAATAGGGTGGCATATAAGCCTTCTCCTTTGAGGAGAAGGGGGACCGCTTGCGGTGGATGAGGTGTTTTGTGCCCTTTTTCTGCGCCTTAGAGGTGGCATCACCAAATTATAATTTTGATTATCCTAACAGAGACGAGGAGCAAAGAAAATGGAAACTATCGAAAGAAAAAAACGAATCTTTTCGGGCATTCAGCCCTCCGGACATATCACCATCGGAAACTATATCGGTGCCTTAAAAAACTGGGTAAAACTCCAGGATGAGTATGACTGTGCCTACTGCGTGGTGGATATGCATGCCATTACCGTTCGTCAGACTCCTGCGGACCTCCGTAAGCGATGCTTAGACTTTTTAACCCAGTATATTGCTTGCGGACTGGACCCTGAGAAAAACATTATGTTTATGCAGTCCCATAACCCTGCTCATGCAGAATTGGCTTGGGTTCTGATGTGCAATTCCTATATGGGTGAGCTGTCCCGTATGACCCAGTTTAAAGATAAAACCAAGAACAAGCAGAACGAATCCATTGGTGCAGGGCTGTTTACCTATCCGGTACTGATGGCGGCAGATATTCTCTTATACGGAACCGATTTGGTTCCCGTTGGTATTGACCAGATGCAGCATCTGGAGTTAGCAAGAGACTTGGCAATCCGTTTTAATAATGTGTATGGTGAAACCTTCACCGTTCCCGAAGGGTATCTTTCTAAAACCGGTGCCAAAATTATGAGCTTGCAGGAACCCACCAAGAAAATGTCTAAATCTGACGAAAACCCCAAGGCCTATATCACCGTGACAGACGATCCTGATGCAATTACCAAAAAAATCAAGTCTGCTGTGACCGACAGCGATATGAAAATCTGCCGTGGGGAAGGCAAAGAGGGTATCGAAAACTTAATGAGCATTATGGGTGCCATCACCGGTAAGTCTTTTGAAGAAATCGAAGCCCAGTACCAGGGCAAAAACTACGGTATCTTTAAAGCGGATGTGGCAGAATGCGTGGTGGAAGAATTACGCCCCGTAAGAGAAAAATACTTGCAATTACAGGGAGATAAGGCATATTTAGAGCAGATTTATAAGCAAGGCGCCGAAAAGGCATGTCTTGCTTCCCGCAAAATTTTAAGAAAAGTGTATAAAAAAATCGGCTTTATCGAACGGTAGAGCGGATATCAAAAGAAAAGCAAAGCCTTCTCCTTTGAGGAGAAGGGGGACCGCTTGCGGTGGATGCGGTGTTTTGGAATGAATCCATTTCAGAATCAAAAACTGACTGACAATGCAAAATCTCTACGGAAAGAGATGACCAAAGAAGAACGTCATCTTTGGTACGATTTTCTAAAAACATTACCTGTTACTGTCCATCGGCAAAAAGTCATTGGCGGTTATATTGTTGATTTTTATATTGCATCATCCAAACTAGTGATTGAATTGGACGGAAGTCAACATTTTGAAGATGCAGGGAAAGCTCAGGATCTAAAAAGAGATTCCTATTTTGCAAAAATGGGAATTACTGTTTTGCGGTATTCCAACTTAGATATGAAAAGAAATTTTAATGGTGTCTGTCAGCATATTTTAAGTCATTTAGACACCTCATCAGTCACTTCGTGACAGCTTCCCCTCAAGGGGAAGCCTTTCTCAGAAAATTAAATTCCAAAAAAGGAGTGTTTTTTATGAATAAGTATATCGGACATCCTGGCCAGTTGGGCGGTGTGGAAGAGGTTACCTTAGCAAAAGGAAAAGGCAAGGGTATGAATCTTCTGCAGATTAAAAATACCAAAGGAGTGGACATCACCTTGGTTTGTGACAGATGTATGGACATTTCCCGTCTGTCTTACAAAGGGGTAAACCTGGGTTGGTTTTCCCCGGCAGGCTATGTGTCCCCCGCCTTGTATGACGATGCCAAGGGCAGAGGATTCTTACAGAATTTTACCGCCGGCTTTATGACCACTTGCGGTCTCACTGCTGTTGGCGGTTCCTGTATGGACGACGGAGAAAGCACCCCCATGCACGGCTTAATCAGTAATATCCCCTGCGATAGCTACAACTATTGGGAAACCGAGGACGAAATCATTGTGGAAGCAGTTGCTACCGAAGCATCCTTATTTGCTTGCCACACTCAGATGAAGCGTACTTATAAAATTTCCAAAACCGAAGACAAGGTAACCTTATCTGACACCATCACCAACATCGGTAACAAAACCGCACCCAGCCAAGTGCTCTATCATATCAATTTAGGATATCCTTTACTTTCCGAAAACGCAAAAGTGATGATTCCCGAAATTTCCAGCAAACCCACCGCAGATGCATTTATCCCCAAATATGACCAGCGAAAAGTGATGGAAAAGCCCCAGGCAGGCTTTTCGGAAGAATGCTATGTGTATGACGTGGCGGAAACTGACGGCAAAGCAAAAATCGGTATTTACAATCCCGATGTGAACGCAGGCTTCATCATGACGATGTCCAAAGAAACTCTCCCCTTCTTAACCGAATGGAAAATGATGGGCGAATATGAATATGTGCTGGGCTTAGAACCCGGTAACGCTTGGCCCTGCGGCAGAAAAGCCATGAGAGAAAACGGAGAATTAAAATTCTTAGAACCCGGCGAATCCATTACTACGGAAATTGTTTTGGAATTTACCGACAAAGATTTTGACCTCTAATACGGCTTGTAAAAGCACACAGACCGCAAAAGGCATGGATTTTATTCCATGTCTTTTTGTTTAAGGTGAAAATTTGTTGACACAAATTTTAATTATAATGCCTTTTGCTATTCGCAAACCTTACCACTCGGCGTACCAATGTACGCCTTCGGATAACCCTTCGGTTCGGTTTGTAAATTCTGTGCCCTTTTCCTGCACCTTAGGTGGTGGCGGTTTGACAAATGGCGCATAATGAATGAACCTCACCGCTCGCCGTACACGCGGTACGGCTTCGGGTAACCACCTTCGGTGTTCGGTTTCTTCATTCTGCATCCATTTTTCTTCGCCTTACGGTATCAAAATATTTATAAACGAGAAAACGGTATGGAAATTCCATACCGTTTTCTTCTTGTCGATTTGTGTGGCAGTTTCAGCATACCATTCTTTTAAATAATTGTCAAGGAAAACAAAAAATGAGATTCATTATGAATCTCATTTTTTGTTTTCTGTTTTGAATTTTGCCACTAGTTTTTGAATGGGGTATCCCATTCCTGAAAATCTTGTTTCGTATTCCGTCATAATATTGCCTTCGGGATACTCTTTATGTAAATCAAAGGTTAAAAGGAGCCATTGCATCCCGTATTCCTTAGTTTCCAACAGCGAAAAACGGAACAGGCGCACGTTATCGGTCTTAAAATGAAGCTCCCCGCCATCTGCCAGCACGGTTTCGTATTTCTTTAAAAACAGCTTATGGGTTAAGCGTTTTCTTCTGTGGCGGCCTTTGGGCCAGGGATCGGAAAAGTTTAAGTAAATCCGTTCAATGCTGCCCGGTGCAAACATGGAATCTAAAAGGTTTGCATCTAAGTTAGCAAAACGAAGATTAAAAAGTCCCTCGGATTTCGTTGCTGCAATGGCAATCACGTCGGCGCATTTTTCAAATGCAATGTAGTTAATATCAGGGTTTTGCTTTGCCAAAGTGGTGATAAAATCGCCTTTCCCCGCTCCAATCTCTATGTGAACGGGATTGTCGTTTCCAAAAATTTTTTGGCAGTCAATAAATTCTGCTTTCACTTCGGTATCCGTAGCAATATCGGAAAAATCCAGGAAAAAGTCTTTATAAAATTCCAAACGCTTGGGCGTGTTTTTCTTTTTTCGTAACCGCATAGTAAAAAATTCCTTTTCTATTGTGATGCAAAGATCTCCCCGACCAGAAGCTGATGGGGGATTTTGCACTGATGTTTTTATGAATTGGAGTTCCTCCATGAATTGTTGCATCGGCAACATGATTTGAATTGCTTTTTCATGAAATCTTTGATTTCAATTCATGCCGAAGGCAATTCATTGATTTCATCCTTGATGAAATCATTCTATCATATGCAATAAAAAATTACAAGTAATTCTCCCAAAAAAGTCGTGTCTTGTTTTGTTACCGTTACTTTTGTCGAAAAGATTTTCAAATTTCTGCATACTCCCGACAGATTGCAACACCTTTTTCATAAAACCTGTGTTATACTGATAAAAATTGGAAAAAATTGGAAAAGGAGTGACTGCCGTGAGTCTGCTCACCCAGCTAAAAGAAACCGTGCAAAAAACCAAACGGGAGAAACAACCAAACCAGCTGACCAAACTAAAAAAACCAAAAAAACCCAAAAAAACAAGAAAAGAAAAAAACCGAAAAAACTTGCTTTGGCAGGTTTTGGGAGGACTCTTACATTTCTTTTTATCCTTCTTCTTAAGTCGGACAAGCCTGTTTTTCGGAATGGCACCTTTTGGAGGTGCAATCCTTCTGGCAACGGGCGGAAGTGTTGCCTCTTATATGGGAGCAATGCTTGGAAGCTACACCCTTGGGGGTTATGACACCATGGGCGCACTGACCGCTTGCTTTCTTTTAAAAAAACTGATACCGGCAGAACGGTGGGACCCCCTTTTGCTGTTTGTCTCGTTTGGGAGCGTGTTTGCAGCAATGCTGCTCGGTTCTTCTCCCTTACCGCAGGATGTCATTGTAAAAGCCATTTCCCTACTGCTCACATTGGCATCCTATTACATATTAAAAAAGGCATATCGAGCCCAGTTTGTGAAATCACCCCAATTAAAATTTACCAAGGACGAAGGGTACTGTTCTATATTTTTATTGTTTGCCCTGCTTTCCGGCATCCGTTCAGAAACGGTAGTTTTTTTGGTAAGGTTTCATGATGTCCTCACTTTTTTCGTGATTGCCCGTGCCGCCTACAGCTTTGGCATTGGCGGAGGAGCCGCAGCAGGAGCTATTTTGGGAATACTTTCGGGACGAACGGCGGAGTTTGCCACCCTTTCTATGTCGGTGTATTCCCTCTTCGGCTTTTTTACGGGGATTTTTGCCAAGTTTAATAAGTTTACCGCCTTGTTAGGATTTTTGTTTTCCTATGTGTTTGCTGCCGCCTACTTTCCGCAAACGGCAAACATTGTTTCCCATCAGGATATTCTTTGGGCGGGGCTTTTGTTTTTGCTCTCCCCTGACGGACTGATGGAGCCTTACTTAGACCGCTATCGGGAGGGGACTCCCGTGGCAGACAGAGTGGCAGCAGAAAATCAGATTACCATCGGCAGATTAGACCGTCTTGCCAAGTCATTTTCGGGATTATCCGTACAAATCGGTCGTCAGGAAAAACAGTTTTGGAATTTGTCTTCTGTCAGCGAGCAAACTCTTTATGATTTTGTGGGAGACAGACTTTGTCGGGGCTGCAGTTTAAAGCGTGCCTGTTGGCAGGAGCATTTTGCCGAAACCTCCGAAGGGTTAACGGCAGGAATGAACCGCTTGGTAAAAGGCGGAGCCTTGTCTAAAAAACATCTGCCGGAAGGAATACGGAATCGGTGTGTCAGAGGGGACAAGCTCATAGAAACTCTGACGGGCTTTTTTGAGATTTCCCGGCTAAATGCTTTCTGGAAACACCGTCTCTCGGAAAACACTCATGCCTTTCGGGAACAGTTTTTAGAGCTTTCGGACATTATCTGTCAGCTTAAGCGCAATATGGAAACCAACCGTTATTTTGATGCACCCTTATCTGCAGAGCTATACAGTGCATTGGGAAATGAGGGGTATCTGATTCGTGAGGCATCTGTGTTCCATTCGGCAGAGGACCAGTATTTGGTAAAGCTGGGGATGTCTCCCTGTAAACACGGGGAAAACTGTTTTCCCACCGTGGAAAAAATTGCTACCGAGCTTTTGGGAGTTCCCATGACGGTGACCGAAGGCTCCTGCGGACGCAGGCTTTGCAATTTACTGTTAAGTGAGGGCGATTTGGGAACCGTGGAACAACGGATTCAAAGCTTTTCCAAAAAAGAGGGAGACCCATCGGGAGATAGCCATATTATTTCCCGTTTGAGCCGTCACCGTTATTTAATGGCACTCTCCGACGGGATGGGAACCGGAAAGAAAGCGGAAGCGGTATCCTCCTCGGTGGTAACGCTGCTGGACGAAATGCTTCGGGCAGGTTTTTCAGAGACCTCTGCCTTTTCCATGCTCAATTCCTTTTTAATTGCATCTTCTTCTGCTTCTGCCACGTTGGACTTTGCCATTGTGGATTTAAAAAAAATGACGGCAACCGTTTTAAAAACAGGTGCCTGCCCCACTTATTTAAAGCGGGGGGATGAGGTGATTGCTGTGGGAGAGGATTCCCTGCCGGCAGGGATCCGTCCGAAAAAACCGTATCAGAAAACGCTCCACCTATGTGATGGGGATATGCTCTTTTTCATTTCAGACGGTGTGGCAGATGCCCTCCCCGGGGAAGACTGGGTGTATGGAGCCCTGCATAAATATCCTTCTGCCAATCTTTCAGAAAACGTGGACTACCTGGCATCGGTTGCCTACGAGGCAAGCCGGGAAGCTCCCGATGACATTACGGTGCTTGGACTGAAAATTTTGCCATAGGTAAAATAGTGAAGCATGAAAAACTATCGCGGCAGCAAAAGCCTGCATCATAGTTATGCACCATAGGGCGCCTCCTCATTGATTCACTGTTCATAAAAAAAGACTGCAAAAGCTAACAGCCTTGCAGTCTTTTTACCTTTTAATTTAAATAGGAGCGGAACAGTTCTTCCAAAATGTCATCCCGTTCCAAACGGCCAATCATGGTTCTTGCACCATTATGGCTGGTAATATAGGTGGGGTCCCCCGAAAGCACGTAGCCCACCAGCTGATTGATGGGATTATAGCCCTTTTCCTTCAGAGCCGCATACACAAAATGCAAAATCTCATGAATATTTTTTTCGTCCTCTCTGGGAATCTGCACCATTCTGGTTTCGCTCATGGGAATCCTTCCTTTCTGTTTTTTCTTGAATTGAATTGTATTATACCACATTTTTTTAGAGATTTCAACTGTTTTTGCATATTTTTTTTGCAGGTAGGGTATGAATTTGCGCTTTATTGGTCACACTTTTGGAATCATAAAAAAATTTTCAAGAAAAATTACCAAAAAACTTGATTTTTGGAAAAAGGTATGCTATAATATTCGAGAATTCGCACGCGCCCTTATACAAACCCGGTGACAAAGTTAAATTTTTTCATGGCTTTGTTCGTTTGTAAGTATTGCATTTTAAAGGCTTTACGCGGCGCCGAGGAACAACCAGAAAGGAATTTTATCATGAGCAACGTAATCTCCATGAAACAATTACTCGAAGCAGGCGTTCACTTCGGTCATCAGACCAGAAGATGGAACCCCAAAATGGCTCCGTACATCTTCACCGAAAGAAACGGAATCTACATCATCGACCTGCAGAAAACTCTGAAAAAAGTAGAAGAAGCTTACTACTTTGTTAGAGATATCGCAGCAGAAGGTGGCGAAATCCTGTTTGTCGGTACCAAAAAACAGGCTGCAGACGCTGTAAAAGCAGAAGCAGAAAGAATCGGTATGTACTATGTAAACGCAAGATGGTTAGGCGGAATGCTGACCAACTTCAAAACTATCCGCAGAAGAATTGACAGACTCTTCCAGTTAAACAAAATGGAAGAAGACGGCACCTTTGATTTACTTCCCAAAAAAGAAGTTATCAAATTAAACTTAGAAAGAGAAAAATTAGAAAAATACCTGGGCGGTATCAAAAACATGAAAAAGCTCCCCAGCGTTCTGTTTGTTGTTGACCCCAGAAAAGAAAGAAACGCAATCTTAGAAGCAAAAAAACTGCACATTCCCGTTGTTGCAATTGTTGATACCAACTGTGACCCCGATGAAGTGGATTACGTAATCCCCGGTAACGACGATGCAATCCGTGCCGTAAAACTGATTGCTGAAACCATGGCAAACGCTATGATCGAAGGCAAAGAAGGTTCTGCTCAGGCAATGGAAGAAGAAACCGACGAAGCTGCAGCTGAATAATTAGAAACTGATTTTAAGAAAATAGGCAACAGTTCGCTTGCCTATTTTCCATATCATAAAGAAAAGGAGAATTTAATTATGGTTACACCTCAGATGGTTAAAGAATTAAGAGAAATCACCGGTTGCGGTATGATGGATTGTAAAAAAGCATTATCCGAAACCAATGGCGATATGGACAAAGCAGTTGAATTTTTAAGAGAAAAAGGCTTGGCAGCTGCTGCGAAAAAAGCAGGCAGAATTGCTGCAGAAGGTATTGTTTCCGACTTCACCTGTGACGGTGTTGGCGTTATCATCGAAGTAAACTCCGAAACTGACTTCGTTGGTAAAAATGCAGATTTCCAGACCTTTGTAAAAGATTTGGCTGAAATCGTTGCAAAAGAAAATCCCGCTGATGTTGCTGCATTATTAACCTTAGCATACAAAGATTCCGGTATGAGCGTTGAAGAAATGTTAAGAGATAAAATCTTAACCATCGGCGAAAATATGACCATCAGAAGATTTGAAAGATACGAAGGTGCTGTTGCAACCTATATCCATGGCGGCGGCAGAATCGGTGTTATGGTTCAGGCTGAAAATGCATTAGACGGCGATGCTTATGAAGCAGCTCGTGACGCAGCAATGCAGATTGCAGCAATCAACCCCACCTATTTAGATAAATCCACCGTTCCCCAGGAAGACGTTGAAAAAGAAAAGAAAATTTTAATCGAACAGATTAAAAACGATCCCAAATCCGCAGGCAAACCCGACCAGATTATTGAAAAAATGGTAATGGGCAGAATTTCCAAATTCTACACCTTAAACTGCTTAAACCAGCAGGAATTTGTAAAAGATTCCGACAAAACCGTGGAACAGTATCTGTCTTCCAAAGGCGTAAAATTAGTAAAATTTGTTCGTTTTGAAAAAGGCGAAGGCTTAGAAAAGAAAGTTGACAACTTTGCAGAAGAAGTTGCAAATATGTCCAAATAATTATTGAACTAAAAAAATGGCAAGCACCAACTTCTGATGCTTGCCATTTTTACGGCACCCATCGGGTGTTCTTCCCGTCTTCGGCGGATGTTCTCTTAAAACGATTGTGAGGACAAGCTAAAAAGGAAAAGAATGTTGTTTGTTTCAAACAGTGAAATATAGTATGAATAGAGAGGAGCAAAGAATATGCAACCGATTTATAAAAGAGTATTGTTAAAAATCAGCGGTGAAGCCTTAGCAGGGGAAAACGGCTTCGGCTTGGATTTTAATGTGATTGGTAACATTGGCAAACAGGTAAAAAAATGCGTATCCATGGGTGTTCAGGTAGCCATCGTAGTAGGTGGCGGTAACTTCTGGAGAGGCAGAACCGGCGAAAATATGGACAGAACCCGTGCAGACCATATGGGCATGCTGGCAACTGCCATCAACTCCTTAGCCATTGCAGATTCTCTGGAAGCCTTGGGTGTTCAGGCAAGAGTGCAGACCGCCATTGATATGCGTCAGATTGCAGAACCCTATATCCGTGGCAGAGCAGAACGCCATTTGGATAAAGGCAGAGTTGTTATCTTCGGTTGCGGCACCGGGAACCCCTACTTCTCCACCGATACCGCAGCAGCTCTTCGTGCCGCAGAAATCGGTGCAGACGTGATTTTACTTGCCAAAAAAGTGGATGCTGTGTACGATTCCGACCCGGCAAAAAATCCCGATGCCAAAAAATTCGATACCATTTCCTATATTGATGTGTTAAACCGTGGACTGGGCGTGATGGATTCCACCGCAACCTCTTTATGTATGGATAATAAAATTCCGATTCACGTGTTTGGTCTTAGTGAACCGGAGAATATTGTAAAGGCAATTACCGGCGAAACTATCGGCACTTTAGTGAAATAGCGGCTTGTAAAAGAACACAGACCACAAAAAAGCAACATTTTTTATAGCCTTCCCCTTGAGGGGAAGGTGGCAAAACCGTAGGTTTTGACGGATGAGGTGTCATTTTTCAAAGTGAAAATTGTTTACAACAATTTTAGATTGTAATTGCTTTTTTGTTACGAACAAACTTCACCTCTCGGCGTACCGTCGTACGCCTTCGGGTAAACCCTACGGGTTCAGTTTGTCCGTTCTGTGCCCTTTTCCTGCACCTTAGGTAGAGGAGAACCAAACAAACGCTCCGCCCCCAACGATGCGGGGTAACCACCCGTTGGGTGTTCGGTTTCCGAATTCTGCATCCATTTCTCATCACCTTAGGTTAAGAGAACTCGAGAAACAATTTTGTAGATTCATTCTAATTAGGTAGCGGGAACCGAAAAAAGCCTCGCCCTTTGGGAGAGGTGGCACGGCAAAGCCGTGCCGGAGAGGGTGTTATGGTTGCCTATGGCAACCTACCGCAATTCTTCGTTTTTCATTCTTCAGTATTCATTAAAAACCGTAAGGATTTTTGATTAAAATTCTTACGGTTTTTCAAGGAAATTTTTTGATTTTCCAATCCCGAAAAAATGTAGAAATATACGAAAAAACCAAGAAAAAATCATTGACAACCACCCCATATTCGTGATACAATAGATAGAAAGAAATTTTAGAAGATTTTAAAAGGAGAGAACTTCTCCTTTTCTAAAAAAGCCGAAATCCTAAGTGATTTCGGAAAAAATTTTACCCATTTTTAGGAAAAACCGCCATTTTTATGGGAAAAACCCACAAAATATGGCTATGATAGATATCAAGAAAGGATGTGCCTGTTTTGAAAGATTTGAAAGATTTGAAAGAAATGTACTTGATTCTGGAAAACAAAACCGTGTTCAAAGGCAAAAGCTTTGGTGCTTACCGTGAAGCAGTGGGCGAACTGGTGTTTTCCACCAATATGCTTGGTTATATGGATACCCTGACCGATCCCGCAAACTTCGGTCAGCTTGTGATTTCCACCTTCCCCGAAATGGGTTGCCACGGCACCATTGCGGAAGAAATGGCAGGAGAAAAGGCATCCTGTTTTGGTTATATTGTAAAAGATTGGTGTCAGTCACCGTCCAATTGGCGTTTGGAAGGTGATCTTGACACTTTTTTAAAGGAAAAAGACATCCCGGGAATTTACGGCATTGATACCAGAAAGCTGACTAAAATGGTTCGTGATGCCGGCACCATGAATGCAAAAATTTCTTTTACTCCCGACTTTACCGATGATATTGCAACCTATAAAATTGTGGATGCGGTAAAATCCGTATCCGTCCCCGAAAAGATTACCTCCATGGGCAAGGATGCCAAATATCGTGTAGTGATGTGGGATTTTGGTGCTAATAACAATATGATGAAGGCATTTTTGGATGCAGGCTGTGACGTGACCAAAGTGCCTTATAACACCCAGGCAGAAGAAATTATCGCAATGCGTCCCGATGGGGTGATTTTATCCGGAGGACCCGGAGATCCCACCGAGTTAACTGACGTGATTACCGAAATCCGCGGGATAAAAGATATTCCTACCTTGGGAATTGGGCTGGGACATCAGCTCTTGGCGTTATCTCAGGGGGCAAAAATTGAAAAACTGAAATTCGGCCACCGTGGTGCATCCGTTCCCGTTCGGAACGAAACCACCGGCAAGGTATACATTTCCTCTCAGAATCACAGCTATCAGGTGGTAAACGATTCTGTGGAGTCTTTTGGAAAAGTTTCCTATCGCAATGTGAATGACGGCACCGTGGAAGGCATTGACTATGCCAACATTCCTGCTTTTTCCGTGCAGTTTAACATTGAAAGCTTCTCCGAGCCTATGCATCCGGGCTTTTTGGTAGACAGATTTGTAGAAATGATGGAGGGAAGAAAAGATGCCGTTAAATAAGGAAATCAAAAAAGTATTAGTAATCGGCTCCGGCCCTATCATTATCGGTCAGGCAGCAGAGTTTGACTATGCAGGTACCCAGGCTTGCCGCGCATTAAAGGAAGACGGTCTGGAAGTGGTTTTGGTAAACTCCAACCCTGCAACCATTATGACCGACAGCAAAATGGCGGACAAGATTTATATTGAACCGCTGACTTTACCCGTTATCAAAAGAATTATCGAAAAAGAAAAGCCGGACAGCCTGCTTTCCACCTTAGGGGGACAGACCGGATTAACCCTGTCCATGCAGCTGGCAAAGGAAGGCTTTTTGGACAAGCATAACGTAAAACTTTTAGGGGCAAATCCCGAAACCATCGACAAGGCGGAAGACCGCCAGATGTTTAAGGATATGATGGAAAAAATCAATCAGCCCGTCATTCCCTCCAAGGTGGTAAACACCTTGGAAGATGCCCTGGATTTTGCACACACCATCGGCTATCCCTTAATTATCCGTCCCGCATTTACCTTAGGCGGTACCGGCGGCGGTATTGTAAACAACGAAGAAGAAATGATTGAGATTACTACCAACGGTCTGCGTCTTTCTCCCATTACCCAGGTATTGGTGGAAAAATGTGTGTCCGGCTGGAAGGAAATCGAATTTGAAGTAATTCGTGACAGTAAGGGTAACTCCATCACCGTCTGCAGTATGGAAAACTTAGACCCCGTTGGAGTGCATACCGGTGACTCCATTGTTATTGCCCCTGCGGTTTCTCTGTCCGATTACGAATATTCCATGTTAAGACGTGCCGCCCTTGACATTTTAAATGAATTAAAAATCGAAGGCGGCTGTAACTGTCAGTTTGCCTTAAATCCCGATAGCTTTGAATATGCGGTAATCGAGGTAAACCCCCGAGTTTCCCGTTCCTCCGCATTGGCATCCAAAGCAACCGGCTATCCCATCGCAAAGGTTGCGGCAAAAATTGCCATCGGCTATCAGCTAGATGAAATTTTAAATGCAGTAACCGGCAAAACCTACGCTTGCTTTGAACCTGCCATTGACTATGTGGTGGTAAAATTCCCCAAATTCCCCTTCGATAAATTCGTGTATGCAAAACGTGATTTAGGTACACAGATGAAGGCAACCGGGGAGGTTATGGCAATCGGTGCCACCTTTGAAGAAGCCATTATGAAAGCCGTTCGCGGTGCGGAAATTTCCAAGGATTCTATGCGTCATAAAGACTTGGTTGGTCTTTCTGACGATGTGATTATGGAAAAACTTCACCAGTGTAACGACGAGCGAATTTTTGTGGTGTATGAAGCCATTACCCGTGGCGTATCTATTGATACCATCTATGATATCACCAAAATTGACCGTTGGTTCTTATCCAAACTGGCAAATATTTTCAAAATGGAAAGCCGTTTAAAAGAAGAAACCTTAACAAAAGAGCTTCACTTAGAAGCCAAGAAAATGGGCTTTTTGGATAAGGTTATCGAAGGACTGTCCGGTCAGAAAATTCCCGAAAAAATCTATGCATCCTATAAGATGGTAGACACCTGTGCCGGTGAATTTAATGCCCAGACTCCCTACTTCTATTCTTCCTATGAAGAAGCCAATGAAGCCAGAGAATTTATCGATAATAACCCCACCGACAAGAAAACTGTTATTGTATTCGGCTCCGGCCCCATCCGTATCGGTCAGGGGATTGAGTTTGACTACGCTTCCGTACACTGTGTATGGGCACTTCAGGAAGCAGGCTACGAGGTGGTAATTGTCAACAACAACCCGGAAACCGTTTCCACCGACTTTGACACCGCAAACCGTCTGTACTTTGAACCCTTAAATCCCGAAGATGTGATGAATGTGATTCATACTGAGAAGCCTTACGGGGTGGTAGTTGCTTTTGGCGGCGGTACTGCCATCAAGTTAACCAACTTCCTTCAGGAAAACGGTGTTCGCATTTTGGGTACCGGTGCAGACAGCATTGATATGGCGGAAGACAGAGAACGCTTTGACGATCTTCTGGAACGCTTAAACATCAAACGTCCTCAGGGCTTTACTGTGTTAACCGAAGAAGAAGCGTTGGAAACTGCAAACCGTATCGGTTATCCGGTGCTGATTCGTCCTTCCTACGTATTGGGCGGTCAGAATATGATTATCGCCTGGAACGATAACGATACCCGTGAATATATGAAAATTATTCTGCACGGTCTGGACGAAAACCCCATCTTGATTGACAAATATTTAATGGGTACCGAAATTGAAGTGGATGCCATCTCCGACGGGGAAGACATTTTAATCCCCGGTATTATGGAGCATATTGAACGTGCAGGGGTTCACTCCGGTGACTCCATTGCCGTGTATCCTGCCTTCAATTTAGATGTGCCCATGATTCAAAAAATCATTGATTCCACCAAGAAATTAGCCGTTGCCTTAAATACCAAAGGTCTGGTCAACATCCAGTATTTGGTGTATGACAATGAATTATATGTGATTGAAGTAAATCCCCGTTCCTCCCGTACCGTACCTTATATCAGCAAGGTTACCAAGGTTCCCATGATTGACTTGGCAACCCGTGCAATGCTGGGTGAAAAATTAAAGGATATGGGTTACGGCACCGGTCTTTACAAAAACTCTCCCTATGTGGCGGTCAAAGTGCCTGTGTTCTCCTTTGCGAAACTCTTAGGGGTGGACATTCACTTAGGACCTGAAATGAAATCTACCGGGGAAGTTTTGGGCATTGGCGCAAACTTAGAAGAAGCTTTATACAAAGGCTTAATTGCAGCAGGCTATAAGCTGCAGAAAAAAGGCGGCGTGTTCATTTCCGTAAGAAATTCCGATAAAGCGGAAATCTACGGCGTGGCAAAAGGATTTTATGATTTGGGCTTCACCGTGTATGCAACCCACGGTACCGCGAAAATCTTATCCGATGCAGGAATCCCGGTAATTCCCGTGGATAAAATTCACGAAAATGCCGAAAACAACACCTTAACCTTAATCGAAAGCGGAAAAGTAAACTTTGTTGTTTCCACCTCCGCCAAAGGCAGACTTCCCGAACGTGACAGCGTAAAAATCAGAAGAAAAGCAGTGGAAAGAAGCGTTCCCTGCTTCACCTCTATTGACACTGCAAACGCTGTTATCAACTCTATGAAGGGCAAATACTCTGAAGGCAGCATCGAAATTGTGGACATCAACAACATGCGTGAAGAAAAAATCGCAGTAGAGTTCACCAAGATGCAGAGCTTAGGCAATGACTATATCTATTTTGACTGCTTAAATAAGCAGATTGATAATCCCGAAGCTTTGGCAATCCGTCTTTCTGACCGTCACTTTGGCATCGGTGCAGACGGTGCGGTGGTGATTGAAGCCTCCAAAACTGCAGATGCGAAAATGAGAATTTTCAATTCCGACGGTACCGAAGGCAGAATGGGCGGAAACGCCATCCGTTGTGTTGGTAAATACCTGTATGACAAGGGTATTGTTCCTCATGAAGAGATGGAAATTGAAACCTTAAGCGGTGTGAAAAAGCTGAAGGTTTACACCATGGAAGGGGAAGTTGTGGCAGCCCGTGTGGATATGGGCAAGGTGGAAACCAAGCCGGAGCTGGTTCCCGTGGTGTCCGACAAGGAAATCGTGAAAAACGAACCCATTAGTGTAGCAGGAGAAGAATTTCATGTGACCTGTGTGTCTGTGGGCAATCCCCACGCGGTAGTATTTACCGATAATTTAGACACCGTGGATATGCAAAAGGTTGGTCCCGAATTTGAATATCATCCCATGTTCCCCGACAGAGTGAATGTGGAATTTGTTACCGTGATTGACAAAAACACCTTAAAAATGCGTGTTTGGGAACGAGGCATCGGCGAAACCTTAGCTTGCGGCACAGGTGCCTGTGCAGCAGCTGTTGCAGCTATTTTAAACGGTTATTGCGAAAAGGATACCGACATTACCGTGAAACTCCCCGGCGGGGATTTGAAAATCCGTTATACAGATGAAACGCTGTATATGACCGGTCCGGCTGTCAAAGCATACGAAGGAGTCATTTCTCTTTAGGCTTGATAAATGGCGCATAATCCGTAAATCTCACCGCTCGGCGTACCGATGTACGCCTTCGGGTAACCCCCTGCGGGTTCGGTTTGCGAATTCTGCATCCATTTTTCATCGCCTTACATCAGGTTAAATTAGAAAAGACGAAATTCTTTAGCAAAAAACAAAGAGTTTCGTCTTTTTTGTTTGGTTTGGAAAATGTCATTTGTAGGGGATAGATGCCCTCATCGTCCTGTGATTTCCAACAAGAGGATACCGCTTTCGGTTGGTCGGACGAATCCCTCAGTCAGCTTACGCTGCCAACATCGTCCCGTTTTTTATTAAAATCTATTGCTTTCTTTCCCAAAAAATGCTATAATAAAATCACCACATAATTCAATCAACAAATTTTTCAGGGATATTCTCTGTCTTAACAGGAATTTCATATCCTTTTTTAGGCATGTCAAGTTTTTGAATTGGCAAAAATGCAAATTCCGCTTGGCATGTGGGAGAAAATCCTGGATTTGTTGAGAATTGTGTGGTAACAATAGGAGTTTGCATTTTTCGGGTGCGTTCTCTTATTGGACGCACCTTTTTTTTTGCAATTTTTTAAAAAAGGAGGTTTTATCATATTTTGGCAAGTAAAAGGATGCAAAATTTTAACAAAATGGAGGTATTTTTATGAGAAATTTTAGAGCTTGTTGTTTCATTGTAGCAGGTATTCTTGGTTTGATTTGCGGTATAACCGGCACACAATTTTTGGAGAATAATAGAGTAACGACAACCAAAATAAATCCTAACACCCCCATTGTTATCAATGGACGCGAATATAATAATGTAAGATACATCTCTTCTGAGTCAATTCCGGGATATACAGAACAAGTTGCTGCACAAAACAAAATAGAGAACATTGTGCGTTTGTGTTACATTGGAGGTGTGGTGTTTTTAAGCATCGGAGGAATAGCATTATTCTCAAATCTTGCTAAAAAAACAAAGAAAATCATCCGACAGATAGGTGTCATTTTAGAAAT
>JAZNNT010000154.1:0-6144 GCA_045580405.1 Clostridia bacterium
TACCGTTTTTTGGGAAGAATGGATGCCACCGCCATTAAAAAGGCGATAAAGTTTCCAAGCGCTGTGGCAACTGCCGCTCCCATCACACCCCATTTTGGGAATCCGCAGGCGCCGTTAATGAGAAAATAGTTAAATATCACATTGATAATATTTGCCGTCAGGTTGGTAGTCATGGAAATTCGGGTGTTTCCAACCCCTCGCTGCGCCGCATTGATGGCAAGACCGACGGAATTAAAGAAAATGCCTACCATAATGATGCGAAAATATGTAACGGAGTCACCGATAATGTCATTGCCGGCCCCTGCAAACCGAAGCAGTGGTTCTGCAATAAGATTCCCTATGGCAAACAGCAAAATTGCTAAGATGGTTGCAACCATTAAAGATTGCTTCATGCATCGGTTGGCACCGTCTTGATTCCCTTCGCCTTTTCGTCGGGCAATGACTGCCGTGATTCCCACGTTCAGAGAAAAAATCAGAGCCAGCAGGATAAATTTTGGTTGATTGGTGATGCCTACCGCTGAAATAGCTTCGGGACTGATAGATCCCACCATCATGGTATCCACAGCACCGGTTAAACAGACCAGCACCGATTCGGTCATAGAGGGCCAGGCTAAGTCAAATGTCTTTTTGTATGCCTCTTTTGAGGTGGGAATTTCTCCCACTTTGTCCTTTCCCTTTAACATATATCGGGTGGAAAAGAGTCGTCTTAACGCTTGCAACGTGCAGTTCCTTCTTTCGCTTTTCGCCTAAAATTCAACAGAATTAGTATATACCAAATTGTTTCATTTGTCAATTTTTGAAGAAAATTTTTTTGTTTTAGGCTTCTATTTGACAAGATGACCCGAAAAACATGAAAAAAATTGAAAAAAACCTGTTTTTTCTGCGAAAAATACTGGAATTTTCGGAAAGGGTGTGCTATAATTGTATTTGTATAAATTTAACATGGGACATTATTTTTATTTGTGCTCCCAAAGACCGTTGGAATAAAAAAAGAGGGGTTCTTATGATTCGAGAAGATTTAAGAAATATCGCCATTATTGCTCACGTTGACCATGGAAAAACCACCTTGGTAGACGAGATGCTAAAGCAGGGTGGCGTATATCGTGAAAACCAGGTGGTAGAAGAACGTGTGATGGATAATAATGCCTTGGAACGGGAACGTGGCATCACCATCTTAGCCAAAAATACTGCCGTGCACTATAAGGACACCAAAATCAATATTATCGACACTCCCGGACATGCTGACTTTTCCGGTGAGGTAGAACGAGTGCTAAAAATGGTAAACGGGGTAGTGCTTTTGGTGGATGCTGCAGAAGGTCCTATGCCTCAGACTCGTTTCGTGTTGCAAAAAGCATTGGAATTAGGCCACAGAATTATTGTGGTTATTAATAAAATTGACAAGCCGGATGCCCGTTTGGATGAAGTGGGCGAAGAAGTACTGGAGCTTCTGTTGGAATTGGATGCTAACGACGAACAGCTGGATAGCCCCATTATTTACTGCTCAGGTCGTGCCGGTACTGCTTCCTATTCTCCCAATGTGGCTGGAAAAGATTTATCCGTACTGTTTGAAAAAATCGTTAGCTACATTCCCGCTCCCGAAGGAGACGAAAACGGAGACTTGCAGGTTTTGGTTTCCTCCATCGACTATAACGATTATGTGGGCAGAGTTGCCATTGGCAGAGTGGAACGTGGTGTTGTGAAGCAGAATCAGGAGGTTATGGTTTGTGATTATCATAACCGACGTGCTCCCAGACGTGGAAAGGTAACAAACCTTTACCAGTTTGACGGATTAAACAGAAAACAGGTGACCGAAGCCAAAGTGGGTGACATTATTTATTTCTCCGGCATTGAAGATATCACCATTGGCGAAACCATCACCGCAGTTTCCAATCCGGAACCTATTGAATTTGTGAAAATCGGGGAACCCACCGTGGAAATGACCTTCTCCGTAAACGATAGCCCCTTTGCAGGGCAGGAAGGGAAGTTTGTAACCACCCGTCAGATTCGTGACCGTTTGCAAAAGGAACTGTTAAAAGATGTTTCCCTGCGTGTAAAAGACGGGGAAACCACCGATTGCTTCTTAGTATCAGGCAGAGGGGAAATGCATCTTTCCATTTTAATTGAAACTATGAGAAGGGAAGGCTTTGAATTTGCCGTTTCCACTCCCAGAGTGCTTTTAAAAGAAATTGACGGCAAAATCTATGAGCCTACCGAAAAATTAGTAATTGATGTTCCCGAAGACTGCGTTGGCTCCGTGATGGAAAAAATGGGATTGAGAAAAGCAGAATTGACCCAGATGGCACCGGTTGGTAACCGTATGAGAATTGAATTTATCATTCCCTCCCGAGGCCTCTTTGGTTATCGGAGTGAATTTTTAACCGATACCCGTGGAGAAGGGATTCTAAATACCATCTTCCACGAATATCAGGAACATAAAGGCGATATCACCAAGCGTTTCACCGGTTCCTTGGTTGCTTTTGAAACAGGTACTGCCGTAACCTATGGTTTGTACAATGCTCAGGAACGAGGCACCCTCTTTATCGGTGCCGGCACCAAGGTATATGAAGGTATGGTTGTAGGCTTCACTCCCAAGCAGGAAGACATCAACGTGAATGTCTGCAAGAAAAAACAGTTAACCAACACTCGTGCCTCCGGTAGTGATGATGCATTAAAGCTCACACCGCCTACCGTGTACAGCTTAGAAGCATCTTTAGAATTTTTAGCAGATGACGAGCTTTTGGAGGTAACTCCTCAAAGCCTTCGTATCCGCAAACGAATCTTAAACAATCAGCTAAGAGCGAAAGCACGTAGCAAAGCATAGGAGGAATACAGATATGATTAGAGCCGGTATTTTAGGCGTTACAGGATATGCCGGAATTGAATTGTTACGATTATTATTAAACCATCCCGAAGTGGAAGTGACCACTTTAGTATCAGGCAGTACCGCAGGAGAAAAAATCTCCACCATTTACCCCCATTTAAAAGGAATCTGCGATATTGTGCTGGAAGAATTAAATGTGGAGGAAATCGCAAAAAAATGCGATGTGGTATTCACTTCTTTGCCTCACGGTGCATCTGATATGGTGATCGGCAACTTATATAACGCCGGTCTTCGTGTGATTGACTTAAGCGGTGACTATCGTTATGACGATGTGGCAGTATACGAAGAATGGTATAAAACCACTCATAAAAACCCCCAACTGTTAAAAGAATCTGTGTATGGCTTATGTGAACTTTATCGGGAAAAAATCAAAAAAGCCCGTTTAATCGGAAATCCCGGTTGCTATACCACCACCTCTATTTTAGGGGCGGCTCCCCTGATTAAGGGCGGCTTTGTGGATATCAAAAACATCATTGTAGATGCCAAATCCGGCGTGACCGGTGCAGGACGCGGAATCCATCTGGATTACCACTTCTGTGAATGTACCGAAAATATGAAAGCATATAAAATTGCAACCCATCGCCATACCTCTGAAATTGAGCAGGAATATTCTAAATTGGCAGGTCAGGAGGTACAGATTAGCTTCACTCCTCATTTAGTACCCATGAAGCGAGGCATCTATGCCACCATTTATATGAACATGACTGATGATTACACCGAAGAACAGTTGTTGGACGCTTACCGTAAGTTCTATGAAAACTGTCCCTTTGTTCGTATCTATGATGCAGGAAAAATTCCCGAATCCAATCACGTAGCAGGTTCTAACTACATTGATATCGGATTAGTTGTGGATAAACGCTTACGACGTGTAGTTGTGGTTTCCACCATCGATAACTTAAATAAAGGTGCTGCAGGTCAGGCGGTTCAGAATATGAATCTGATGTTTGACCTTCCCGAAACCACCGGCCTTGCAAATCCCGGATTCTACTTATAAGAAGAGGTGCCAAAAAATGGATATGGATAAACTGATTCATAAAGCGAAAATTCTGGTTGAGGCAATGCCTTATATCCAGAAATTCTATGATAAAACCGTTGTCATCAAATACGGCGGCAACGCTATGATTAACGGGGAATTAAAAAACTCCGTCATGGAAGATATCACCTTATTAAAATACATCGGGATGCATCCCATTGTGGTGCATGGCGGCGGACCGGACATTTCCAGTGCCTTAAAAACATATGATGTGCAGAGCGAATTTGTAAACGGTCTTCGTGTGACTGATGAAACCACCATGCAGGTAGCACAGATGGTGTTAATCGGAAAAACCAATAAAGAAGTGGTGTCTCTCTTAAACGTAAACGGCGGGAATGCTGTTGGGATTTCCGGCATGGACTCCTGCCTTTTCACTTGTGAAAAGCATACCACCACCGTGGATGGCGAGGAAGTGGATATCGGCTATGTGGGAGACATTGTGAAGGTAAATTCCAAATTGGTTCGTAACTTAGCGGATAACGGCTACATTCCTGTTATCGCACCCATCGGTGTGGATAAAAACGGCCATAGCTACAACATCAATGCAGATACCGCAGCCGGTGTGTTGGCAGGTGCCTTAGAAGCGGAAAAGCTGATTCTTTTAACCGATATTGAAGGATTAAAGATGGATGTGGATGCCCCCGAAGTCATCTCCGAAATTACCAAAGCAGACACCCTAAAACTGATCGATGACGGTATCATCACCGGCGGTATGATTCCCAAAGTGCTGGGATGTTTAGATGCCATTGACAGCGGAGTAAAATCTGTGCATATTTTAGACGGACGTATTCCGCATTGTTTGCTCCTTGAAATATTTACTACCGACGGTATCGGTACCATGTTCAAAGCCGAGTAAAATTGGCATCTTTTCCGTTTCTGTTTCCTTTGCGTACACAAAGTACGCAGCGGTCAGAAAATTTGGAAAATCTAAGAAATTTTCTTTCAGCTTTGCGCACAATGGATGAATTGGTCGAAAAAATCATCCGATTTGAAACTTACTTATTTTTGATAAACCTCTTTTAAAGAAAGGATTGATACATGATGAAACTTGCTTTTTCCACCTTAGGATGCCCGGATTTCTCCTGGTCTGAAATGCTTGCAATGGCAAAGGACTGCGGATTTCACGGCATTGAAGTGAGAGGAATGGGGGAAGGACTCCGTAATATCAAAGGGAACCCATTTTCCGAAGAAAATAGAAAAAACACAATCGAAAAACTTCAGAAGATGCACCTGGAGATTCCCTGCTTGTCTACCGGCTGTGCCTTAAAATATTTAGACAAAGCAGAAGAAACCAAGGCAGAAATCAAGGAATATATTCACTTAGCAAATGCTATCGGCACTCCCTATCTTCGCATTCTTGCTGACCGCAATGCAAATGTAGACGGAGAAGTGGATGACGATGCCGTTCTTTCCATTTTAAGCGAACTGGTTTCTTATGCTGAAAGTTATGACGTAACCCTGCTTGTGGAAACCAACGGTGTTTATGCGGACACCAAGCGTCTGGCAAACTTGCTAAACTCTGTGGCAAGTGACAATGTGGGTGCGCTGTGGGATGTGCATCATCCTTACCGTTTTATGAACGAATCTCCCGAAGAAACCGTGCAGAACTTGGGTGCATATATCAAATATATTCACGTGAAGGATTCCGTGATGGAAGACGGAAAGCCCTCCTACCGCATGATGGGAGAAGGGGATTTGCCCTTGGATGCGGCAATGTTTTCCCTTCGCTCCATTAATTATGAAGGATATGTATGTTTGGAATGGTTAAAATCCTATGCTCCCGATTTAAACGATGCAGGGATTGTGTTCCCTCATTTTGTTAACTTTATGGCAGCCTACGGAAGCGATGGGGATACCCGTGGAAAGCTCCAGGATAATATCCGTAAAACCGGGAAATATGTATGGCCAAAAGAACATCTGATTGACTTAACCTTCCCCCAGGTGTTAGACCGTATGGTGGAAGAATTTCCCGATCAGTATGCGTTTCGTTATACCACCTTGGATTACACCCGTACTTACTCTGAATTTCGTGACGATGTGGACGATTTTGCCCGTTCGTTGATTGCAATGGGCGTAAAAGCAGGGGACCACGTTGCCATTTGGGCGACCAATGTGCCTCAGTGGTATATTACCTTTTGGGCAACCACCAAAATCGGTGCGGTTTTAGTTACCGTAAACACTGCTTATAAAATTCACGAAGCAGAATATCTGCTCCGTCAGTCCGATACCC
>JAZNNT010000155.1:0-3509 GCA_045580405.1 Clostridia bacterium
ACCGCTTGGCCTCCGACTTCCGCTCCCAACCTTCAGCAGCTGCGAAACCAATTTATCACGGGAAAACAGCATATTTTGGTGTTGGATCGGGAGCTTTTTAATCTTTACTACAGCCAGGCTTTAATTGATACTCAAACTCTGTTTGAAATGACCTCCTCCAATCCGCTGTTTGAAGGAACCAATCTTGCCAATCGAGATGCTCTGATGGTAACCCGCTACAAGCGGCAGGATATTGAATCTGATTTCACCACCTCTCAGCAGGTAATAGACCGTTGGGCAACCAAATAAACCAATCCAGAAAGGCTCTAAACTATGAACCAAAATCAAATTCTTATTTTAGACGGTGCCACCGGCACCCAGCTTCACAAAGCAGGTCTGCCTGCAGGAGTATGTCCCGAGGAATGGATTCTTGCCAATCCGGAGGCAATCAAATCCGTGCAATCTGCATACAAAGATGCCGGAAGCGATGCAGTGTATGCTCCCACCTTCGGTGCCAACCGCAAGAAGCTGCCATCTCATCTGGATGTGTATGAAACCAATCTGAAATTGCTTTCTTTCTGTCGGGAAGCGGTGGGTACTACCGTCAAAATCGGTGGAGACGTATCCCCCACAGGAGAGCTTCTGTATCCCATGGGAATGATGACGGAGGATGAGCTTGTTTCCGTTTACGAAGAGCAGATACGTGCTTTCTACGATTTTGGCGTGGATTTCATTGTAATAGAAACCATGATGGACATCCGGGAAGTGAAATGTGCCTTGTTTGCGGTAAAAAATGTATACCGGGATAAAAAATGTCCCGTTTATGTAACAGTAACCTTGGAAGAATCCGGCAAAACCCTTACCGGTACTGATCCCGTCACCGCACTATTACTTGCCGAACACTATGGAGCAGATGCCTTTGGCTTTAACTGTTCTACAGGGCCGGACAAGATGATTCCGCTACTGGATGAAATTGTTCCCTATGCCTCGGTTCCTTTAATCACCAAGCCGAATGCCGGTCTCCCCAAAGAAGAAAACGGTGAAACCGTGTTTTCTATGAATGCCAACGAATTTGGCAAATATGTGCGTCTGTTAATTGAACATGGCGCCGATATTGTGGGCGGCTGCTGCGGAACTACGCCCGAATATATCAAAGAAATTGCAAAACTGAAAATTCCCGTAATGCCGGTTCGCAAAAAAGAATTTTCTTTTGTGGCATCCCAGCGAAAAACCGTGATGATAAACGAAGACACCTGCTTTTCTGCCTTTCATTTTGTGGAAGAATCCGACCCGATGGATTTCTGCTACGATTTGCAGGATGCCGAATGCGATGTGATTCACCTGACTTTTTCCGAAAGTCAGAAAACACTGGAAAAAGCAGAAGAACTGATTCAGAATATTGGGGAAATGATTACCACTCCCGTCTTTTTTGATACCGAAAATGAAACCATTTTATCCTATGTGAACCGGTATTATACCGGCGCACAAAACATACAATAGAAAGGAGCCGACATCATGTTTGAAGCGAAATTCAGCCAATGCCCTGTTTTATACATTGTAGTTCCCTGCTATAATGAAGAAGAAGTTTTGCCCGAGTCTGCCAAACAGTTCTATGGGGCTCTATCCGATATGATTGAAAAACGGCTGGTGGCATCCACCAGTAAAATCCTGTTTGTCAACGACGGAAGCCGTGATAAAACCTGGAAACTGATTGAAAAATATGCAAAAAGCAGTCCTTTGTTCGCCGGTGTTTCCCTGGCAAAAAACCGAGGTCATCAGAATGCTTTGATGGCAGGATTGGAAACCGCCAGAAACTATGCGGACATTACCGTGACCATTGATGCGGACCTGCAGGATGATATAGGTGCTATCTACGAAATGGTGGAAAAATATAAAAACGAAGAATGCGATGTGGTATTTGGTGTCAGAAGCGAGAGAAAAACCGACTCCTTCTTTAAACGCACCACCGCCCAGGGCTTCTACAAAATGATGAAATGGATGGGAGTTGACGTGGTATATAATCACGCAGACTACCGTCTGATGAGCAAACGTGCTGTGGATTCCTTAATGGAATACAAAGAGGTGAATCTGTTCCTCCGTGGAATTGTCAGTGATATCGGCTACAAAACCGATGTGGTATACTATAAACGAAACGAACGCTTTGCCGGAGAATCTAAATATCCATTAAAGAAAATGCTTTCCTTCGCATTCCAGGGGATTTCCTCCTTCAGCATTTCCCCCATCCGCTTGATTACCACACTTGGTATTGTGGTGTCTGTTGGCAGTTTAATTGCCATTCTCTATGCTTTGATCAGCTTAATATGCGGAACTGCAATCGCAGGCTGGACTTCCCTTTTAATCTCTGTTTGGTTCTTAGGCGGTCTGCAGTTACTCTCCATCGGTATGATCGGGCAGTATATCGGTAAAATTTATATGGAAGCAAAACGCCGTCCTCTGTATTTTATCGGAAAAACGGCAGGTTTAACCAAAGATTCCAAGGAGAATGAATAGGATGTTTTTAATCGATGCCCATAACGATACTCCTTATCGGATGTATTTTGAGCATGGCGCACTCTACGAAAACGAATTTCATAACAGTATCAAAAAGCAAAAGGGTTTTCGGACCCTTTTGTTGTATGCATTTTTTTTGGACCCGGATATCTTAAAAAAATTCCACACCCCGCTTACTTATTTTGAAGCGTTATATGGCAATTTTTTGGAAGAATTAGAGAAAAACGGAAAACATATAGAGTGGGTGACAGATGCTTCTTCCTTGGCAGAATCGAAAAAACAACAGGCAATATTAACCGTGGAAGGCGGAAGCCTTGTGGATTCTTTGGAAACAGTTGATTATCTGTGGAGCAAAAAAATCAAAGTATTAACCCTGACCTGGAACGATTCCAATTTGCTTGGGTCCTCCGCAATGTCGGGTGAGAGTGGCGGCTTGACTCACTTTGGCAAGCAAGTACTAAAAAAAATGAATCAATTAGGAATGATAGCAGATTTATCTCACGCCTCGGATCACACCTTTTGGGATGTGTTATCCGTTACCGAAAAACCGGTTCTGGTATCTCATTCCAATTCCAGAGTTCTTTGTAATCACCCCCGCAACGTAACAGATGAGATGTTTTTAGCTCTTTGTGAGAACGGCGGTGTGCTGGGCATCAATTTTTATCCCACTTTCTTAGAACAAGAATCCGAAAAGGCTACTTTGGAAAGCATTTTTAACCATATCGAGCATTTTCTCGAATTGGGCGGTGAAGATCATATCGGTTTCGGCTCAGATTTTGACGGTGTGGACTCATTGCCAAAAGGGATTACCGATTTTTCCTCCTTTGGGGATATCCTTTCTGAAATGGAACAACGAAATTATCCCAAAACGCTCATCGACAAACTGTTTTATCAAAATATGATGCGGATTTTATCATAATAATCGGAACGACACATAGGTCGTCCCCTACGAAAATAACTCTTTTTTCACTTTTCGTCAAACATTACAAAAAGCCCGATGGCATAACGCCATCGGGCTT
>JAZNNT010000156.1:0-9147 GCA_045580405.1 Clostridia bacterium
TTGATTTCGTTTGTTGTTTTCTTTAACATTGTTAAAAACCTCCATGATATTTTTTAGTAATGCGGTCGCCAAACCATTTACTATTATATCATGGAGGTTTTTCCTTTGCTAAAGCTTTTTTATCCTCCCCCAGTAGAACTGTGGGTTTATTTCCACGCCTAAAGGCACCAATAATAAAATTCCCATCTGAAAAAACAGATGGGAATTTTTAATTTGATACAGTAATGTCGCATTGAGTTTCAATGTTGTAATTGTTAAAGTATGCTTCTTCCAACGGAATCCACAAATTTTGAAAACGAAGATACCCGTCCACCCCATTTCTTGTTACTAATCTTTTTTTCTGTTCTTGGGAAGATATCGTAAGAAAAATAGAGAAGTCATAAAACTGCTTTAAAACCGGATGGCAAGAATAAGAGCCTTCCACCACAGTCAAAGCATTTTTTTTGTAAGTGACCGGCTCGGTGTATGCAGCGGCATTGCAAGAATACGGGCAAATCTGAAAGGTATCTTCTTTTGGAAACGAAGTAAAAAGCTCTGTTAGTTTTTCAAAGTCAATATTTTTTGCCGGTATTCTACGCCAATCGGCGTCTCTTTTTGATAACGGCAAATAAAAATCATCCATATGAATCACATTGCAATGAAACTCTTTTTGCAATTGTTCTGCCAGAGTAGTTTTTCCGGAAGCACACCGTCCGTCAATTGCAACGAAAAGAGAATCTTTCAAACTTAACAGATTGCGAATTTTTTTAGCAATATTTTGATAGTTATTTGCCTTCATAGGATTCTGACTCCTTCTTTTTAGGAAAACGCACAAGCTTCGTCTGCCCCATTGCAACCATCAGAACCGGAATTAAAATCAATTGTAAAATAATTCCCGGAACAGCATTGATTAATGCTCCCGACAGAAACAATTCAAATGTAAAAGCTTTTGCCTGAAGACCTAACAGAACGAACTGTGCCGCCCCCCAAACCAATCTTCCTATAATCATCGCTGTAAACAATGAAATATACAACGATTTCAAACATTTCCAAGAATGTTTTTCATATAGAAATCCTGCCACAAATCCGTAGGTAGCAAGCTCAAACGTCATTCCAATTGCCACGGGATACATCACAGGCGCCGAAAAGACTACTGATCGAAATAACGGTAATATAAATCCAACCAAGATTCCATATTTCCAACCGCAGATAAAACTGCATAAAAAAACCGGAAAATGCATGGGCAACAACATATTACCAAATTGTTGCAGCTGCCCTGTGATAAAAGGAAGTACAAGTCCTACCGTCATAAAAAGGGCGGAATATGTAATTTTTCGGATTGTATTCATAAAGCCTGTCCTCTTTCTCTATTCTGCTTTTATTATACAGCATTTATTATGAAATTACAAGATTAACCCGTTATATTTTTCTGTTGCTTTTTTATAATAAAAATGTTATAATATAAGAAATAATAATTTAGCTTGTCCGAATCTATTTTAAAGGAGAATTTCCATGGCTTTAGAAATTCTTTACGGAAAAGAATTGTCTCAAAAAGATACTCTTCTGTTCCAAAAAATCAGAACATCCATAGACAATCAGGAAAACGTGCTTTACATCGTACCGGAGCAGTTTTCTTTTTATGCAGAAAAAACACTGCTGGATACCTTAGGAGAAGCCTATTCTCACCTGACTGAAACCGTTAATTTCAAACGTCTTGCTATGACAGTTAATAAAAAGTATCAACCCAATCAGCTGGATTATATTGATGAAGAAATAAAAAATTTAATTTTATATCGGATTTTACGTTCTCATGCCGATCAACTTTCAACCGTGAAAAACAGAAGACAAAGCCCTGATTCTGTAGCCATTTTTAAAAGTATTTTATCAGAATGTAAAGGTTATCTGATTGATCACGCTGTTTTTAGCGAAATGAAAGATAAGCTGGAAGAAGGTTCTTTTCTACATCAGAAAATTTCGGACCTGGATTTCATTTTAACAGAATATCAAAAAGCCATCACAGAAAAATTCCGTGATTTTGAGGATAGCTTTCAATCATTGGCAGGTTATATCGAATCCGAAAACTTATACAAAGATTATGTTATATTTATTGATCATTTCAATCAATTTTCACCCGCTGAGTATTTGGTAATCTCAGCCTTATTAAAACAAGCAAAAACAGTCACAATTACACTTTTGTTGGAAGATACACTGCCAAAATCGCCAGGGGAACTTTTCTTTCCAACCTATAAAACCTATAATCACCTTTGTAATCTTGCAAAAAAATATAACCAACAGATAGTCGAAGTCAACACAAACTTTGATTCCGGTCGTTTTTTTGTGGATTTATTTGATGGGTTTCCTAAAGAAGCTTCGCGTGTTCCTTATTCACTGATTCGCGCAAAAAACATCAAAGACGAGGTACGCTTTGTAGCAGACAATATTTTACGCCTGGCGGCTGAGGGCGTATCCTTTTCCGAAATTGCGGTTTTAACAGGAGATTTATCTCTTTATGAAAACGAAATCGACGAGGTGTTTTCCGAAGCAAAAATCCCCTGCTTTTTAGATAAGAAGACACCGCTTCATGAAAATCCGGTATCAAAAATCTTTTTAACATTGTTTCAAATGGTACTTACTGATTATCAGAAGCATGCTGTTTTAGCTTATCTCAAGAGCCTTTGCGCTTTGTTTGATATTCATGAAGAAGTTTGTATTTTTGAAGAAGTGATGCATCGCTTCAATCTTCAGAAAAAAGAACTCAAAGATAGCTTAAAATGGGATGAAAAATGTAATTTCTTAAAAACACAAAAGAATTTTTTTGCATCTAAAATCGAAATAATCAGAAAATTATACGACCGTTTTTTAAAGCCTGTTATCACACATTTTGGTAAAAAATGTAACTATCGTCAGGCATTTATTTGCTATGCTAAGGAAACTTTCTTAGAATCTGCAGTCAAACATTATTTAGAACAGTCAGAAGCAGCTCTTCGCCAGGAAACAGTGACAGCATACAATACTATTTTAAAAGCGATTAAAAATATTGATGTCTTGTTGGCAGAAGAAACGATTTCCATATCAGATTATTATATGATTTTAAAGCAGTCCCTGGAACTTTATGAATCCGGAGATATTCCGGATACTTTGGATACCGTTACTGTTTCTGATACAGAGCGGGGACGACTGCTTTCTTCCGCATATGTATTTATTCTGGGGATGAATGAAAATGTTACTCCAAAAGCAAATACCAATCATTCCTACCTATCTGATGTAGAGCGGGAAATGATCTTAGATCTTACGGGAATCGAACTACCTACCTCGTTATTTCAGAACTGTGATTCCAATTTGGCTTTATACCGTTCCTTTTTGATTGCAAATAAGCATTTATACCTAAGTTATAATGTTGCAGAATCAGAACAGGTCAAACGGATGCCCTGCTATTTATGGAGCCGTTTGTCAGGTTTTCAAGAAGTAACAGATTTTTCTGCATCCTATGTAAACATTTCTGAGTATTCTGAGAAAGCGTTAATTACATATCAGAACCCTTATAAACAGAAGCTGAATCCAAAGATGATTCCGGAAGATTTCTGGGAAAATCCAAATAAAGAAAAGTTGTTGTATACCTGGCAACAAATTGATGCTATGAAAAAGACCGGTTACTATGAGCCCAATAAAAAACTGTCTAAAAGAATCATGAAGACCAGGTACCAAAAGCAACTTACCACCTCTGTTTCACAGCTTGAAACCTATCAAAAATGTAAGTATATGTATTTTATAAATTACATTCTGAAGGTTCGGGAACGGGAAGATAACAGCTATGATTTCAGAAGAACAGGAAGTATTGTGCATAATCTTTTTGATATATTTTCCAAGCGGCTTAAATCGGATGGCTTAAGCTGGGAAACTCTGACAGAAGATTATATTGAAAAAACAGCACAGGAAATTGTACCCCGCGAAATTATGCGCATGTTTCCTGAGCTTTCTCTTTACAATCCCCGAACAAAGTATTTGATTCAAAAAATCAAACGTCTTTTAAAACGGGCAATTTCTTACATCCAAGAGCATTTTCTAAAAGGTGATTTTCTGCCTGTGGGATACGAAGTACCCATCGGCGATGACGGCATTCCTCCATTATCTATTCAGTTGGAAGACGGTTCCTTGATGCAGTTATACGGAAAAATTGACCGATTTGACGCTGCGTTACTTGACGATCGTTTATATGTTCGTATCATCGACTATAAATCCAGTGCCAAAGAGTTTAAATTTGCACTTATTAAAGAAGGCATTCAATTGCAATTATTGACTTACTTACGAACCGTTGTGAAAAATGGCGGAAAATACCTTGATTTTACCGGTGAAATTCTTCCCGGAGCTGCTTTCTACACAAGTTTTAATGATGAGTTGGTTCCGTTTAAAGAACGCCCTGCTCCGGATGAAAGCGAAAAGGCTATCCGTAAAAAATTTAAAATGAGGGGCTTTGTGTTAAACGATGATTCTTTAATTCGGGCAATTGATCGTCATCTTGGGGAAGAAATTAGTTATCAATCCACCGTGACAGATATTAAAGTTACAAAAGATGGACAATACAGCCTCGGAAATTTTCTGTTTTTGGAAGAGTTTAACCGATTGCTCAATGACTGCGAAAACACACTAAAGTCTATTGGGGCAACAATGTTAAGCGGAGATATTGCAATTAAACCTTACCGCTACGGACCACAAACAGCTTGTGATTATTGTCCATACGGTGGCGTTTGTATGTTTGATAATAAAATGAATCCATACCGTTATGTAGAAAAACTTTCCAAAGAGGATTATTTTCTTCTAAAATCCAAAGAAAAGGCAGGTGCAGAAGATGTCAATAAAATATACTGATGCTCAACAAAAAGCAATTGACACGACCAATAAATCTTTATTAGTTTCTGCAGCTGCAGGTAGCGGAAAAACTGCTGTTTTGGTACAAAGAATTATTGAAATGGTATGTCATGCAGACGGACCGGATATTGACAGATTACTTGTTGTTACGTTCACCAATGCTGCTGCAGCAGAAATGAAGGATAAAATTTACCGGGCAATTATGCAAAAAATTGCAGAAAATCCGTCTGATAAACGGCTAAAACGGCAATTGCTGCTACTTCCGAATGCCAATATTCAAACCATACACGGATTTTGCCTGAATTTAATCAAACAGAATATCAATATGCTGGATATTCCGGTTAATTTCCGGATTGCTGATGAAGTTGAAACAGCAGTATTAAAACAAAAATGCGTCACAGAATTAATAGAAGATAAATATGCCGGTGACGATGTTGACTTTTTAGATTTGGCAGATACCTACGGATACGGTCGGGATGATAATAAAATAATAGAAATGATTTTTCAGTATTATCACTTTACCGCTTCCCTTTCTAACCCTGATGCCTATTTTGAAACATGTTTATCTCAAGCAAATGAGGTAACCTGTGACTTTTCAAAATCAATCTATGCAAAATTTTTGATAAACCGCTTACAGGAAATTCTTTCTGAACATGGAGAAAGATACCTGGTCGCTCTGCAGGAAATCAATGATCGTCCGGAATTGGCACCCTATCATGAACTCTACTCAGAAGAACTTCTTTGGATTAAAAAACTGCAAACAATTTGCAATGAAGAAAATTTACGGGAAGCTCAAGCGGAAATTCTCTCCCACACTTTCCTTTATTTTAACAAGGTCAAAGGTGTAAAAAGAGGGACTGATTACGCCGATATCAAAAAAATTCGAGATCTGTTTAAAAAAGATATTGAAGGTTTTACTCCATTTGTTGCCAATTCTTTTGAAAGCGAACAATCAGACTGTAAAACAATTTTGAAATTTATTACCGTTTTATCTTCGCTTACGAAAGAGTTTTCTTTACGATATCAAGCAGAAAAGCAAAAGCATTCTATCCTGGACTTTTCTGATTTTGAGCATTTTTCGCTAAAGATTTTAGCCAATGATGACGGAACTCCTTCCGAAATCGCAAAAAGCTACCGGCAACGTTTTCATGAAATTTTAATTGATGAATATCAGGATACCAACGATATTCAGGACTATTTATTCAGCTTGATTTCAAGAGATGGGAAAAACCTATTTTTAGTAGGCGACGTGAAGCAAAGTATTTATGGATTTCGTCATGCAAAACCTCAGATATTTATTGATAAACAAACAAGCTATCACGACGATATGCATGAAGTGATATATTTGTCTAACAATTTCAGAAGCCGTAAAGAAGTGGTAGACGGTGTTAATCTGATTTTTTCTAAGCTGATGACACCTAAAACCGGAAAAACGGATTACCAAAAAGAATCACTGGTACAAACAGCTGCCTATCAAACAATCGGAGAAACAAATTACCAAGCGGAAATTCTGCTGGCAGATTCTTCTCAAAAAGAAGAACCGGAAGAAGAAGGCACCGAAGAATTAAACCAGGAAACAATGATAATTGCCAAACGAATCCATCAGTTGATTCATGAAGAGCACTTCCCTGTTTATGACTTAAAAACACAATGCACTCGTCCTGCAAATTATGGTGATATTGTTATTTTGGTCCGCGGTATTAAAACATTTGCAAACAATCTTTATAAAACCTTATCAATGCATGGAATCCCGGTGGCAATGGATGCAACTGAACGGCTCTTTGATGCTATGGAAATTAAAGTGCTGGTGGGCATTTTAAAAGCAATCGACAATCCATATGATGATTTAGCCCTTTTGGGCCTTTTGAAATCTCCCCTCTTTTTTTGGGAAGAAGAAGAAATACTCGAATTACGGGAATCAGCACCGAAAGAACCATTTATGTATGCTCTTCGTAAGTCGGATTCAAAAAAGGCGAAACAGGTTGTAACCTTTTTGCTTAACATGCAAAAAATAGCATACACGAAAAAAATCTCAACACTGATTCAACTGTTGTATCAAGATTATCATTTAAAAGAACTCTTTTGTGTGTATCAGAATCCCGAACAAAGAATGGAAAATTTAGATTTGTTCTATCAAATTGCTAAAAAATTTGAACAAACCGAAATCACCGGACTAAAAGGGTTTCTCACATATACGGAAGATGTTTCCTGCAACAAAAAAACACTGAATTCATTTCGCGAAAAACCGCCGGAAAATGCTGTTCGCATCGTCACAATGCATAAAAGCAAAGGCTTGGAATATCCAATTGTTTTTGTTTCAGGACTTGGCACAGAATTTAATCAGGAGGAAGCAAAAAAACAAGTTGTATTTCACCCGGAATATGGAATCGGTGCCAATTATATTGATAAAGATGAACGTTTTTACTATCCAACATTAACCAAACGTGTGATTCTTGCTGCTATAAAAGAAGATCAGTTGAGCGAAGAACTTCGTATTTTATATGTAGCATTGACTCGTGCGAAAGAAAAACTGATTCTTACCTCCACCGTATCCGATGCAGAAACAAAGCTTGAGCAATGGGCTGCACAAACGGGCAAAATCACAAAAAACAGTTTACTTCGCTGCAACAGCTTTGATGAATGGATTATGCCTTGCGTTATGAAAAGTTCTGTATTTAGAATCGAAACAGTAGGAGGAGATATCGATGTGCCTTCTTTCGGTGCAGCTTTGGAGAAAAAAACAGACGAAGAACTCTCGGAACCCGATTATTTATTTGTACCCTATCATCATGCTTATCGCACCACACTTCCCGTTAAGATTGCCGTTACCGAAGCCAATCGTTTGTTAAAAGCAGAAACTCCGGTGATGAATTTACGGTTATCTGATTTAGATTCCATGGAGCTTTCCTATTCACAAAGCGAATACGGAACCTATTTCCATAAGGTGTTTGAACTGATTGATTTAGATGCTATCAAGCAAGGATGTACGGTTTCAAAGGCAATTTGCAATGCTGTCTCTTTAGCCGGAGAAAAAGAATATTCTAAAGAAATTAAAGAAAAGCTGGCATTATTCTTCCAAACTGATCTTGCAAAGGAATTACTTTCCGCAGAAATCGTTTATCGGGAAAAATCGTTCTTAGTACGAGTGCCTGCAAATATGGTTTATCCTGTAAACACAGAGGATGAAATTCTTTTGCAAGGGATTTGTGATTGTTATTTCATAAAAAACAATGAAATAACACTATTGGACTTTAAAACAGACAGAAATCCGAACGAAGAAAATATCCGAAAAAACTATCAGAAGCAATTAGAACTATATGGTTATGCATTAGAAAAAATAGAAAGCAAAACAGTGGCAAAAAAAATGATTTACACCAGTGCAAACCAGCAGTTCATTCAGTTTTAATTTTAATCGAAAGGACAACCTGTTATGCAATACACCTATTATCCAAAGGGCGTCTGTTCTCAAAGAATCGACATAGAAATCGCCGATGGAATTATAAAATCTGTGAAATTCATTGGTGGCTGCCACGGCAACTCACAAGGGGTATCCCGTTTGGCAGAAGGCTACGAAGTTGCTGAAGCTATTCGTCGTTTGGAGGGAATCAATTGTATGGGAAAAGGAACCTCCTGCCCTGACCAGCTTGCAAAAGCTTTGAAAGATACAGTCAAATAAGAAAATTACAGTCAAAAAAAGAAGCATTCTTCGTAATGCTTCTTTTTTTGCAGTAAAGCACAAAGAAAAAATGACAAGTTTTGACTTGTCATTTTTTGGAAGAGCCGAATGGTCTAAATGTCACCGCTTTAACTAATCAGTATATCAATCTCCTACTATTATAGCATGCTCACTACCTGCTATAACTGCATCATCGTAATTATAGCATATATTGTTTACCTTATGAAATAGATATTCATCAAAAGCTTTGCGGTTCCTTCGCTTAATTTGAGCAAGAATTTCATCCAGAGACTTTCCGATTTCGTTTCCTTCTATATCAGTAAACTGGATTCTTTTGATGTATTCTGATTGGCTTCCGCTTTTGATATACATTTCCAAGATCCGAGAACAAAAACAAAAAGCAGTGTATCAGAAAGTATATTCCATTGATATTTAATTTACTACACACTTTTCACACATTATTTACTGTATTTTTCTGTCACTTTCAAGCACTTTGAAACATAAAGAAAACCCTTGAAATCGCTGCTTTTCGCAGTAATTTCAAGGGTTTTGTTTTGGCGGAGAAGGAGGGATTTGAACCCTCGCGACGGTTACCCGCCCTACGCCCTTAGCAGGGGCGCCTCTTC
>JAZNNT010000157.1:0-2486 GCA_045580405.1 Clostridia bacterium
AATACTTCCTGACAGGTATACTTCAGACCGGATTTGCCGTATTCTTCGGCAGCAGTTTCCATAATTTTAATGGGAGTATTTGCAGCTACGGTAACGTCCATTTTCGGAACAACTACCCATGCAGGGCTCCAGGAATCATACTGGCCTGCCAAGTAACCGTCTTTGGTGCCGTCTAAATTAAAGGTAACGTCTTTGTTTACCTTTAATTCAAAGTCTGCATACCAGTTGCCATATGCTAACAGCTGAGCTTCGGTAACAGGATCAGCTTTAAAGTTCATAGCAAAGGTCAGCGGTACATCAGCGATTTCTGCAACATCCAATACGGTTGTAGTTGCAGTGGGAAGCGGAATTCCTTCCGAACGGCTGATTACACCGGGGAATTTCAGGAGAGGCTTAATGGTTTCCACTCCTGTCCATGCGAAAATTTTAACGATATCGGTGCCGGTTACCGAAATCTCGGGAGTAGTGTGTGTTACACTTTCTCCGATGGTTGAGTCAACAGGTACGATAGATTCCACTTTGATCAGTTTACCATCTCCATCGTAATGGGAAACAATCACACTTGCGTTATCTTCGTAACGACCTGTGAACTCAGTGGTTGCGTAAATGCTGTCTACATCGTCGAGAGAGGTGATGATTTCATTGGTTGCTGCGTTGTAGAACGTAGTAGTGTTCACAGCTGCAGAAACAGTAAATGCAGACATCATACCAACCACGAGGGTCAGCGCGAGAAGAAGACTAAAAAACTTCTTCATGCTTTGACACATCCTTTCTTAAAATTTTATATTTTTTATTTTTTTTTGCAAAAAATATTATGAAAAAAATTAAAAAAGAGCACAAAAACCCGTGGCATAAACAGTATACCACGGGTGTCTCATCATGTTGCACACACAGTATAGCATCATTTCCTATTTTTGTCAACAGTTTACAGAAAAATTTTCATACAATTATATATTTTATATATAATATACAACAAACTGCCAATAAACTGCAAAAAAGAGGACTTCAAATCTTGACAGTTTTCCTGCTTTATGGTACAATAAATTGACCTATTTTTTGATGACCTCCATGTTACGATATTCTGATAAAAAGCAGGTGAATTTATATGAAAATTACCGTTGCAATTGACTCTATGAAAGGAAGTTTATCTACATTCCAATCCGGCGATGCCATTCGGGAAGGAATTTGTCGGGTAATTCCAGATGCCGAAGTCACGGTGTGTCCCATTGCCGACGGTGGCGAAGGAACCGTGGATGCAATTGTTTCCGCAACCGGTGGCGAATGGATTGAGAAAACCGTAAAAAATCCGTTAGGGCGGCCGGTTTTGGCAAAGTACGGTATGAATATCAAAACCCAGACCGCTATCATTGAAATGGCGGCAGCTTCCGGTATTACACTTATTTCGGAAAGCGAGCGAAATCCCTTACATACTACTACCTACGGTGTTGGAGAATTGATTCTGGATGCCATCCAAAAGGGGTGCCGGAAATTTGTGATTGGAATTGGCGGAAGTGCCACGAATGATGGCGGTATCGGAATGCTTCAGGCGTTGGGGTTTGAATTTTTAGATGAAAAGGGCGAGCAAGTTCCTTATGGTGCAAAAGGTCTTTCCAAGATCGTGAAAATTCGCACTGAAAATACAATAAAAGAGCTATCTGAATGCACATTTTCGGTGGCTTGTGATGTGACCAATCCCCTGTGCGGAGAGTTAGGTGCCAGCGCTGTATACGGGCCGCAAAAAGGCGCTACTCCCGAAATGGTGCAGCAAATGGACGAGTGGCTTGAAAATTACGCCGATCTCACAAAACTGCTGTTCCCCTCCTCCGACAAAAACCGGCCCGGTGCAGGAGCAGCAGGCGGGCTTGGGTTTGCTTTTCTTTCCTATCTGAATGCTCAATTAGAATCCGGAATCAATTTAGTCATTCGGGAAACTGCTCTGGCAGAAAAAATGAAAAATGCAGACTATGTGGTTACCGGAGAAGGCAGACTGGACGGTCAGTCCTATCAGGGAAAAGCTCCCGTAGGTGTGGCAAAACTGGCAAAGCAATACGGAAAAACCGTCATCGCATTTTCCGGCTGCGTGACCGAGGACGCCAAAATCTGTAATCAACACGGCATTGATGCATTTTTCCCTATTGTGCGAACTCCCTGCTCTCTTTTGGAAGCAATGGACGTTAAAAACGCACACCGCAATCTTGCGGATACCGCAGAACAAGTGTTCCGTTTAATTGCGGCATGCAAATAAGCATAAAAAAAGGTGAACAAAATGTTCACCTTTTTTTCGTTTTCAGAATGTTATTTCTTTTCTCTTGCAAAGGTTTTTGCAAATAATTTTTCTGCATTATATCGCAGGATTTTCGCTTTATCTTCATCGGAAATCTGAGCATATTCCACTCTGCCACGCTGGAAACCTGCAGCATAGCCGTCACTACCATAGAGGATTCTATCGGCACCCACACGGTTAAGTCGGATCGTAGCCATGTCGT
>JAZNNT010000158.1:0-2728 GCA_045580405.1 Clostridia bacterium
CGCCGAGTGCCAAAGGCAATCGGACGGTGAAGTCTCAAGCACCGAAGATTTTTCGCTCACCGCCAAGGGCGGTCGAAAAATCAAGTGGCGCAGAGTATCCCGAACAATCTGCAAAAAAAGTGAAACTGTTATCAAATGCAAAACTTTTTTCCATTTATTTCTCTAACTGAGCATCATCGAAGGCCTCATTTCGCAAAATATCCCAGTATTTCAAGCAAAAGTATTGAAAAATGTAAAGTTTTTTTCAAAAAAACTCTTTACAAACGAGAATTTATATGTTATAATAGCAGAGCTGTTAACTGAGTTTTCGGGAAAACGCCAAGAAATTTGGCACATCTTCAGCCCATTGCTCGGGAACAAGTAAATAAAAATGCCAAGAACACGGCAAAGAAAAGGAGATTTCACCATGTTAAAAGATGTGAAACAGAATTTAATCGCAACCTACAAAAACCACGAAACCGACACCGGTTCTCCGGAAGTTCAGATTGCTCTTCTGACTGAAAGAATCAATCACTTAAATGAACACTTAAAATTAAATCACAAAGACCATCATTCAAGACGTGGTCTTTTGAAAATGGTTGGTAAAAGAAAAGGCTTACTGGCTTATTTAATGAAAAAAGACATCAATCGTTACAGAGCAATCATCGAAAAATTAGGTTTAAGAAAGTAATTTTCTCGGTAATCTTTGGACTTGCCGGAATTACTTTTAAAGTCATTCTAAAAAACAAACGGCAGGCTGATTATTCCTATCGGCTTGCCGTTTTCACATTGTGAAAAAATTAAAATTATATACAGAAAGGACAAGCTAAGGTTATAGCAATTGAAAAGGTTTTTTTAGTTTTTTATGTTTAAAAAAGTTTTTTCTTTTCCCAAAAGTAAAAAAGAAAATCCGTAACATCCCGAGGATTAAAAAAGTCTTTTCAAGTGCTAAAGCCGTGGCTCCCCTTTCTTAAAAAGACAAAAAAAGAAAAGGAGATTACAAAAAATGTTTAGAACTTTTGAAACTACTTTCGCCGGCAGACCTTTAGTGGTTGAAACCGGTAAAATGGCTCAGCTGGCAAACGGCTCTTGTTTGGTTCGTTGGGGTGAAACCGTTGTAATGGTAAACATTACCGCATCCAAACAGCCCAGAGAAGGAATTGATTTCTTTCCCTTATCTGTTGACTACGAAGAAAAGCTGTATTCCGTTGGTAAAATTCCCGGCGGCTTCTTAAAAAGAGAAGGTAAACCCACCGAAAAAGCTATTTTAGCATCCCGTGCCATTGACAGACCCATTCGTCCCTTATTCCCCAAGGATTTAAGAAATGACGTTGTGGTTGTGGCAACCGTGTTATCCGTGGATCAGGATAATCAGCCTGAAATTGCAGCTTTCTTAGGTACCGCAATTTCCTTGGCAATTTCCGATATTCCCTTCAACGGTCCTATCGCATCTGTTGGTGTAGGTTTAGTTGACGGTGAACTGATTGTTTGCCCCGATGCTCAGCAGAGAGCTGCATCCGACTTAGACTTAACCGTTGCAGGCTCCTTGGAAAAAATCGTTATGATTGAAGCAGGCGCTAATCAGGTCGACGAAAAAACCATGCTGGATGCGATTAAATTAGGTCATGTTGAAATCAAAAAAATGTGCGAATTTATCGCCGGCATTGCAAAAGAAATCGGCAAAGAAAAATTTGCTTACCAGTCCTTTGAATTAGATAAAGGCATTTTTGAAACCGTCAGAGCATATGCAGAAGACAAAATCAAAGAAGCAATTCTTTCTGACCAGAAAGAAGTCAGAGAAGGCGGCGTTGACGCAGTATGCAAAGAAGTAACCGAACACTTCCAGGAAGAAATTGATCCCGCAGTGTTAGGCGAATGCTTATACAAACTGCAAAAGCAAATCGTTCGTAACTGGCTGGTAGAAGGAAAACGTGTTGACGGAAGAGCCATGGATGAAATCCGTCCCTTATCTGCAGAAGTTGGCTTACTCCCCAGAGTACACGGTTCCGGTTTATTCACCAGAGGTCAGACTCAGGTTATGACCATTGCAACCTTAGGTGCAGTGAACGAAGCACAGTTCTTAGACGGTATTGACGAAGAAGATACCAAACGCTATATGCATCAGTACAATTTCCCCTCCTACTCTGTTGGGGATGCTCGTCCCTCCAGAGGTCCCGGACGTCGTGAAATCGGTCACGGTGCTTTGGCTGAAAGAGCATTGGCTCCCGTAATTCCCTCCGTGGAAGAATTCCCCTACTCTTTCCGTCTGGTTTCTGAAGTATTAAGCTCCAATGGTTCTACCTCTCAGGGCAGTATCTGCGGTTCTACCTTAGCATTGATGGATGCAGGGGTTCCGATTAAAGCTCCCGTTGCAGGTATTTCCACCGGTTTAGTAACTTACGAAGGCGGCAGAAAAGTATTCTTAGACATTCAGGGCATTGAAGACTTTTTTGGCGATATGGACTTTAAAGTTGGCGGTACTCATAAAGGTATCACCGCAATTCAGGTGGATATCAAAGTGGACGGCTTAACGTATGACATCATCGAAGAAGCTTTTGAAATGACCAGAAAAGCAAGAATCCACATTTTAGATAACGTAATGCTGAAAGCAATTCCTGCTCCCAGAGAAGAAGTTGCAAAATATGCTCCCAAAATGTTCTCCACCAAAGTTCCGGTTGACAAAATCCGTGAAGTTATTGGTGCAGGCGGGAAAGTTATTCAGAAAATCGTTGCCGACACCGGTGCAAAA
>JAZNNT010000159.1:0-11774 GCA_045580405.1 Clostridia bacterium
CTTCGGCTTAATTCCTGTTGTATTAGGCCATGAAGGGACCGGTGAAATCGTAAAAATGGGTAAAAATGTAAAAAAAGACAGCGCAGGCAAAGCGTTAAAAATCGGTGACAAGGTTGTTACCTGTATGATTTTTAAAGATGACCCTAACATTACCATGTTTGACTTGAACAAACAGAATGTTGGTGACGGTGCAGATGTTTACGGTTTAATTCCCGACGATGATATTCACTTGAATGGTTGGTTTGCTGACTATATGGTAATCAGAGGCGGTTCTACCGTATTCAATGTTTCTGACTTGGATTTAGAAAGCAGAATTTTAATTGAACCTGCAGCAGTGTTAATTCACGCTGTAGAACGTGCAAAAACGGTTGGTATTTTAAGATTCAACAGCCGCGTGGTTGTTCAGGGCTGCGGACCGATTGGTCTTCTTTGTATCGCAATCTTGCGTACCATGGGTGTTGAAAACATTGTTGCAGTAGACGGTGAAGAAAAGAGATTGGCTTTCGCGAAAGAAATGGGCGCAACCAAATCTGTAAATTTCAAAAACCATAAAGGTATTGAAGAATTAACCGAAGCTGTGAAGGGTGCATTTGGTGGCTACTATGCTGACTTTGCATTCCAGTGTACCGGTTCTCCCATCGCTCACTCTAACGTATACAAATTCGTTAGAAAAGGCGGCGGACTTTGTGAACTTGGCTTCTTCATCAATGGTGGAGATGCTACCATCAACCCCCACTTTGACATTTGCGCAAAAGAACTGACCGTTGTTGGTTCTTGGGTATATACCTTACGCGATTATGCAACCACCTTCGATTTCTTAAAGAGAGCTCAGGGTATCGGTTTACCGATTAAAAAGCTGATTACTCATAAGTATCCGCTTTCTCAGATTAACGAAGCTCATCAGACCAATCTGAAGATGGAAGGCTTAAAAATCGCCATCATCAATGAATAATCAGAGTGAATCTGAACATAAGGAGGATTTACAATGAATGCATTGGGAATGGTTGAGGTTTACGGATTTACTACTGCAATTGTTTGTGCCGATGCTGCAGCCAAAGCTGCTGCGGTGAACATCATTGCATTAGATACCACAAAACCTGCCAACGGCGACAGCGCGGAAGTTCCCTTGGTGATGATTGTGAAAATGGAAGGCTCTGTTTCTGCAGTTACTGCAGGGGTTGCTGCTGCGAAAGCACAGGCAGAACAAAGAGGACTCTACATTGTTTCACACATCATTTCCCGTCCGGGACCGGATATTGAGAAACTTGCTTTCTTAAGCAAGGTGGGAAATGAACCAATCGGAAAAAAATCCGTCAAAAAAGAAGTAAAAGAAGAAAAAGCAGAACCGGTAGTTGAAAAAGCTCCTGCAGTGACTGAAGAAGCAACAGCAGAAGAAAAACCGGTAGCGAGCGCTCCGAAAAAACGCGGACGCCCCGCAAAAGCAAAAACCGCTGAAAATCCCGACCAGCAAAAAATCGGGGAATAACAATCGTTAATAAAAATTATTATAAAAGGCCAAAGGCCAGGAGGATTTTAAAATGAATTTTGAAGCATTAGGAATGGTTGAAACCAGAGGTTTAGTAGCTGCAATCGAAGCAGCTGATGCAATGGTAAAAGCAGCTAACGTTACCTTAGTTGGTACCGAAAAAATCGGTTCCGGTCTGGTAAGCGTTATGGTTAGAGGCGACGTTGGTGCAGTTAAAGCTGCTACCGAAGCTGGCTCTCAGGCAGCTGCAAGATTAGGTGAAATCGTAGCTGTACACGTAATTCCCAGACCCCATGGCGATGTTGAAAAAATCTTACCTGAACTGAAGTAAGATTGATCCTTGACTCTATCGAACGGATGTCTCTCGCTCCGTTTGGAGTGAGAGATTATCCCGTAGTGAAAGGAGAATGGAAAACATGGAAGCAATAGGCTTATTGGAAGTGCAGGCATTGGCTGCTGCAATTGAGGGATTAGATGCTATGCTCAAGGCTGCCAATGTAAGACTGGTTCATATTGAACGCCGTCTTGGTGGCCGTTTGGTGACCATGGTTGTTGCAGGAACTGTTTCTGCTGTCACTTCCGCAGTGGAAGCCGGACGGACGGCTGCCGCCCGTATTGGCAATGTGAAATGTTGTGAAGTAATTGCAAGACCTCATAGTGAGGTTACCAAATTTCTCACAGATTTCTAAAATCCTATTTCGTAAAAAACAAAATTATAAATTATGGAGGTATTCGTAATGAACTTTGAAGCTTTAGGAATGGTTGAAACCAGAGGTTTAGTAGCTGCAATCGAAGCAGCTGATGCAATGGTAAAAGCAGCTAACGTTACCTTAATCGGTACTGAAAAAATCGGTTCCGGTTTAGTAAGCGTTATGGTTAGAGGCGACGTTGGTGCAGTAAAATCTGCTACTGAAGCTGGCGCTGAAGCTGCTGCAAGACTGGGCGAAATCGTTGCTGTTCACGTTATTCCGAGACCGCACGGTGATGTAGAAAAAATTCTGCCCCAGATTAAATAATTGCATAATTAGAAACCAAATGCAGGTGGTACACGGTCATACGGCCGTGTACCGCAATGCAAAAAAAATGAGAGAAGATTGAGTCATTTAGTTTGTCCTTTTGGGTTGTACCCTTGAACTTAAAAGAATGAACTGAACTCTTAGTGTTTTTTCAAATGATTTCAGAAAGGTTGTGGAAATTTTGGAACGTGAAAAAATTGTTAATGAAGTTGTTAAACAAGTGTTAGCAATGTATAAACAAAAAGACAGCGCACCCGTAGCACAGGGAGATGCTTCCGAAATTAAGGTTGGAGTATCTCAGCGTCATATTCATTTATCTCAGGAAGATTTGGAAAAGCTTTTTGGCAAAGGTTATGAATTAACCATGTTAAAACCTTTGATGGGCAAAGAATATGCAGCGAAAGAGGTTGTAACTTTAGTTGGTAAATCCTTAAAATCTATCGAAAATGTTCGAGTTTTGGGACCGGTTAGAAAAAATACTCAGGTTGAAATTTCAAGAACAGACACCTTTGTGTTGAAAGTAAGTCCTCCGGTTCGTCCGTCCGGCGAAATCAAAGGGTCTGAACGTCTGGTTGTGGTAGGGCCGAAGGGAGCCATCTACTTAGATGAAGGCGTTATTATTGCAAACCGTCATATTCATATGACTCCGGAAACCGCTCGTAAATTTGGCGTCACCGATAATTCTTTGGTAGACGTGGAAATTGACGGCGTAAAACCCACCAGATTTTTTGATGTGCAGGTTCGTGTGCGTGAGGATTTCAACACTGAAATGCATATTGATACTGACGATGCAAACTCCGCAGGATTAAAGAACGGAGATAACGTAAGAATCATCTCCAGATAACATAAACTATAGAAAAGGGAATGTATTATTATGGTAGTAGGAAAAGTTACTGGTTCTATTTTCTCCACCCGTAAGTTAGATAGCCTTACCGGTTCTAAACTGATGGTGGTAAACATCGGAAAAGGGAAGGACGATTTCGTGGTTGCCATTGACACCTTAGGTGCAGGCATCGGCGAAGTGGTACTTGTGACCATGGGCGACAGTGCTCGATTTGCTTGTCAGAACGAAAAAACTCCCATTGATGCAGTAATCGTGGGTATTGTGGATCAATCCAACTATAATCTGTAATTCGTTTTTCAAAGCGAGCATAGTTGCTTCATAAAAGGAATTGAATTTGATGATGCAAACCTTAAAAGAATTGATACAAAAAGCCGGTGTAGTCGGTGCCGGCGGAGCGGGTTTTCCCACTCATGTAAAGTTGGCAGATAACATTGAGACCATTTTAATTAACGGCACAGAATGTGAGCCTCTTTTAAAAACTGACTTTTATTTGCTGTGTGAAAAACGGGATCGATTAGAGTCTGCTTTAGAAGCATTGGTGGAACAAACCGGTGCCAAATGCGGTGTGATTGGTATTAAAAAACATACAGCAGAATTATTAGGGATGACTGAGGAAATCAGCCGTGGCAAAATTTCTTACCGGTTTACCGGAGATGTATATCCTTCCGGGGACGAAGTGGTTCTGATTCAGGAAACCTTGGGGAAAACTGTTCCTGGTGGACGTCTTCCTATTTCTGTTGGCGTTGTTGTGATGAATGTGGAAACACTTTATAATGTTGCAAACGCATTAGATAATACTCCGGTAACGCATAAATTTGTAACAGTTGGCGGAAAGACCGACAAGACTTACGTGTTGAATGTTCCTGTGGGAACACCGGTTTCTCATATTTTAGACAGCTTGAATATTGAGGTTCCTCAAAATTGCTCCGTGTTAGACGGCGGACCAATGATGGGAAGCATTATTAACCCCAAAACTGCAGTTGTTACCAAAACCACGAAAAGTCTGTTGGTCATTGAAGACCATACTCTTTGTATCCGGTTAAAAACCAGAAGTTTAGCAGATGCGTTGCATCGTTCCTCGGGAAACTGTTGCGGATGCAGAATGTGCACGGATATGTGTCCCCGTTATTTAATGGGATATCCCATTGAGCCTCATAAAATTGTGCAGAGACTATCTGCTAAGGCTACTGATACAAAGACCTTTATGGGGGCATTTTATTGTTCTAATTGCGGTGTTTGTCAGACCATTGCCTGCCCGCAGAATATTAGTCCCAACCGTTTATTTGCCCGTGTAAAGGCAGAACTTTTAAAAAACGGTGTGAAGGCCGGTATGATGGAAGAATCCACTCCCATTGCAGAACGGGTTTATCGCAGAGTTCCTACCAAACGGCTGGTAAATCGGTTAGGCGTTTTAAAGTATTATCGGGATGAATATGCATTTATAAAAATCCCTGAACCAAAACAAGTCGTTCTCCCCTTAAAACAGCATATCGGTGCTCCCGGAGAAGCGATTGTGAAGGTTGGCGATTCGGTGACGGTTGGTCAACTTATTGTGAAGCCAAAAGAAAATGCACTTGGTGCCAATATCCACAGCTCTGTGAACGGTATAGTGTCTTCTGTCAGTGAATCCTGTGTTGTGATTACCGTTAATTAACGGTTTTCAAAAAGTAAGGCGGTAAAAGAATCATGATGGTATCCATTGGAATTATCGAAGTGAGTAACATTGCAAAAGGTTATCTCATTTGTGACAATATCTTAAAAAAATCGCAGGTTTCTATGGTGATGGCACAGCCTATCTGCCCCGGAAAATTTGTGATGATTTTTGGCGGAACTGTTTCAGCCGTTCATGTTGCCTGCGAATATGCTCAAACAAATTTTGCGGATAAAATTTTAGATATTTCCGAGTTTGGAAATATTGATGCAAGAGTATTTGATGCCTTAAACGGTGCTGCAAGCGGTGAAACCAGCGGTGCGCTCGGCATTATTGAAACCTTTTCTGTAGCCTCTTGTATTTTATCGGCAGATGCTGCATTAAAGGCTGCTGCGGTGGAGATCTGTGAGCTTCGCGTGGCAAGAGGTATGGGCGGAAAATCCTATGTGGCATTGTCCGGTACCGTTGCGGCCGTGACCGCAGGGGTAGAAGCCGGTGCTCAGTTTGCCATTGAAAACGGTATTTTAAATGATACTGCCATTATTCCGTCCCCTCATGAGGATTTGTGGCAGTATTTACAATAAATGATAGAAAATATAGGCTTTAAAATGATTGTTCCACTTTAAAGCCTATTTCATTATTTTAAGAAAACAACAAAAAGATACGGAGGTGTTCTTTTGTTTGCATTAGAACGAAGAAAACGCATCTTAGAACTTTTAAATCAGAACGGAAGTGTTCTGGTAAACGATTTAAGCCGTGACTTGGAGGTTACGGTAGAAACCATTCGTCGGGATTTGGAAAAGCTGGAACAAAATGAGCAGCTTACCCGTACTCATGGAGGAGCAGTGCCTTTTGAAGAATCCAATATGGATTTATCCTTAGAAAAACGACGCGGCTTAAATATCGAAGGAAAAATTGCTATTGCTAAAAAAGCGGTAAATCATATTCGTCCGGGGGATACCATCTTTTTGGATGGTTCCACTACTTCCTATTACTTATCTAAGCAGCTAAAGGATATGAAAAATATCACCATTATTACCAATAACTTGCAGATTTTAGAAGAGTTATCCAATTCTGATAAACTGAAGGTAATTTCAACCGGCGGTGTTTTGGATGTGAATAATCAATCCTTCGTTGGTGAAGTTGCCGTGGATAATATCAACAAAAACTTTTGTGCCAACAAAATGTTTTTCAGCAGTAAAGGGATGACCATGGAGCAGGGCGTTTTAGAGTCCAATGATGTGGAATTTCAGATTAAACGTGCCATGCTGAACAATGCCATGACAAAATTTTTGCTGTTGGATAAATCAAAACTGGAGAAAGTCGGCTTTATTAAACTTAGTAACTTTACGGAAATTGATACGCTCTTTACCGACGAAGAACTATCCGATGAATGGAAAAAAGTATTAAAAAAGAATAAAGTGACTGTAGAATAAATTTAGGAGGAAAAATTATGAGCAAAAACGTGTTAGCATTCGATTTTGGTGCTTCCAGCGGAAGAGCAATTATCGGTAATTATGATAACGATAAAATTACGTTAAAGGAAGTACACCGTTTTCCCAACGATCCTGTATTTGTTGGCGGCACTCTGTATTGGGATGTGCTTCGTTTATTATTTGAAATTAAACAAGGAATTTTAGCTGCCCATCATAACGGCGGCTTTGACAGTATTGGTATTGATACCTGGGGCGTAGATTTCGGCCTTTTGGATAAAGACGGCAGACTTCTGGAAAACCCTGTACACTATCGTGATACCAGAACTGACAACATTATGGAAGAAGTATTCCAGATTGTTCCCAAGGAAGAAATTTATCAAAAAACAGGCACACAGTTTATGTCCTTTAACACCTTATTCCAGCTTTACTATCTGGCGAAATATCGTAAGGATTTGTTAGATCGTGCGGATTGTTTCCTGCTGTTTCCCGACTTACTGGCATATTTCTTAACCGGCGAAAAAACCGTGGAATATACCCATGCTTCCACCACCCAGTTAGTCAATGCCCAAACCAGAGAATGGGATTTCGATTTAATTGATAAATTAGGTATTCCCAGACGTTTATTCCCGAAAATTGTAAAGCCGGGTACAAAAAAAGGTATGCTTTCCAAAGAAATCTGTGACGAATTGGGTGTTCCTTCCGTTCCCGTTTGTGCAGTTGGTTCTCACGATACCGCATCTGCAGTTATGGCTGTTCCTTCCGAAAAAGAAGACTTTATTTATATCAGTTGCGGAACCTGGTCTTTATTCGGAACCGAAGCGAAAGAACCCTATATCAATGAAAAATCTCAGAAATACAATCTGACCAACGAAGGCGGATATGATAATACCATTCGTTTCTTAAAAAACATTATGGGTCTGTGGCTCATTCAGGAATCCAGACGTCAGTGGATTCGTGAAGGTTTTGCAGTCACTTACGGAGACTTGGAAAAAGAAGCGCTGGCTGAAGACGCTTTTAAATGCTTTATTGATTCCGACTATCCCAAATTCGGTAAACCCGGTAATTTACCTCAGTATATTAAAGATTACTGCAAAGACACTAACCAGTTTGTTCCTGAAAGACGCGGGGAAGTAATGCGCTGTATTTATGAAAGCTTAGCATTAAAATACCGCTACGCTTTTGAAAATATTCAGGATGTTACCGGGAAAAAATATGAAGTGATTCATATTGTAGGCGGTGGAACTAAGGATAATCTGCTCTGTCAGATGACTGCCAACTCCTGTGGTGTTGATGTTGTGGCAGGTCCCATCGAAGCAACTGCTCTGGGAAATGTGGCTGCTCAGCTGATTGCAGGCGGTGACATCAAGGATTTAAAAGAAGCACGTCAGATTATTAAAAATTCTGAAACTACTACCACCTATAAACCTCAAGATGTGGAAGCTTGGGACAAAGCATATTCTGAATTTTTAAACTTAGATATCCAATAACTTATTAAAAAATGCCCTCCGTAAAAAACGGAGGGCATTTTTATTACCTTTTCGAGATGCCATATACTGCATCAATGAGTTTTGTGATTTCTTTTTTAGTCGTGCGGTATCCCGGACTGATTCTAACAGTACCTTGAGTATCGGTGCCTAATTCCCGATGCATCAGTGGTGCACAGTGGAAGCCGCCTCTGGTGCTGATGTTGTATTCTTTGGATAGTACAGAGGATACTTCTTCGGAAAAAAGGGTTCCCACATTAAACGACAAAATACCTACATAATTTTGAAAATTTCCGTCATGATACAGCGTCACGCCTTTCATTTGGCTTAGTTTTTCATATGCCATGTTACAAAGCTCCAGTTTGTGTTTCAGTAACGCAGACGGTGTTTGCTTTAGAACAAATTTCACTCCTTCTCCCAATCCTAAAATACCGGGAGTGTTCAATGTTCCCACTTCAAATTGGTCGGGTAAAAAATCAGGTTGCAGAAAACTATTGGATAAGCTTCCGGTTCCGCCTTCCAGCACAGCGGTAAGTTTTATATCCGGTGATACAAATAAAACTCCTGTGCCTTGGGGACCAAGTAAGGATTTATGACCACTGAAGACTGCCATGATATGATTCATATTATGAAGGTTAATATCAATGTTGCCTGCGGCCTGAGAAAAATCGAACAGAATCGTCCAGCCAAGTGCATTTGCTTTTTTATAAATGTTCTGATAAGGAAGAAGTCTACCTGTTACATTGGATGCCACGTTTACAATCAGCAATTTTTGAAATGGGTTTTCGCACTGTTTTAGTTTTGTAAAATCCGGTGTGAAATCTTTGTTTGAGGGTAAGATTTTTACTCTGTATTTTTCATTGGAAAACAATTGCCGAAGCACAGAATTGTGTTCTGTGGAGGTTGTTGTTACGGAGCCGCCTTCCGGCATAAATCCTTTCATTGCAAAATTTAAACCATGGCTGGAGTTCATCGTGAAAATGATATTCTCAAAATCATCTCTGCCAATTAGTTTCCCAATACTTTCCCGCACAGATAATACTTTATCTGCAAAATAAAAAGCTTCTTTCGATGAATTTCTTCCGATGTTGACAGGATTGGAAAGTGCATCCCATACTGCTTTTTTCACACAAAACGGTTTTTGATTGCTGGTAGCGGCGTTATCCAGGTACATCATCGGATAACTCCTTATATCGTCCGTCAGGCATCATTTGATAGATTCCCAAAAATCCTTTTTTTTGCTTTTGTAAAAGGCGAAGCATCTCGTTTTTGTGTTGTTCCGAAAAAACCAATGCATACGAGCAGCCGCCGGTAATTGCCTTTGGTGTTTTGATGATTTCAGGACGGTTATAGGACCAGAAACGGTTCCGAATCTGACCTGCATATGATAATGAATGAAATACTGCGATATATTGAGAAGTGTTCATATTGATTCCTTCTTTACATTCAATATAAAAAATCCCCCTAACCATTCTATGAATTTTGATTGAATGTGTGAGAGGGATTTGCTTGTAAACTTTTATTCTGATTTTTTTCGGGGTGTTCTTTCATCGGTAAAACCCGAAAGTTTCCCTCGGCATAAACCTCCGAACACTTTTTCTTTGATATCCGGATAGTCTTTTCTGAGGGAATAAATCAAGTCCTTAATTTCCTGTCGCTTGCTTTCACCGTCGTTCGGGCATGGGTTTTTAAATACGGGAAGATTCAAGCGTTCTGCTGTGGATTTAATTTCTGCTTCCGGCGCAAAAATCAAGGGACGGATTTGAGTAATATCTTTTCGGCTTAAGTAGGTAACAGGGGAAAAACAACCGATATTTCCTTCATAGAACAGCTTCATAAAGAAGGTTTCCACTACATCATCATAATGATGTCCTAAAGCGACCTTGTTGCAGCCCAGCTGCTTTGCATAATCCATCAGAGCACCTTTTCGGAGTTTTGCACATAAAGAACAGGGATTTTCTTCTTTTCGGATATCAAACACAATTTCTTTGATTTGTGTTTTAATAACGTAATAAGGGATATCATGCTCCTGTGCAAGTTTTTTAATCTCTGCAGTTTCTAACGGGGTATCAAATCCTAAATCCACAGTAATTCCAATTAGTTTAAAGGGAATGGGACAAAACCTTTTTAATAAAATCATCGCCTGAAACAAAACGATGGAGTCTTTTCCGCCGGAAATGCCAACGGCAATGACATCGTTTTCCCCGATCATATGATAGTCATCAATCGCCCGTCGTAAGTAGCTGAGCATCTTTCTCATAAGGTGCAATCCTTTCTGTATCATTTTCCGGTTCATAGAGCTTGTAACCGGAAAAACTGTCATAAGAAACAGTCATCTTATAACCCTGTCCCGGAAGATAATAGGTTTTCACTTCACAACCGGCATGTTTCGCTAAAAGTTGCTTTTCATTTAACGAAAAATCGGTAAGCTCTTCGGAAAACTCAGCGTTGCAGTTTGGTAACAGAACCGTAAAGTCTGCAGTGGCTTTATCGTTTTCCTGGCTTAAATGGACAATAATTTTTGTGTTGGCAATATTCTTATAAGGAGTGAAAAATGAATCCAGAAGATCAATTAACTTTTCACGGCTTCCTAATACAAATGCAGATTTAAACTCGTGGTAGGTAATCCAGATATTATCAGGATGGGAAGCTTCATATTGATCCAGATAATTCCTTACCGTCAGTGAAAACTGAAATGCTTCCTGATGATATTTTTCGATGGGATTGGCTTTTACAATTGTTTCCACACAGCTATCTATTTTCTGAAGTAAATTGGAAAATGCTTCTTTTAAATGTTTGACTTGTTGCAAATTTCTGGTAGTTTTTAGTTCATCAATCAGTTGATAAATCTTTTGATTTTCTTCTAAAAGCATCGTTTCCAGCACAGATTTCTTCCGAACAGAAACATTGGCTGAATTGGTGTGATCCATATTTTCATTGACATATATCAAGACAGTTTCCGTTTTTTGAAATTTTGTTCGTACAACACTTGCCCGAAATAATGAGCCGGTATTTTTGGCACATAAATTTAAAAATGATTTGTGATTTGGTTCCAGTTTTACTATCTGGTCAATGGAAATCTTGATCAAAATATCGTCCATCCGTTTTCCGGGCAGAGAGGAAAGGGGAGTATCGAATAAACAGTGGGATGGACTTTGTGCATGAACCAAAGTGCCGTTACTGAAAACTAAAAGAGTGTAATTCTTTCTCATAGAGTTTCTCCCATCAGCTCTTTCGCAATTTGATATGCCCGTTCCATCAGTTCAACCAGGCGTTCTTTATTGCCGGAAAGATATAAATACCCAAGCAGTGCCTCAAAGCCGGTAGCGTTATGATATTCTTTGAAATCTGCATTCTTTGCTTTGGTGTTGACTTTGGTATTTCGTCCACGTTTAAAAATGTCTGTTTCGTCAGTTGTTAGTGTATCTAATAATCGCTCTACAATCTGACATTGAGCCTTCGCACTAACATAGTTTTTTGCTTCTTTGTGTAGCCGATTTACCTTTTTATCACCGGTTTCGGTTAATTTTGTGCGGATAAATACTTCGTAAACTGCATCTCCCACGTAGGCAAGGGTTAAGGAGGAGTATGATTGATACGGATTCATAAAATTGTTCCTTTCCATTAGGAATATCGGGTTTAAGATTTCTTTTTTAAGGTGAGTGCAATTCTGTTTTTCTGCAGATCCACAGACAGCACTGTAGCGGTTACAACTTGTCCAACAGAAAGCATTTCCGAAGGATGACGGATAAATTTATCCGAAATTTGAGAGATATGTACCAAACCGTCATGATGCACTCCCAAGTCAATGAAGGCGCCAAAGTCCACAACGTTGCGGACCGTTCCGGTGACTTCCA
>JAZNNT010000160.1:0-3484 GCA_045580405.1 Clostridia bacterium
ATCACCGGCTTTCAGATGCAGGTTAATTCCTTTTAATGCCTTTTTTTCATTGATGGTTCCGGGGTTAAAAGTTTTTTCAACGTCTGATATCTTAAGCATTTACTTTTCCCCCTTTTTTGTGTTTTCTCATATGTTTTTGAGTATACTGACTTTTCCAATAGGGAAGAGCAAGGAAAATTGCAACAATAGATGCCGATAACAGCTTCATCAGATTTGCATCCATTCCCAGTGTGATAACCGCTTGGATAACAATGTAATAAATAATGGAACCAAATGCAACAGACAAAAGTCTTAATGCAAAATTTTTAAATATCTTGCCAAACAGCGCTTCGCCGATAATGACTGCGGCAAGACCAATGACAATAGCACCTTGTCCCATTTTAATGTCAGCAAAACCCTGGTACTGCGCCAGAAATGCTCCGGATAATGCAACCAGTCCGTTGGAAAGCATAATGCCGAGCACTTTGTTGAAATTGGTGTTAATCCCTTGTGCACGGCTCATATGCAGGTTAGTTCCGGTTGCTCGGATGGCGCATCCGGTTTCCGTGCCAAAGAACCAATACAGTGCAGCAATTAAAACAATTAACACAATTCCAACTGTAATCAGCGGATTATGGAAGGCAAACTCCCGAACCCAACGAAGGGAAACCAGCAGGTCTGTTTGATTCACATTGACAGACTGATTTGCTCTGCCCATAATTTTAAGATTGATGGAATACAGCGCAAGCTGCGTAAGAATCCCCGATAAAATTGCCGGGATTCCCATAAGTGTATGCAGAAGTCCCGTAACAGCACCGGCTAACAGTCCTGCCAAAAATGCAAGAAGCATGGCGAGCCATAAATTGCAACCGTTTAAGATGAGTACAACTGCAACTGCCGCACCTGTGGCAAAAGAACCGTCAACAGTAAGGTCCGCAACGTCTAAAATTCTGTATGTGATGTAAACACCAATTGCCATAATGCCCCAGATGAGGCCCTGGGAAAAGGAGCCGGGCAAGGCGTTTATCAACTGTCCTAAAATTTCCATTTAATTCACTCCAAAAAAACTTTTTGAGCCGGAGAGAATCAGGTTCTCTCCGGCTTAAACGATAATGATTAGTCTTCGATCGCAACGTATCCTTCTAAAGGAGTAAGACCTAATGCTTCGCAGTTCTGTTTGTTGTATTTGGGAGTCTGTTTTTCTGCGTATTCAATAGGCATTTCGGAAATGTCGACACCGTCTTTTAAAATTTTGACTGCCATTTTACCGGTTGTATATCCAAGGTCGTAGTAGTTGATGGAAAGAGTTGCAACACCGCAGCCTGCACAGATGCCTTCTTCTCCTGCGATAACAGGAATCTTTTTGGGCTCGCAGATGTTATCAATAATACCTGTATTTTCCGCTACGGTGTTATCGGTGGGAACATAAATCACGTCGCTGTTGTCTGCTGCTGTGGTACAAATCTGAGCCAGGTCGTTAGAATCGGTAAAGGGATACAGGGTAGCGGTGATACCGTTCTTTTCAAGTTCTGCTTTTACCACATCTACCTGATACTGGCTGTTTGCTTCTTTGGAGCAGTAAAGCAGACCAACTGTTTTTGCATCCGGACACCACTGGAGAATCATTTCTGCCTGCTTATCCAGGGGCGCCAGGTCGGAGGTACCGGAAATATTTCCGCCAACGGTTCCGTCAAAATTTTTAATTTCCAAAGCTACACCGTATTCCGTTACGGAAGTGCCAAGAATCGGAATATCACCGGTTGCTGCCGATGCTGCCTGCAGAGCAGGAGTTGCATTCGCTAAAATTAAATCCACGTTGTTGGAAACAAACTGGTTGGCAATGGTAGAGCAGGTGTTGGGGTCGTTCTGACCGTTCTGAACATCGAAGCTTACAGCGTCTTCGCCCAATCCGTCAATCACTGCTTGCATAAAACCGTCGGTTGCAGCATCCAGTGCCACATGTTCCACCAACTGAACAATCCCGATTTTATATTTCGCATTGGAATTGTTTGTACCGGAACATCCCGTGAGGGATAAACAACCTGCGCACATGATAAGTGCCAATAAGAGAGATACTACCTTTTTCATTTTGAAAACTCCTTAAAATTTTTTCACGGTACTCAGTTTTTTCTGAGCGCTTGTTTTTCTGTAACACAGTATACACCCTCTTTTAGCATTAGTCAAACGAATAGTTTTAATATTTATCATCGAAAAAATCGATGCAAGCAAACATTCCTATAAAAGCTCTCGTATATGGAGAGCAAAAGGACAAAAGAAAAGCACCTGCAACGTCTATACGAAGCAAGTGCTTTTTTTAGTTTTTATAGGTTTAATAGTTTTCGTCTAAGGTCTGGAAAATGTGCATTACAGCGTCAAGCTCGCTTTTTTTGTTTTTCTTAAGCCAGTCTTCCGAGAATTTTTCCAGCCATTTTGCCGTATCGGTGATGCGTTCTACTGGGTAGCCCGCCACCTTAGCGAGAAGCTCTGCCATCACGGCGATTCCTTCTGCGGAAATTAACATTTGCTTGCGGAATTCGTCCTGCTTCCAGGTTTGTTTGGATAATTCGTCCATGACCTGTTTGCAAGAGGTCTGAATTTCTTTGATGCGCTCGAAGGAAGGAATGTCCACCGGGCGTTTCTTTTCAAATAAGGTGTTGGAATAGGAATTTGCAACAAAGGTGAAACGGATTTCCCACTGAGCATCACTTAAGGTTCTTAAGTAGTGATAGCCTTTTTCGTTTTCGTAGAGCAGGTGGTTCACATCTGCTTTAAAGCTGTCGGTAGGCTCGGTTGTAACGGTCCAGCTTTTCGCACCGCCTAATACCATACCGTAGAGGGCAAGCTCAATGGTGCAGGGATTTCCGAAGTCACCCCAGTTGGTGTTTAACACACCGCAGGCACCGTGACGGTAACCTGCATTGATCATATTGCAAATGTTTTTTTCTTCTTTTTCCACCCATTCTACCACGCCTTCCCAGCTCCAGGTAGCAGGGCATACAATCTGGGGTTTATTCATGGTTTCAAACAGGGCAATATCGTTTTCGTGGATTTCGGGTTCATACCACCAGTTTAAGTATTCAATGCCGTCGGGCAATTCGGCAATTACTTCGGGATGGTGCAGCAGAATATCTGCCCACATCATGACGGTTTTGCCTTTGGACTGGAGATAAGAAACCAGCTTTTTCACAAAGTCGATGTAGAGTTTGCCGGCATCCAGATTCCAATGCTTTCCAATCTGCAAATCGAAGGTTTCATCACAGCAGATGTTGAATTTGTTGGAACGAAACAGCGGCATATACTGATCCATTAAGCTGGTAATTACTTCAAAGCTTTCGGGATTTAATGGGTCGATGGTGTGATGCGCCATTCTTTCCCACCAGGTCATATATTCCTGAGTGAAATTATCCACTTCCCGCAGATGCTTGTACTGATCTTGTTCTAACAGTTCATACAGATGTCCGAAGCAGGAGAGAGAAGGAATAAACTCGATAAAGTTTTCGTAGCA
>JAZNNT010000161.1:0-8611 GCA_045580405.1 Clostridia bacterium
ACGATCCGACTTTGGGAACCGTGACTGTGATGTAAAGCGAATCCTGCTGACCGCATCGGGCGGCCCCTTCTTTTTGAGAGACGACCTTTCCGATGTCCGTCCCGAAGATGCACTAAAACACCCAAACTGGGATATGGGAAACAAAATTACCATTGATTCTGCTACTCTTATGAATAAAGGTTTGGAAGTGATAGAGGCTTATCATCTGTTTGGGCATAAACCTATTAAAGTTCTTGTTCATCGGGAAAGCATCATCCATTCCATGGTGGAATATGTGGATAACGCCATTATTGCACAGCTCGGCACTCCTGATATGACTATTCCCATCCAGCTTGCATTGACTTATCCCAACCGGGCAGAAAGCGATGCCGGAGAGGTAGATTTCGTGAAGCTGGGAACCCTAAGCTTCTATGAGCCGGATCCGGAAAAATTTCGTTGCCTTTCATTGGCGTATGAAGCACTTGCGATCGGCGGCACCATGCCTTGCGTGTTAAATGGTGCCAACGAAGTGGCGGTAGACGCCTTTTTAAAAGGAAAAATCGGTTTTTTAGAGATTCCCCGTGTGATTGAGGCCACGATGAAGGCGCATACGGTTATTACGGACTATACGATGGAGGATGTTCTTTCGGCAGATCGTTTTGCCAAAGAATATGCATCATCTTTACTATAATTTGATGGAGGAAATTGGATGAGTGCAATCATTACCGCAATTTGTGTAATCTTGATTTTCGGTGTGATTATCTGTGTTCATGAGCTTGGGCATTTTCTCACAGCAAAAATGTTTGGTGTGAAGGTGCATGAATTTGCAATTGGGATGGGTCCCAAACTGTTTGGCAGACAAAAAGGAGATACCCTTTATTCTGTCCGTCTGATTCCTATGGGCGGTTATGTAAAAATGGAAGGAGAAGATGAAAACTCCGAAGATCCCAAAGCATTTTCTCAAAAAAAGCCCTGGCAACGGTTTATCATTCTGTTTGCCGGTGCCTTTATGAATTTACTGCTGGGCTTTGTGCTGCTTTTGACTTTAAACGCTGTAAGCCCCCGCTTACCTGCCATTCCCACCATGGAAGTGGTTTCTGTGCAGGAAGGGATGGGTGCTGAAGCTGCCGGAATGATATCGGGAGATAAAATTCGCTTTATTGACGGAAACCGTATTCATACCCAGCTGGACTTTAGCTTAGCATTAGACGGTAAGGATACTGTGAGTGTGACTGTGGACCGCTCGGGTGAACAAAAAACTTTTCCCGTAACACTGACGGAATATCAAGGGAGTAAACGACTTGGTATTGTCCAGGCGGTGGAAAAAAAGAATGTGGGAAATGTGATTTCCTATTCCTTTTTTGAAACCTTCTCCATTATTAAACTGACCTATCAATCTTTCTTTGGAATGTTTAACGGCTCCGTTTCCGTGGAGCAGATGTCGGGGCCTGTGGGCATTGTCAGCGGGATTTCCGATGCGGCGCAGCGTGGATTTTTCGATGTGCTGTGGCTGGCAATTATTATTAGTCTGAATTTAGGCGTTGTAAACTTGTTACCCCTTCCTGCACTGGACGGCGGCAGAATCGTGTTCGTCCTTTGGGAAATGATTACCAAAAAGAAACTAAAACCCGAGCAGGAGGGCTTCATTCATTTTATCGGCTTTGTAGTTTTGATTTTATTTGTGCTGTATGTGACTAAAAACGATATTGCCAGATTATTTGCAGGGTAAGAATTGCCAAAGTTCACTTCCTTTGCAACACCATAGGAGGATTTCTTATGAAATTATCCCAAAAAATAAAAATTGGAAATCTTTTCATCGGTGGCGGTGAAATGGTTGCCATTCAGTCTATGACCAATACACCAACTGCAGATGTTGGTGCAACGGTTCAACAGATTTTGTCTTTGGAGCAATGCGGTTGCGAAATCGTCCGTGCCACTGTCAATGACGAGGCTGCTGCCAAGGCTATTTCCAAAATTAAAGAACAGATTCACATCCCTTTGGTTGCGGATATTCACTTTGACTACCGTTTGGCGATTTTAGCGGTGGAGCAGGGTGTGGACAAGGTTCGTATCAATCCCGGTAATATCGGAGACCGTGACCGCGTGAAGCAGGTGGTGGATGCCTGCAAAAAACACGGTGTTCCCATTCGTGTGGGAGTGAACGGCGGATCGTTGCCGAAGCCGATTTTAGAGAAATTCGGCGGTGTGACGCCAGAAGCTTTGATACAAGCGGCCAAGGCACAGATTCAGGTTTTGGAAGAACTGGATTTTTATGATATTGTGCTGTCGCTGAAAGTATCTGATGTAGAAAAAAACATCGCAGCATATACCTTAGCAAGCGAAGTGTTCCCGTATCCGTTGCACTTAGGTGTGACCGAAGCAGGCGGCGGAATCTGGGGCGTTACTAAAAATGCTATTGGAATTGGCACTTTACTTAGAAACGGGATAGGGGATACCTTAAGAGTATCTTTAACCGAATCCGTAGAAGAGGAAATTGATGCCGCAAAGGCCATTCTTTCTGCCACCGGCAGACGAAGAGAATGGGTGGAGGTGATTGCCTGTCCTACCTGCGGCAGAACGAAAATAGACATTATTTCATTGGCAAAAGAAGTGAAAGAAAAAACAAAGCATATTCATAAACCGCTGAAGATTGCGGTGATGGGCTGTGTGGTGAACGGTCCCGGAGAGGCGCAGGATTGCGATATTGGTATCGCCGGCGGTGATGGGAAAGCAGTCTTGTTTGAAAAAGACGCAACCGGAGTTTCCAAAATCACCAAAACCATCCCCGAACATGAAATAGTACAAACACTCTTAAATAAAATTGAGCAAATGTAAGAAAAGGAAGGAAAAAACAATGGAAAATGTATTTGATGTGTTACAAGAAAGAGGACTGATTGCTCAGACTACCCATGAGGAAGAAATCAGAGAGTTATTAGGGAAAGAGAAGGTAACCTTTTATATCGGCTTTGACCCCACGGCAGATAGCTTGCATGTAGGACACTTTTTGCAAATGGTGGTTATGCGTCATATGCAGATGCACGGACATAAGCCGATTGCTTTGGTTGGTGGCGGTACCGGACATATCGGTGATCCCTCCGGCAGAACTGACATGCGTCAGATGATGACCAAGGAAACCATCGACCACAACTGCGAATGCTTTAAAAAGCAGCTTTCCAGCGTGGTGGATTTTTCTGATGACAAGGCAATTATGGTAAACAATGCAGATTGGCTGCTGGACTTAAATTATGTAGAGTTTTTACGGGATATCGGTTCTTGCTTCTCTGTTAACAAAATGCTTCAGGCAGAATGTTTTAAGCAGAGATTGGAAAAGGGACTTTCTTTCCTGGAATTTAACTATATGCTGATGCAAAGCTATGATTTTCTGATGTTAAGCAGAAAATATGATTGTAAAATCGAGTTGGGCGGCGATGACCAGTGGAGTAATATTTTAGGCGGTTTGGAGCTTTGCCGCAGAAAAGACCAGAAACAGGTTTATGGTATGACCTTCACGTTGCTTACCAACAGCGAGGGGAAAAAGATGGGAAAAACTGCCTCCGGTGCAGTGTGGCTTGACCCCAACAAAACATCTCCCTATGATTTCTATCAGTATTGGGTAAATGTTTCCGATGCTGATGTGATTAAATGTCTTAAGCTTCTGACCTTTGTGCCGATGGACGAGATTCGTAAAATGGAACAATGGGAAGGCGCAGAACTCAATCAGGCCAAGAAAATCCTTGCATACGAAGTGACCAAGCTGGTTCACGGTGAGGAAGAAGCCAACAAGGTGAAGGCTGCAGCGGAAGCTGTATTTGGCGGAGGCGGAGTTTCCCAGGACATGCCTACCAAAGAAATCGAAGATTTCGGTGATTCCATCGGTATCTTGGATTTACTTGCCAACACCGGAATTGTTCCTTCTAAAGGTGAAGCAAGAAGACTGATTCAGCAGAACGGTCTTTCTTTAGGAGATGATAAAGTGACCGATCCTATGATGGCAGTTACCAAAGCAGACTTTGAAAAAGAAGGCTTCATTATCGTAAAAAAAGGTAAAAAAGCATTCTTCAAAGTTGTTATCAAGGGATAATAAACAGCTAATATATTAAGGATACGATAAAAATCAGGCACGAAAATTCTTCGTGCCTGAAACTTCTTTTTTGTGGTGCGTGAAACAGATGAAATTAAAAGTAATGACATTTAATATTTGTCACGGTGCTGACTACAAACAACTGGTAGCAGATAACAAAAGTCCGAATGGACCTATCTGCTTCGGTTATGCACTGACTGAAAAGTTATTTGAGGAAGAAAATGCTGATGAACTTCTCACAATCTGGCACAAAAGCGTTCATTTAGAGCAGCTTGCTGAGGTAATCAATCAGCAGGATTGCGATATTATCGGATTGAATGAGGTGCGTGGAGCGGGAGAATCCCCTTATTACGAGAATCAAGCAGAAATTCTGGGGAACTTAACCGGCAGACACTATGCCTTTGCTAAGGCGGTGGAATTTCCTGGAGAGGGAAGTTACGGTGTTGCGCTACTGTCTCGTTTCCCCATTTCTTCCGTGGAAACGGTACGGATTCCGTCTATGGAAAATACAAACAGAGAACCCCGCATTTTTTTGAAGGCTACTGTTTTGACTCCTGAAGAAGTAACGGTGTTTGTCAGTCATTTTGGCGGACATCCCCGTGAACAGGAACTGGCTGTAGAAACCTTTTTGAAAGAGTACCAACAGATTACAACCCCTGTTTTGTTGATGGGGGATTTTAATACTACTCCTGAGGACGGACGTTTGGATGATATTTATGAGGTGATGGAGGAAGCCTTTGCCAAAGCTCCTTTATTCACTTTTCCATCCTTCCATCCTATTCGGAAAATTGACTATATTTTTGCATCCAAACCTGCTGTTTTTTACGATAGACAAGTAGTCACCAGCGATGCTTCCGACCATTATCCGCTGTGTGCAGAGATTTCATTTTAAAAGGAGATTTGCTATGACAGGACTTACCGGTCAACAGGTTTATGAAAAAACACAGAAAAATCTGACCAATCATATGCCCGAGCCTAACACCCGGACCGGCTGGGACATTGTCAGAGAAAATGTGTTTACTTATTTTAACTTCTTAAATACTGTGATTTTCCTTCTGGTACTTACTACAGGAAGTTTTAAGAATACCCTTTTTATGGGCGTCGTAATCTCCAACATTATTTTAGGAATCGGTCAGGAATTTTACCTGAGACGAAAGCTGAATCAATTAAAATCCGTCCGCCAGCAATACCATACGGTGCTTCGTGACGGAAAAGAAGAAAAAATACTCTCCGAAAACATTGTGTTGGAGGATGTGGTGCTTTTAACTGCAGGAGAACAGGTTCCCTGTGATATGGAGATTCTCACAACCGATTATCTGGAAGTGAATGAATCTTTGATGACCGGAGAAGCAGACCCCGTTTCCAAGACAAACGGAGACTCTTTGGTTTCCGGAAGCTTTGTGGTGGCAGGCTCCTGCTATGCAAAAGCTATGAGAGTGGGGAAGGATACTTACTATGCCGGTATCATCGAACGTGCAGGCTCCTATCAGAAAATGGAATCCCGTATTTTAACGGCTATTGGAAAAATTATCCGTGTGATGTCCTATGTCATTTTGCCTCTTGGGATTATTCTGTTTTTATCCACCTTTTACCGAAACGGAACCGATTGGCAGACTGCCGTTATTTCCACTGCAGCAAGCATCATCGGAATGATTCCGTCAGGGTTGTATCTGATTACTACCATTACCGCAGGCTCGGCAGTTTTAAAATTAGCTAACAAAAAAGCGTTGGTGAACGACTTTTCCGCAGTGGAATGCTTAAGCCGTGTTACCGCCGTTTGTTTAGATAAAACCGGTACCTTAACCACCGGGGAAATCAAGTTAAAAGAACTGATTTCCTATGATGATAACTCCGCAGAAATTTTGCGTCTGTTTTCCAAAGCATTTGCTGTGAGAAATCCCACAATGGAAGGGATTTATCAGGCTTTTGGTGATAAAACTAACCTTGGTTGGGATACTTTGGTTCCTTTTTCGTCACAAAGAAAGTATTCGGAAGTGAGAATCGGGGAACACTGTTACCGATTGGGCGCAGCAGACCGTTTGGTCACTTCTTCCAACATCTTAAAAACCGTGGAAGAACACGTCGGCAGAGGCGACCGTGTGTTGGCTTTGACCAAAAACGGCGAATGTATGGCACTTGTGGTAATGAGTGACGTTTTAAAAAAAGATGCCCGCAGCGTGTTGGATTATTTCCGTACTGAGCAGGTGGATTTAAAAATTATTTCGGGAGATCATCCGGAAACAGTTTCTGTGATTGCCAAACAGCTTGGTTTTCTGGATTATGACCGTTATATTGATTTGCATACCCAACCTAAAACCTTGGAACATTATCAGAAACTGGTCAAAACCTATTCTATTTTTGGACGTGTTACTCCGGAAGAAAAACGTCTTTTAGTGCAGGCAATGCAGAAAAACGGTGAAACCGTTGCCATGAGCGGTGACGGTGTGAATGATGTTTTGGCCTTGAAAGAAGCTGACCTTGCCATTGCTATGGCAAACGGTGCCCAGGCAGCCAAAGCGGTTGCTCAGGTGGTGTTAAGTGAATCCGATTTCACACCTGTTCCGCTGATTTTAAAAGAGGGCAGACGTATTGTGAATAACATTGAGCGGGTAGCCAGCCTGTATCTTTTAAAAACCGGATTCTCTCTGATTTTGTCATTTCTGTTTATTTTGCTTGGCACTGCATATCCCTTTGCACCTATCAGTATGACGGTGATTGGTTCATTAACCATTGGGATTCCGTCTTTCTTTTTGGCAATGGAACCTAATGACAAGCCCGTGGGAGACGATTTCTTCGGTGCTGTGATGAGAGCTACCGTGCCTACCGCTGTTTTAATCGGTTTATTCGTCGGTTTTTTTGGACTTTTGGAAAGAATCGGATTTCTTACCGATAAAGATACCCTGTCCTTTTATGTGACCTCCTATTTTGCTTTTTTCCATCTGATGCAAACCAGTCTTCCCGTAAGTGCATGGAAGCTGACTGTGGTCATTGTGATGCTGGTATTTTACTTTGTGATACTGTTTATACCAAATCTGTTGCCTCTTGGTATTCTGGGCGGTTCCGATTTTCTCCTGCTGGGAGCAACGATGCTGCTTGGAACCGTGTTATTATGTTGGTATCACAAAGAAACGTAATGAACTACTGTATGGAGATGAACTATGATTTATTTGGATAATGCCGCCACTACCCGTCCTTATGAGCGTGTTGTGGCACGCGTAACAGACATTTTAACCAACCATTTTGGAAATCCGTCTTCTCTGCATCGTCTTGGAATGGATGCAGAGGACTTGATCAAAGAAGCACGAAAAACCGTTGCATCTTCCATCGGAGCCAAAGAAGGAGAAATTTATTTCACTCCTTCCGGCACGCTGGCAAATAATACGGCAATTTTTGGATACCTTCGCAGAAATAAGCATAAAGGAAACAAAGTGCTGATTTCTTCCGTGGAGCATGCTTCTGTTTACAATATTGGTGTTCAGCTTCAAAAAGACGGCTATCAAGTACTGTGGATTCCCATTGCTAAGGGAGAACCGGACTGGGATTTTTTAGCAGACCAGTTGGATTCTCAGGTGGCACTTGTCAGCATGATGGCGGTGAATAACGAAACAGGAACCGTGTTTGATATCAGGCGCCTAAAGCAGCTGATGACGGAAAAATCTCCGTCGGCAGTGCTGCATTCTGACTGCATCCAGGCGTACGGTAAGCTGGATATCCACGTCAGAGATTTCGGTGCAGATCTGATGAGCTTTTCCGGTCATAAAATTGGAGCACCGAAGGGAATCGGAGCCTTATATGTGAAAAAAGGAATTTTATTGGAATCTCTTTACGTGGGCGGCGGTCAGGAGGAAGGGTTGTTCTCCGGAACCGAAAATGTGGCAAATATTGTTGCTTTTTCGGAAGCAGTGAAAATCCATAAAGAAGAACGGCCCATTGAAAAAATAAAAGAGCTTTCTGATCTGTTTTTGAAACATCTTTCCAAAGAGATTCCCGTTAACAGCCAAAATTCCTTGGGAACTGTCGTGAATGTGTCGATGAATCTTCGGTCGGAAATTGTTTTGCATATGCTGGAGAGTGAAGGAATCTATGTGTCATCCGGTTCCGCCTGCTCGGAAAAGAAGGGCGGAAGTAATCGTGTGTTGGAGGCGTTTTCTGTTCCAAAAGCAATGCAGGATACTGCCATCCGTGTGTCATTTTCTCACATCAACACAGAAGAGGAAGTTTGCTTCGCAGCAGAAAAAATGAACCAAATCTTTGAAAAAAGCAAAAAAACTAAAAAAAATGAAAAACTTTAAAAAATCACTTGACATTTTTAAGGTTATCCGTTATAATATTGAATGCTAAAATTGATAAATAATGTTCATTTGAACAAAGTTTAGCAATTCCTCTTGGAAGGAATTATGAAATTGTGAAAGTAATCAATGATATATTTGGAGGTGCAAAAACATGAAAAGAACTTATCAGCCCAAGAAAAGACAGAGAAAAAGAGAACACGGTTTCTTCAAAAGAATGAAAACCAGAAACGGAAGAAAAATCTTAGCTAGAAGAAGAGCA
>JAZNNT010000162.1:0-19818 GCA_045580405.1 Clostridia bacterium
TCTTCCTAAGACCGCTTGGCCTCCGACTTCAAGAATGAACATATTGGTGGTTGATGATGATAGAGAAATTGTGGACAGTATTGCAATTTTTCTGTCGGGAGATAACTACACTGTGCTGAAAGCATATGACGGGATAGAAGCTCTGGAGGTTTTGTCAGAGAATGAGATTCATCTGATGATTCTTGATATTATGATGCCGCGTCTTGACGGGATCAAAACTTTGATGAAGCTCAGAGAATCGAAAAATATTCCTGTTATCTTGCTGTCTGCAAAGTCAGAAGATGCAGATAAAATACTTGGTCTTACTGCCGGAGCAGACGATTATGTAACAAAACCATTTAATCCTTCAGAGCTTGTAGCAAGAGTAAAATCTCAATTAAGAAGATATACTACTCTTGGCTCTATTGAAAAGCAAACCGGCGAAATCATAATTGATGGCTTGTGCATCAATACAGAAAATAAGACGGTAATGGTAGACGGCGAGGATGTACGGCTTACACCGATCGAATGCAAAATCCTTGAATTGCTTGCAAGAAATAGAAAAAGAGTGTTTTCGGCAGAGGATATTTACAAAAATGTATGGCATGAGGAAAGCGTTGTGGGAGATAGTACCATTGCGGTACATGTCCGTCATATCAGAGAAAAAATCGAAATCAATCCGAAAGAACCTAAATATCTCAAAGTTGTTTGGGGGATTGGTTACAAGATTGATTAAAGGAGGTTTTGACAATGAAAAAATTCTTGTATTCTAAACATACAAAAATAATCGCTGTACTCTTATTTATAGCCGGCATTGTCTTGGGAGCGTTAACCGTTACTAACGGCATTGCAGAATACTGTAACCAGAGAGAGCAAATCTATGGTTTTGAGAGTAGTTTCAACGAAGCAAAACATTTTTCGTCACTGCTTGAGGCTCCTGAAAGTGCGATAGTGAATGCTTATCACAGTCTGTCTGAAATATCTGTTGATGAATCAAGCAGCATGGCGTTCACTGATCCCGGTGCAACAGTTCATCACATCATGGAAGAGCCAAATACAGAGGAAAACGGCGTGCTGAAGCCGGTTGAGATAGAGATCGTGACATCGCCTGATGAAGTAAACCACGTGGTGGCGGAGGGCACTCCAAGAATCAGGCTGATCGAGTCGGAGACAACACAAAACGGACCAAAGCTGTATCCACTTAGGATTATGGAAAGGAAAATAACAGCAGATGAGGAAACACTCAAGCAAAATATAGAAAAAAAACTAAATAGTTTATATTGTGCAGATAAAATCAATTACTATGTCAAATGGAATGATACGGTATGGACCAATTGCGGTGCTATGAGTGAAAAAGAACTTATGGGAGCCCAATTTTATCGTTTAACCAAACAGGACGAACAAGGATACATAGAAAGAGAATCCAGCCAGAATTTATATCAGTCATACCCGCTGTTGGATCAGCTTTCACAGTATGATACGGCGGATTCCGTTATTGTATGCACCAGTGTAAAAGAAGCATATGCTGATGCGTGTAAGATAGCTTGGTACAGACAGGAAAACATTGTGAATACCACATTTACAGCTTCAATCATCTACGGTGTTTTTTCATTATTGATTTTTATTTATTTGCTATGTGTATGCGGCAAAAATTCAGACGGAGAAGATCAATCAATGTGGATTGATCATATATGGGCAGAGGTTCATTTTGCTGCAATGGGATGTTGTGCGCTTGCTCCGGTAACCATGTGCCTTTCTTTACTGAATGCATATATTAGCGGGAGCCTTTCATACAGCATAGTAAGCATGTCTGTTGGGGTTTTAGCGGCAATTGCAAGTGGGGCTTTTATCACTTTCTCTCTTTCGGTTATACGAAATCTTAAGAGGAAACGATTTGTTGAATCCAGTGTGGTTCTCTGTGTTGTAAGATGGTGTTGGAGGCTCCTTATCAGAATGGTGAAACGGATGCTTGGAAAAATTAAATCAACGAAAATAGCGGTATCCTATACACTATCTAAAAAAGCAGGCATTCTTTATGTTGGCATGCTGTTTGTATACACCGTTTTTATTGGGTTTGCCGGGGTGCGTGTCAGAACTTCTGTTATATGGGGTATGCTGGGCATATTGTTATTTCTTTTTGCAAGCTTTGTTATGGCGCACCGTGCTAAAGATTTTGATGAAATCAAAAAAGGTGTCAACGCAATTCGGAATGGAAATGTGACTCATAAAATTCCGGAACTCAACAGCGAAGACATGAAAGCTGTAGCAGCCAATATTAACGATATCGCAAAAGGACTTGATGAATCGGTATCGGCAAAGGTTAGAGCAGAACGATTAAAAACAGAGCTTATCACCAATGTGTCACACGATCTTAAGACACCTATCACATCCATCATCAGTTATGCAGAGCTGTTGTCCAATATTGAGGAACTGCCGGAAGAAGCCAAAGATTATGTCTCTGTCATATCAAAAAAAAGTGAAAGGCTGAAAAATCTCACGCAAGATTTATTCGACATTTCCAAGGCGCAAAGTGGAAATGAAGATGTTACTTTGGAAAAGCTTGACGTGGCGCTTCTTATCAGTCAATCACTTGGGGAGCATGACAGTGAAGTCAAGGAATCCGGACTAATCTTTTGTGTCAATGCCGCAAAAGAACTCTACATTTCAGCAGACGGCAGAAAAATGTCTCGTGTCATAAGCAATCTGATCAGCAATATTCTTAAATACACGATGAAGAATACGAGAGTATTTATTTCTGCTTATGAGGAAAACGGGGAGATTGTGATGGAATTTAAGAATATTTCATCTTATCCGATGAACTTTCATGCGGAAGAAATCGTGGGCAGATTTGTCAGAGGGGATGAATCAAGAACGCGGGAAGGTAATGGACTCGGACTGGCAATTGCAAAGAGCTATACCGAAATCTGCAACGGTAAATTTGATGTTATCCTGGATGGCGATTTATTTAAGGTACTGATTCGTTTTTCTATGCAATAGTGAATGGCAAAAAAAGAAGTCCCATTGATGGGGCTTCTTTTTTCTTAATACAATTTGGGAACGAAAGAAAAACAAAAATTATTGTTGCATTTATTTTGCAAATATACTATAATAAAATATTATATTAAGAAAACAAACCAAGGAAACGTTGATTATGGATAGAAAAAGCGGAGTTTTAATGCATGTTTCTTCTTTGCCCGGGGATTATTCCATCGGTGCTTTCGGGGAGGAAGCAAAGCAGTTTATTGATTTTTTAAAGGAAGCGGGCTTCACCTACTGGCAGGTGCTTCCGTTTTGTATGGCAGACGGGTTCAATTCGCCCTATCAGTCTTATTCTGCCTTTGGTGGGAATCCCTATTTTGTGGATTTGCCCACTTTGGCAAAGAAGGGGTTGCTGACCAAAGAAGAATTGGAATCTGCCAAGCAAAAAACGCCTTATGTGACAGAATACGAACGGTTATGGGGAGAACGGTTTTTGCTCTTAAAAAAAGCATCTTCCCGAGTAGCAGACAAAACGGAAATAGAAAATTTCATTTCCAAAAATAAACATCTGGAAGCGTTTTGCCGTTTTATGGCGTTAAAAGAAGCAAATGACCATTTGCCGTGGAGTGAGTGGACTAACGAAGAATTTCGGGAAGATATCTTCTTTGCCTGGAAAATGATTCAGCATGAATTTTTTACCCAATGGCAGGAGATAAAAAAATACGCCAATGAGCGTGGCATCAAAATCATCGGAGATATTCCCATTTATGTGTCTTATGATAGCTGCGATGTGTGGGATAACCGTAGCCAATTTCAGCTTTCCGAAGACGGAAAACCTTCTTTGGTTGCGGGGGTTCCGCCGGATTATTTTTCCGCAGACGGTCAGCTTTGGGGAAATCCTTTGTATGACTGGGATGTGATGAAACAGAACGGGTACCAATGGTGGTGTGAGAGAATTTCTCATATGGCAACCATGTTCGATGCTATCCGTATTGATCATTTTCGTGCTTTTGAATCTTACTGGGCAGTACCCTACGGTGAAAAAACTGCCAAGGAAGGCAGTTGGAAAGACGGTCCCCGTATGGACTTTATCCGCGCCATTCGTGAGGCGGCAGGAGATTCTCAGATTATTGCAGAAGACTTGGGAGATATTACCCCCGAAGTGCATCAGTTGGTGAAGGACAGCACCTTCCCCGGTATGAGAGTGTTCCAGTTTGGCTTTTTATCCGAGGGCGACAGCTTACATAAGCCCCACCACTATCCCAAAAATTCTGTTGCCTATACCGGCACTCATGATAATAATACGTTGCTGGGATATTTGTGGGAATTACCTGACCACCTTCGTAAACAAATGCTTTTCTATTGCGGACATGAGGGCGATTGGGGAACCGGTTGCAAAAGTGTGATTCGCACGGTTCTGCAAAGTCATGCAGATTGGGCGATTCTGCCCATTCAGGACTTGCTGGGCTACGGTTCGGATACCCGGATGAATACCCCCGGAAAAGCCGAAGGAAACTGGCAGTTCCGTATTACAAAACAACAGCTTGATTCCATTGATAGGTCTTATTGGAAAGAATTGAATAAACGATATGCAAGATAAGAAAAAAGCTGACTTTTCGTCAGCTTTTTTTCTTTCGTATGAGGTCCAGGAATGCCTGGGCAGCGTGAGATAGGGGGTTGTGTCGAAGATAGGCACAGCCGACGGCACGTGGGGGAAGGGGAGGCGTCAGATTCATTTCTCGCACAGTTTTGTTTTGGATGCTTTCTTCGGAAAATTCTTTCACCACACAGGATACGCCTAAGTGAATGGAGGCAAACCGAATGAGCAAATCGTGTACTGCAATTTCAATTTTGGGAGACATGGGGATTTTGGCCTTTTTAAATTCTTCCTCCACATATTTTCGGGAGGTGGAGTTTTGCTCCAACAGAATGAGCGGCTGGTTTGCCATTTCCTTCCAGGTGTAGGATTCTTGTTGGGGAAAATCTGCTCCGCAGACAAATATGTCGTGAATGGTAAGACAGGGTTCCACCGTTAATTCTTCATCCGAAACAGGCAGACTGACAAAAGCAAGCTCTGCCTTACCCTCTTTTACATATTGCAGCAATTTGGCAGAGTAGGAGTTTGTCATTTCAATACGGATTTCCGGATAAAGAGTATGAAATTCTTCTAAATAAGGCAATAAATAATGTGTGGTGACCGTGTCTCCTGCGGCAATCATCAGAGAGCCTGCGTGAAGATGGTGAAGCTGTGCTAAAAGCGTTTCTCCCTGATTGATGGAAGAAAGTGCATTTTCCACTTTGGGGAGTAGTAGTTTTCCCTCGCGGGTCAGGGTAACGCCCCGTCTGGAACGGACAAAAAGCTGGGTATTTAAATCGCTTTCCAACTGCTGGATACACTGGGAAATGGCAGACTGAGACACATACAGCTTTTCTGCTGCTAACGAGAAGGAGCCATGCTGTGCCACTTCAGAAAACACACGATAGTAATCAAGCTTGGTATTCATGTATAAGCACCTCTTATTACTGATGTAAGATTTATCTGCTTTACTAATAGAACTAATTGTATTATAATAAAGACAGTAAGAATTGTCAAGTACGTTTTTAGAAACAAAATAGAGAATAGTTAGGAGAATTGTTATGGAAAGAAAAGTCGGTACTGTTTCCCGTGGGATTCGTTGTCCCATTATCCGTGAAGGAGACGATATTGCATCCATCGTGGTAAATAGCGTGATTGAAGCGGCAGAATCCGAAGGATTTTCCCTTCGTGACCGTGATGTTGTTGCGGTAACGGAATCTGTGGTTGCACGTTCCCAGGGGAATTACGCTCATATTGATGCCATTGCAAAAGACGTGAAAAATAAATTAGGCGGCGGCACTATCGGGGTGATTTTCCCCATCTTAAGCCGGAACCGTTTTGCAATTTGTTTAAAAGGAATTGCAATGGGCGCTAAAAAAGTTGTGCTGATGTTAAACTACCCCAGCGATGAAGTGGGAAATGCCTTGGTATCCTTAGATCAGCTGGATGAAGCAGGCATCAATCCTTATACCGATGTATTAACCGAAGCAAAATACAGAGAACTGTTTGGTCAGAATCCCCATCCTTTTACCGGTGTGGACTATGTGCAGTATTATGGTGATTTAATCCGTTCCGTTGGTGCGGAAGCAGAAATTGTGCTGGCAAATGACCCCAGAGCAATTTTAAACTTTGCAGATTGTGTATTAAACTGTGATATTCATAGCCGTGCCAGAACGAAACGTATTTTAAAAGCTGCAGGAGCAAAATGTGTGGTTGGTTTGGATGAAATCTTAAATGAAAGTGTGGATGGCAGCGGTTATAACGAAAACTACGGACTGCTTGGCTCCAACAAATCCACCGAAGATACCATCAAATTATTCCCCCACGAATGCTTTGATATGGTGGAAGGTATGCAAAAGCAGTTTTTAGAACGTACCGGTAAAAACATTGAAGTAATGGTATATGGTGACGGTGCTTTTAAAGATCCTGTTGGTCACATTTGGGAATTGGCTGACCCTGTGGTTTCTCCTGCTTACACCAAAGGTCTGGAAGGCACCCCCAATGAACTCAAATTAAAATATTTAGCAGACAATGATTTTGCAGATTTAAAGGGTGACGAACTGAAAAAAGCCATCGAAAATGCAATTCGTGAAAAAGACAGCAACTTAGTAGGTAACATGGCGTCTCAAGGTACCACTCCCAGAAGACTGACTGACTTAATCGGTTCCCTTTGCGACTTAACCAGTGGTTCCGGTGATAAAGGAACACCTGTGATTTTGGTGCAGGGGTACTTCGATAACTTAACCGACTAAAAGCTTGATAAAATGGCGCAGAGCAAGCAAATCACATCCTCAATGTGTAAGATACACGTTTTCGGATAATCACCCATGGGGTGTTTGGTTTGTTTCTTTTGCGTCATTTCCTCTGCATGTTATCCGTGGTAGGGGAGAAGTTATTGCGAAATATTAAAAATGGTAACAAGTATTGCCATATTATGATTTTTATGATATAATGTTTTTTCGACGGAACAGAATACTATTTTGAGGTGACTTCATATGAAAAAAATCGGAATTATCGGTCTTGGCGGTCGAATCCAATCACTGATTATCAACGAGTTTCCCCACTTTCCTCAGCTTCAGGTGGTAGCGGTGGCGGATGCAGACTTGGAAGGTGCCAAGAAACGTGCCCAAGAAGTGAAATTTTTAGATGTTGACAAAATCAATTTCTATGAAAAAGGCGAAGAAATGCTGGAAAACGAAGAATTAGACGGCGTATTCGTGGGCACTCGCTGTAACTTACATAAACAATATGCGGTGGAAGTGTTAAAGAAAAACATTCCTCTGTTTTTGGAAAAACCCGTGGTTATCACTTTGGAAGATTATGAAGAGTTAAAGAAAGCGGTAGACGCATCCGACGGCGTTGGTATGACCTCTTTCCCCCTGCGCTTGACCGACATTTTGCAAAAGGTGAAGGAAATTTATGACAGCGGTGCGCTGGGTACCTTATCTCAGGTGCAGGCATACAATAACGTGAACTACGGCAGAGTGTACTATAAGTATTGGTACCGTGACGAAACCTTCACGGGCGGTCTGTTTTTGCAGAAAGCAACCCACGATTTGGATTATATCAATTATGTATTGGGAAAGCAACCGGTGGAAATCTGTGCAATGGAATCCAAAATGGTTTACAAAGGTGACAAACCTGCCAACTTAAAATGTAAGGATTGCCCCGAATATGAAACCTGTTATGAAAGCACCAAGGTAATTGAAGAACAGGCAAACGATGCTCCTTATGGGGAATACTGCTCCTATGGAGAAGATGTGGGCAATCATGACAGCGCTACCATTATGATGCGTTACGAAGACGGTTTGCATGCCGTTTATACCCAGAATTTTGTGGCAAGAAAAGAAGCCGGAAAACGTGGAATGAGGATGATTGGTCAGAAAGCAACTTTGGAATTTGACTGGAATACCGACGAAATTTTATTCTTCCCCCATGATTCCAGTAAGATAGAACGCATTAAGGTTCGTCCCAAAAAAGGCGGCGGACACGGTGGCGGAGACCATATCTTAATCCGTGATTTTGCGGCGATTTTAGACGGCGATACCTCCCGTTCCAGCTTGTATGAGGGATTACAGAGTGCATATCTCTGCTTAAAAGCGAAGGAATCCGCTAAAACTCACACTTTTATTACACTGTAACCGAAAAAATAACAAAAAAATGACAATACTGTAACAAGTCTTGTCATTTTTTCTTTTTTATGCTACACTGATACCAAAGAATTGAATTCTTGCAATTTCCATAGGAAAGGTTGATGAGAGATGAAACGTATTTTATCCTTTGTTGCAATGTTATTGGCAGTTGCTTTGCTGGCAGGATGCTCCGCTCCCGGAGGTTCTTCCGAAAACACTCCTACCGCTACTCCTGCTCCCACTCCCGAGCCAACTCCGTCACCTGAAGAAATCTTTTTGGATACCTATATCAACACCGACGAGCGTCCCATTGCCGTGATGATTGATAATGACGATAAAAATGCCCGTCCTCATGCAGGTCTGGATGAGGCATACTTAGTTTATGAAATGAATGTGGAAGGCGGCTCTACCCGTTTTATGGCATTGTACCGTGGGGTTGATACCGAGAAAATCGGGCCGGTTCGTTCCTCCCGACATTATTTTTTGGATTATGTGATGGAAAATGACGCTATTTACACCCATTTTGGATGGAGTCCCAAAGCCATTGAAGATATTTCTGCATACGGAATCCAAAAAATCAACGGTGTTTTAGGTGGAGATGGCGATATTTTCTGGAGAGAAGAAAAGTTTAAGGGGGACTGGCACAGTGCCTATACCTCCATTGCAAAAATCAAAGCGAAAGCAGATCAGAAAGGCTTTTATGATACCACCGAGCGGACAAACGGTTTATCTTATGCAACGAAAATGTTTACCCCGGATTCCGACTTGGAAGCAAATACTGTGTATCTAAACTATTCCGGCAGATACAAAACTTCTTATATTTACAATCCCGAAACCGGTCTTTATGAAAAGCAAATTTTCTCTGCTCCCCACGTTTTGCAGAATGGGAAAACCGTTACCTTCCGAAACGTAATTGTGCAGTTGGTTCCCGTGACTGCGTTAGGTGACGGTACCGACCGCAGAAATCTTTTAAACACCGGCAGCGGCAAAGGGTATTACATCACCAATGGTGTATATGAAGAAATCACCTGGCAGAAGCCTTCTCGCCGTGAAGACACTGTTTATAAAAAAGCAGACGGAACTCCTCTTCAGATTAATCCGGGTAAAACAATCATCAATCTGATTGATCCGGGAACCGGAGTTTTGTTTGAGTAGTTCTTAAAAAAGGAGTATCTTATGTGGAGTGAATTTGTTTTCCTCGCCATTTTTGTATGGAATCTGATTACATTTTTCCTGTTCGGCTGGGACAAACTTGCCTCTAAGAAGCATTGGAACCGTATTCAGGAAAGTCTTCTGCTGTTTGTGGCATTTCTTTTCGGAGGTGCGGGAGCAATGTTTGGAATGGTCATCTGGAATCATAAAACCTCCAAGATGAAATTCCGTCTTCTGATTCCGTTATTTGTTGTTTTAAACGGTATGATACTTATGATTTTGCCGTTTTAAGCGATATTGAAAAAAGCATCTGCAAGCAGCAGATGCTTTTTTGTTTTCCTTCTTACATAATGGATTCGCCACGAAGCCACATTCCTGTGTAGATAAGGCATAGTACTGTGCAAATTGCAAGGAGCGTGTATCGCACATATTTGTTTTTTACCGAGGCAAAAATGATGTATAGCGGTATGCAGGCACACATATAACGGGAACCGCTGATGAGCCAGCCATGGGTGTAACAGGTGAAGATGTAGGCACCAAGATACACCAGATATTCTGTGCGTACTTTTTTATAGATACCGTAGAAAATAGAGAGCGTTCCGACAAAGAATAAGATCAGCTGAGGCCAATAGATGATATTTGCCAAAAATGGGTAATCATGTGCCATATTGTAACTGTATGATAAGGTTTTTCCAAACCATTGTGCTCTGTTGTACCAGGGGGCTGCTGCCTGGAATTTCAAATACTGAAACCAGTTTCCAAATAGGACTTGATTCATCAGAAGATACACGAAAAATCCCAGGGGAATCACCAGTGACCAGAGAAATTCTTTGGTTTTGAATTTCTTTTCGTGGATGAGGTCGTAGATCACATTTACCAGCGCACACACAAATAAAAGAACGCCCTGGGTTCTGGAAAGACAAGCTAAAAATCCGCAAAGAGCCATCCAGCCCGGTTTTTTAGTTCGCATAAAATAGAGACAAAGCACCGTCGTCAGAAGGAATACACTTTCGGTAAAAATGGCACCGTAAAACATGGAAAAGGGAGCAACCATCAGAAGACAAAGTCCGCTTGCGGCTTGTTTATCGCTATAGTCTAAGCGCAATAGTTCATAAAACATGCAGGCAGCTGCCATAAACGAAAGGTTGGAGACAATAACCCCGCTGACAAAGTAGTTTTGGCAAATCACATTGAAAATTTTGACCAAAAAGGGATATAGCGGATAGAACACAATGAGCTTTGCCTGATCACTCCCTACAGTGTATCCGTGCTCTGCCAGATACAGATAATGGGGAGAATCTCCGGAAATGGAAAATACGCGGCCTATCAACTCGGCAAAGGGAATGTTTTCTGCGTTCATCCAGTATCCCATCAGATAAAAGAACCAACGGGAGAACAGGGCTATCAGAGCAATCCAGATCCATTTTTCAAACTTGATTTTTTTGGAGGTTAACGGGTTTTGCCTGGGTTTCAAAAGTGTAATCAGTACACAGATTCCTGCTAAAATCAGCAGAGCAGAGCCAAAAATATTCAGAAAATCTGCCATAGTAACTCTCCTTTTTGAAGTGTTTACTTTGCTTTGATTTTATTATAAATCATAAATTGTAAAAACGCAAGAGTACATCCGGAATATTTTCTAAAAAAACTTGAAAAACCAAAGTGAATATGCTATAATAAAAAGAAGAAATTTTAGCATTACCAGACCCTAAATTTGATACAACCGTTTGGAGGTAATAATATGAAATATGTTGTTTTTTTGTGTGACGGGATGGCAGACCTTAAGATTCGTGAATTTGACAACAAAACACCTCTCGAGGCAGCACATACCCCCAACATGGACCAGTATGCTAAAAAGGCTGTTTTAGGCACCTTAAAAACTGTGCCGGATCATTTGTCCCCCGGAAGTGACGTGTGCAATCTTTCGGTGATGGGGTATGATTCCAATCTGTATTACACCGGTCGTTCTCCCTTGGAAGCGGCGAGTATTGGTGTAACCCTTTGTGACCATGAAACGTCTTTTCGTGCCAACTTGGTAACACTTTCAGGAGAAGGTGACTACGAAGATTTGGTGATGGAAGATTACAGTGCAGGCGAAATTAAAACTGCAGATGCAAAACAAATTATCGAAGATTTGATGCCTGTTATCAATGATGAAATGACCAAGCTGTATGCGGGAATTTCTTACCGTCATCTGTTGGTATTATCCGACAAGACTGTGGAGGGAAAATTAACTCCGCCTCACGATATTTCCAAACGCCCTGTGAGGGAATATCTGCCTAAAGATGTTCAAATTCTTGCGCTGATGAAAAAAAGCTACGAGTTTTTAAAAAACCATCCTTACAATATTCAAAGAATCAAAGAAGGCAAAAGACCGGCTTCCTCCATTTGGGTATGGGGAGCGGGAAAACGCCCGAAGATGGATAGCTTTTACGAAAAATTCGGCGTAAAAGGTGCGGTTATCAGTGCTGTGGACTTAATTAAAGGCATTGGGATTTTAACCGGGATGCGTTCCATTGATGTAGACGGTGTTACCGGCAATATTGACACGAATTTTGACGGGAAAGCGCAGGCTTGTATTGACGCACTTCGCAGCGGTGACGATTTTGTGTATGTGCATATGGAAGCTCCCGATGAGTGCGGTCACCGGTTTGAAGCAGACAACAAAAAACTGGCAATTGAATTGATTGACGAAAAAGTGATTGGTCCTGTTTGTCGCTATTTAGAGGAAAGCGGGGAAGACTTTGCCGTTTTGGTAGCGCCAGACCATCCCACGCCCATAGCAACTGGCACTCACGCCAGAGATCCCGTCCCGTTTTTTGCATATTACAGCAAAAAAGAGGTGAATGGCGATATTTACACCGAAGATACCGCCAAAAATACAGGATTCTATATGGAAAACGGATATGAGCTGATGGGCAAATTTTTAAATCTTGACCTATGGAAATAGGGGAAACGAAATTTTCTTACAGGAGGCAAATATTTTGAAAAAATTCCGGGAAGAAGTGAAATTGAAAAACTTTCTACTGTTAACGTTGGCAGGGGTTATCAACGCTTTTGGGGTAACTGTGTTTTTGGCTCCGGTTAAATTGTATGACAGCGGGATTTCCGGAACTTCTATTCTGCTTTCTCAGTTAACACCGGAGTATCTGTCTTTGTCCTTTTTCCTCTTGATTTTAAATATTCCGCTGTTTGTATTTGGGTATAAAAAGCAGGGGCTTGGATTTACCGTGTATTCCATCTACACAGTTATGATATATTCCTTGGGTGCTTGGCTGATTACGGATGTGCTTCCGCTGGATGTAGCTTTTTCTTCTCCCTTTGCAGGGAACGATTTGCTGCTTTGCGCGCTGTTTGGCGGAGTGATTTCCGGGATAGGAAGCGGTCTTACCATTCGCTTTGGCGGTGCTATTGACGGTATTGAGGTTATGGCAGTCACCTTTGCGAAAAAAATCGGATTAACCGTTGGCACCTTTGTGATGATTTATAATGTGATACTATACGTCATCTGCGGAATCTTGCTAAACAGTTGGATTTTACCGCTATATTCCATCCTGACCTATTATGCAGGGTTAAAAACCATTGACTTTATCGTGGAGGGTTTTGACCGATCCAAAGCGGCAATGATTATTACGCAGAAGCCTGACGAGGTCTGTGAGGCTCTCATGAGCACTTTTGAAAGCGGCGCTACCCGAATTGCCGCAAAGGGAGGCTATTCCAATCAAGATAAAACGGTGATTTATTTTATCGTGGACCGTTTTCAGATTTCAAAAATGAGAGAATTGGTTCATCAGATTGATCAAACTGCCTTTATCACCATTACCGAAGTGGCAGATGTTTATAAAGCGAATATGTAGCTTTTAAAAGACAACTTTAAAACGGGAGGGAAGCCTAATGATGAATGTAACTTGCGGAGGATATCAGGAAGAAGCTCTTCGAGTTTTTACAGACCGTGAAACGCCCAGAGCAGCCTTTTGGAATCGGTACCGTCAGGTAGAAGAGCAGATGCAAAATGGGATTAGTCCCGTTAGTGTGTTGCATTATTACGGTGTAGGCGGAATCGGAAAAAGTACCTTACTGAAAAAACTGACAGAAGAATTGCATGAGCAGGTGCAAAACCCGCTGTGTGTGCAGTTTGATTTTTGCGATGCTCAGGACAGCCGTACTGTGTTGACCCGTTTGGCAGAAGAGTTGACCACAAAATACCATTTCACGTTTCCCCAGTTTGATATTGCAAACATCACCTACGCTAAACGAACCAACACACATTTCAATGAGAGAGATATTCAGCAGTTTTGCCAGAGAAGTCCGTTTTTGCGGCTGACGGTGAAAACACTGGACGTGTTGACCGGTTCTGTGGCAACCAAGATTTTTGAGGTTGCAGATGATGCACTGGCAGAATTCCGTAATTATTTAAAACGAAATAAGAATAATATCCAGAAAATGGATCATATTGACTTAAAAGAGCTGTATAAGCATCTTCCTTATTATTTTGCATTGGATATGCAGTACAATTTACAGGATAAAAATCAACCTTTTGTGGTGTTTTTAGATACCTACGAAATGCTTGTGAATGAGATTTCCGGCTTGGGAAATCCTTTATACAGTGACCTGTGGCTCAGAGATGTGAACGGTTTGATTCAGCGTATTCCCAATGTGCTTTGGGTCATTGGCGGCAGAAATAAATTAAAATGGGAAGATTTCAACAAGGATTGGTGCGGTGCACTGGAACAGCATCTTTTAGGAAATCTTTCAGAGGAAGACAGTGATAGCTTTTTGGCAAGTTCCGGTGTGAGTGATGCACTGCTTCGCAAACAGCTTTGTCAGTTGACGGGTGGAACACCGTTGTATCTGAATCTTTGTATGGATACTTATGACGAGCTGGTTGGGAACGGCGAAACACCTACTGTCGATGTATTCGGGAGAACGCCGGAAGAACTTATCGAAAGTTTTGTGCGTTATATGGACGACAGAACGCAGGATTTTGTGTACTTTTTAGTGTGTCTTGGGCGTTGGAATGACGAAATTGTAACCCAGGTTGCCGAAAAGGTATTTTCACCGTTTCCCTACACCTTATATCAGAAAATCAAAGGTCTTTCTTTTGTCAGTGAAACGGAACAGGCTGTTTTTGCTGTGCATCAAACGGTTGGTCAGGTCTTGGAACAGCAATGTCCCATTTCTCTAAAGAAGAAGACCGGACAAGCGCTGCTGGAATGTTTTTCCCGTGAAAACGCTACCGACGATATTTATGACACACAGTTTGGTATGCGTCTTCAGCATCTGTTGCGTGCGGGTATGCTATTGGATTTAAGCAGGGAAGAGCTATATCGTTTTTATTGTGAACATATCCGTCCCAAGCTGCAGGCAATGATTGATGCCTGTTTGTTTGAACAGGCAGAAATGATATTCCGTCCGTTTTTTACCTATGCTATCGAGCAAAAGGATGACGTCCTTTATGTTGCTGCTTCCATCGACAATTGCTATTTTGAAGAACAAAAGGGAAACTGGAAGGAAGCCTTAGAACAAAAAGAACAGACTTACCGTGAGGCTGTGGAAATTCTTGGAGAAAACCATAGAGAAACTTTGATTTTGCTTGGTAATATTGCAAGTGCACTGGACGATTTTGGGCACAGTGAAGAGGCAATTAAGTTGCACCGGGAAATTGCCCAAAAGCGGACCCAACTATTGGGAGAAGACCATGAGGATACTCTTCTGGCGTGGAGTATGCTGGCAGGGACTTTGCATCGAATAAAACAAACGGATGAAGCGATTCAACTGTATCAGTATGTGCTTGATAAACGAACAGAACTGTTGGGCGCAGACCATCTGGAAACTTTGGCATCCATGGGCGGTAAGGCTATGGCACTATTTCAGAAGGAACAGTATGACGAAGCCTTATTATTAGAACAGAAGGTTCTGGATAAGCGAATTGAAATCTTAGGGGAAAGACATCCTGAAACCTTGTTGGCGATGAATAATGTGGCGTCTATTCTGGCATCTATGGGACGTAATGATGAAAGCCTTGAATTGCATGAGAAAACATATAAAACTTATCGGGAGTTGTTTGGTGCGAATCATCCCAGCACAATAACCGTTACATACAATTTGGCATTGGATCTGCACAAAGCAGAGCGTAACCAGGAGGCTTTGGACTTGCATCAGGCAGTGCTTCGCCAGCGGCAGGAAATTCTGGACGAAAAGCATCCTGATGTGATTGCATCCAGACGCAATGTGATTCTTTGTATGGCAAAAACGGGTAATCCTACGGAAGCATTGGTGCAAATAGAAGCACTTTCCGAGGAGGCAACAGAATTGTTTGGAGAAAAACATTCTGAAACACTTCTTGTGCGTGGAATTTATGCGCGAATTTTGATGCAAATGTGCAAGTACGGCAAAGCAGAAACTGTGCTTCGATATTTGCTTCGTGATACTGAAGAAGTTTATGGAGCACGTGATGGAAACACACTTTCCATTGCAAAAAGTTATGCTCTTACATTATTGCAAAATCGCCAGCAGGATAAAGCAATCCGAATTGTGAAAAAATATGGTCTGAATAAGAAGTAATATTTTTAATAATATATCGAAAAAGGAGAATTACTATGGGATTTTTAACTGGTAAAACTGCGATTATCACAGGAGCAGGCTATGCCGTGTTATCCGACGGCAGATGTGGCTCCATCGGCTACGGTATTGCAACCGCTTATGCAAAAGAAGGTGCAAACCTTGTAATCACTGGCCGTAATGTGGCAAAATTGGAAAAAGCAAAAGAAGACCTGGAAGCAAAATACGGCATCAAAGTGTTAGCTTTGCAGGCTGATATTGCTGCAGGAAGCGACAATGAAGCCACTGCAAAAATGGTTGCCGAAGAAGCAATGAAAGCCTTTGGCAGAATTGACGTGTTGATTAACAATGCCCAGGCCTCTGCATCCGGCGTAACCATTCAGGATCATACCACCGAACAGTTTGATTTAGCAATGTATTCCGGTCTGTATGCAACCTTCTACTATATGAAGGCTTGCTATCCCTATTTGAAAGAAACCCAAGGGTCTATCGTGAACTTTGCTTCCGGCGCAGGACTGTTTGGAAACTATGGACAGTGCTCTTACGCAGCAGCAAAAGAAGGAATCCGTGGCTTAAGCCGTGTAGCAGCAACCGAATGGGCAAAAGACGGCATCAATACTAACGTGGTTTGTCCGCTGGCTTGGACTGCTCAGCTGGAGAACTTTGAAAAAGCATATCCGGATGCCTTTAAAGCAAACGTAAAAATGCCTCCTGCAGGTCATTTTGGTGATCCTGAAACCGAAATCGGCAGAGTTTGTGTGCAGCTGGCAAATCCTGATTTCAAATACTTAAACGGCGAAACCCTCACCTTAGAAGGTGGTATGGGTCTGCGTCCGTAAGATAGGAGACTTACTATGATTTTTGATACCATTGCAAACTGCGAACAGTATTATAATCTGCACCCTCAATATGAGAAGGCATTCGCCTTTTTAAAGAATGCCATGAAGCAATTTCCGGAACCCGGGAAACATGAAATCGATGGAGACAGCCTTTTTGCATCGGTGCAGGCGTATAACACCTTAACTGAAGACGGCAAAATGGAGGCTCACGAAAAATATATCGATATTCAGTTTATTGTTTCCGGGAAAGAAACCATGTATGTAAACGATATCACCAAATCTGAGCTGACTGATTCATATCGGGAAGACTGGGATGCCGCTTTTTACAAAGTGGATGACAATGTCTCCGCATTAACTTTGACTCCCGGTTGCTTTGTAGTATTGTTACCCAACGATGCTCACAGACCTTGTGTGGCTTACAAAGGTAACTCTGAACCGATTCAGAAAATCGTGATGAAGGTGAAATTGTAGACATTATACGACACATCGGCCGTTCCCTACTTGACAAATAAAATCGGCTGTGTTATCATAGTATCCGATGAGTAAAACAGACAGTCGCGGGGAGGGATTCCCAAGGAATCCTTCCGTGAGGAAAGTCCGGGCTTCATAGAGCAAGGGTGCCGGTTAACGACCGGTGGAGGTAACTCTAAGGAAAGTGCAACAGAAAAGAACCGCCATTTTCTTTTAGAATGTGGTAAGGATGAAAAGGCGAGGTAAGAGCTCACCGGCAATCTGGCAACTGATTGGCCGTGTAAACCCCACCCGAAGCAACACAAGACTGCACGATAGCTTGCTCGGCTGTGCGAATTGTGGCTTGAGGTAATCAGCAATGGTTATCCTAGATAGATGACTGTCTAATACAGAACCCGGCTTATAGTTTTGCTCATTCTATAGCAACAAAAATCCCCTGAAATCATTTGATCTCAGGGGATTTTTTCTTTGTTTTTTGCTATTTAGTTATTGAAGCAGAACAGCAGGATTACTGCAATAATAATGATAATGGTAAGCCAGTTATCATTGTCACAACCATTACGGTAGTTATTGTCGCAGCATGGGTCTACCCGACAACAGTTATCATTCTGGAATAAACCGTTCATTTGAAGCACTCCTTTTCAATTTTCATTTGGCAATGCCTATGGAATTAGTCGCAGCAGCTATTGGTTTTGGTATCGGTGCCGCAGCCGCCGCAGAAGAATAACAGTACAAACAGAATGATGAACCATAAAATGGTGTTATCTTTGCATCCATCTTCTCTACAACCTCTGAATAATTGCATAACAAATCCCTCTTTTTCATAAATTTTGGGCGAAGAAGTCACCCTTCACCACCAATATATGAAAAATGAAGAGAGCTGTGAAAAATAATTATAAAAAAATGAAAAAAGAACTGTGGTTTTAAATTATTTTAAAACTTCACAGTTCTTTTATTGTTCGTTTGATTCCAAAAACCGAAGAACCAGCTGGGTTTTGTTTTCATCTGCATCAACGGAGCATCCCATCAATTCTTCCAGCTCTGTCTTTGTTACTGTAACCAGATAAGTGTTTTCTGCCAGTTCTTCACCGGGGAATTGGGAGAGAATCTGATCTTTCCATTCTGCCAAAATGACAATATCTTCAGCTGCCGCAATATTTCTTTTTAAAGTGTATACTTCTTCGTTTGTTGCGATAGCATCTCCGAAATCCTGATTTACGCCACCGCCACCGCCGATATTGGCTTCTTTGTTGCCGGTGTAGGCGGGTATCTGCGTGGATAGATCGGAAAGGGGTTCTGTTGCAGCAGTTTCCGGTACATTCGTTTGTGCAATTACGGTAGGCTCCGGCATTTGTCTGACATTTTGTACCACTTCGGGAGTTGCCAGAGGAAGTTCGTTTATTTCCTGTGTCACGGAAGCAGGCGCTTCCGCTATTGCCGGTTTTGCTGCATCCTGCAATTTTCTATAATTGGATGCTCCCCAAAGTCCTGCCACCAGCAGGAAGGTGCAAGCGGTTGCAACGGATAAAATTCTTTTGCTCTGCCAGAAGGGAACCTTTTTCTGCTGTTTTGCCTGATGAATTGTATATTTGATTTTGGCATTTAAATCAGAGGGGGCGGGAAAATCGTTTTCAATTTTCACATCCTGAAAGTAAAAACGGTAAAGCGCCAACTGTTTTTTGCAGGCTTCGCAAGTTTTTAAATGGTCTTCCACAGTCTTTCGTACAGTGGAATCCGCGGTGCCGTTTATATAACTGTCAAAGAGCGCAACAATTTGTTTACATTTCAAAATTTACCCCTCCTTTTCATATAATTTTTGCTATATTTTATGCTATGTAATGCCTGTTTCGATGGTTTAGACGAAGCATTACGAGAAAAGTTCCGTATTTTTTTCTAATTTTTGCAAAAGTGCTTTTCTGGCACGGTTAATACCGGATTTTACGGTGCCGGTATTCATGTGTAAAATGTCGGCAATTTCTTCGTAGGAAAGTCCTTCAATGTCTCTTAGCACAATCAATTCCTTCTGCTTCGGTTTTAAGGTGTTGATTGCCTGGTATAAAGCTTCTTTTCGTTCTTTTTCCAGCACAGTCTTTTCCACATTTTCTTTTTCGTCAGCAATTTCCAGTGTATATTCTTCATCCTCGGAGCCGGTAGCATACAGCGAAGTAACGGTTTCTTTTTTTCGTTTCCGAAGCACATCAGTGCACACATTAACCCCAATCCGATAAAGCCAGGTGGAAATACTGGACTTTTCTTCAAATTTGGAAAGATTCATATAAGCTTTTAAAAACACGGTCTGAACGGTATCTTCGGCATCTCTCTCATTTTGCAGCATTTTTAGGCACAGGTAATAAAGCTTCTTTGAATAGCGTTCCACCATTTCGTTAAAAGCTTCTTCATTGCCGTTTTTTAATTGTCTGATCAGTTCTTTTTCATCCATAGAAACGGCTTGTCCCTTTCGTTAAAAATCGGATTGCTCCGAAAATCCTTTCTGAAAAGCATCTAACATACTTTTTACCGGAATCAATTCCAGATTAAAATCGGATGCCTTTATATATGTATAGTTATGATAGGGCAGAATGCAACGGTTGAAACCCAGTTTTTCTGCTTCGGAAATTCGTTTTTCGATACC
>JAZNNT010000163.1:0-7530 GCA_045580405.1 Clostridia bacterium
GCTGTATATATTATACTGCGAGCGGTGCGATTGGGAGATTATGCGCAGTTTTTCAAGCCCCCATAAAAGCAATATAGGAACGAAATGCTTCGTATATATCTGCTTTGTGTGCTATTTCATAGGGTGCGTGCATGGAAAGAAGGGCTACGCCTGCATCAATAACATCGGCACCAAGGTTTGCAATATACTGGGCAACGGTTCCGCCGCCGCCTTCGTCTACTTTACCAAGTTCCGCAAACTGATAAGCAATATCGTTTTCATCAAAGAGTTGGCGAAGTTTGGCAACCAACTCAGCACTTGCTTCAGAGGAGCCACCCTTTCCGCGGGAGCCGGTATAACGAAGCAGAGTTAAGCCGCATCCGAAGATGGGAGAATTTTGTTTTTCGTATACTTCGGCATACATGGGATCGTATGCTGCTGCCACATCAGAGGAAAGACAAACGGTGTTTGCCATCACTTTGTTAATACGGACACCCGGTTTTAACTCTTCTAAAAAGTATTCCAAAAATCTGGACTGCATACCGGAATTTCCCATACTGCCCACTTCTTCCCGGTCAGCAAGGAGTACCACAGCTGTTTTCTTGGGAGTTTTGGTTTCAAGCAATCCGCAAAAAGCGGTGTAAGCACACACTCTGTCATCATGACCGTAAGAGGCAACCATACTGCGGTCAAACCCTAAATCACGGGCTGCGCCTGCAGGTACCACTTCAATTTCCGCAGAATAGAAATCTTCTTCGGTAATCTGATATTTTTCTTCTAAGATTTTTAGTAAAGCTGCTTTCACTTCTTCGCTTTCTGCATCCAAATCGGGGTTGGAGCCGGATAACACCATCAATTTTTCACCGGGGATGCCTTCGGTCATTTTCTGAGTCATCTGCTTGGAGGCTAAGTGAGGCAATAAATCAGTTACCATAAAAATGGGATCGTTTTCTCCGTCACCAATGGCAATTTTCACGGTTTCGCCATTTTTCTTCACGACAACACCGTAGAGTGCCAGCGGAGTTGCCACCCACTGATATTTTTTGATACCGCCGTAGTAATGGGTACGAAGATAGGAAAAGCCACCTTCTTCGGTAACCGGTGCCGGTTTTAAGTCCAGACGGGGGGAATCAATGTGTGCGGCAACTAAATTGATGCCACATTCCAAGTCTTCTTCCCCCATGACACAGAATACTGCGGAACGGTTTTTGTTGATATAATAAACCCTGTCTCCGGGTTTTAAATCGGTTTTATCGGCAATATTAAAAAAACCGTTTTCTTTGGCTTTGGCTTCAAAATATTCCACGCATAAACGCTCCGTTTTTGCGTTGGTTAAAAAGGCTTTATAGCCTTCCGAAAAAGCTTCTGCTTTTACCTGATAGTCAGTACCCTGATGTTTTTTAAACAAGTGTTCTTTTTTCATAGTTTGGCACTTCTCTTTCTTACAGAATGCTACTTAGCATTCCATCAATTTTTTGGTAGAACTCAGGAAGAGTTCCGTTATTTTCCAGTAGGAAATCTGCTTTCTCATACTGCTCTTGTGCATTGATTCGTTTCTTGGCTTCTTCTTCCGACAAGAGGTCTCTTTCCTTAATCCGTTTTAAGATGGCATCACTTGTTACCACCACGGTTTTATCGCACAGCTTCACAATATCGGTGGCGTAAAGCACTGCCCCTTCAATCACAATATGTTTGTTTGGTTGACTTTGGATTGTTTCTTTCACCTCTTGGGTGATTAAGGGATGGGTAATGGCATTTAGCTTTGCCAGTGCCTCGGGATGGGAAAACACATAATCCCCCAGCTTTCTGCGGTTTAAGGTGCCATCGGAATTTAAATACTCACCTCCGAAGACATCTATAACCTGCGAAAGCCCGATTTTACCGGGCATTAAGATTTCACGGCTGATTTTATCCCCGTTGATCACATAAAATCCTTTGGTACGAAGATAGTTACAAAAGGTGGTTTTGCCGCTTCCGATTCTGCCGTAAACACCGATAATCATAGTACCAACCCCTTATTCTGCCAATGCCGCTTTAATGGCAATGGCACATTCTACACGCTTTTTCTGCATCTGACAAGCGATGTCATAAGGTTTGTATAAATCTTTTTCATATTTTAAGGAACTTGCACTACAGCCTGCGCTGCAATAGAATTTTGCAAAGCAGCTATCACAACCCTTCACGGTGTAAATATCACGGTCACGGAAGGCTTCCGGCATTTCGTAGGTGCCGTCCAACACATTCCCAATTTTGTATTCGGGTTCGTCTGCAAACTGATGGCAGGGGAAAATGTCTCCGGAGGGAGTCACCGCCGCATATTCACAGCCGGCACCACAGCCGGAAATACGGCGAAGTGCACAGGGACCGTTGTCCAAATCAATCATAAAATGGAAGAAATTAAAGCAGTTTTCACCGGATTTTTCCCGCTTGATAATTTCTTCTGCCAGTTTTTCGTACTCGGCGAAAATTTCGGGTAAATCCTCATAGCCGATTGCCATGGGAGATTTTTCGTCTAAGGTAACGGGCTCCACGGAAATCTGTTTGAAGCCTAAATCTGCAAGATGCAAAACATCTTTGGTAAAATCCTTGTTATCACGGGTAAAGGTTCCTCGGATATAGTAATCCATTTGTTTTCTGTCGTTGGCAATTTTTATAAACTTGTCAATGACTTTATCGTAAGTGCCTTCTCCCGAAACGGTTTTGCGGTTTTTATCGTGAATTTCTTTACGTCCGTCACAGGAAAGCACAATATTATCCATATTTTTGTTCACATATTCCATCTGTTCTTCATCAATTAACAGACCGTTGGTGGTAATGGTAAAGCGGAAATGTTTGCCGTGTTTTAATCCTTCTTCTCTTGCATAAGCAACTGTTTCCTTCACCACATCAAAGTTTAACATCGGTTCTCCGCCGAAAAAGTCAATTTCAATGTTTTTTCTGTTCTGAGATTTTGCGATAACAAAATCAATGGCTTTTTTGGCCACTTCTAAGGGCATAATGCTTCTTACCCCATGGAATGCACCGGTTCCCGCGAAACAGTAACGGCATCTTAAATCGCAGTCGTGTGCCATATGCAGACACAAGGCTTTTACGGGCGGGATTTTGGTTTTTGCATCACGGAAGGGTTTATAAATATCGTGGGAATACAGAGTTCCCTCTTTTTTTAATGCTAAGATTTCAGAAATGGCTTCCGAAAGGATTTCTTCAGAATACTTCGCTTTTACATCCTCTGAAATATTTGCTTCGTCAAAATCGTTTTCGCCAAGCAAATCATACACCGCATCGGAAACCACGTGTACTGAGCCCGAATAAATGTCCAGTACAATATTATTCCCGAATAACTGATATTTATGTATCATTTTAGTTTCTCCTTTATTTCCAATCGTATTTAGTGAGTTTTCCTTCCAGGCGGAAGTGAGAAAATCCGTCCTGACGGAAAGCCTCATACGCCACAATGGCAACCGAATTGGAAAGATTTAAGCTGCGGATTTCTCCAATCATGGGAATCCGAAGGCAGGTTTCTTGATTTTCCAATAAAATTTCTTCGGGAATTCCTGCGGTTTCTTTCCCGAAAATGAGGTAGCAGCCGTCTTCAAAGTGAGCTTCGGAATAATCACGGGGTGCTTTTGTGGTCAGGTAGTACATCCTCCCTTGATTTTTTTGGTAGAAGTCGGCAATGCTGTCGTAATAAGTGATATCCACATCGTGCCAGTAATCTAATCCTGCACGTTTTAATTTTTTATCGTCTATGGTGAAGCCCATCGGTCCAACCAGGTGGAGTTTTGCTCCCGTTGCGGCACAGGTACGGGCAATATTCCCCGTATTCTGTGGAATTTCCGGCTCAAATAACACAATATTTAAAATCATATCTTATGCTCACTTTTCCCTCTTTTAATGATTCTTTGCAAAAGCTTCCAACCGCTTTAATGCTTTTTTGATATTATCCTGAGAATACGCATAGGAAATTCTCACAAATCCTTCGCCCGAATCACCAAAGGCGGTTCCGGGTACCACTGCAAGGCGTTGTTCTTCCAAAAGAGACTGACAAAAATCTTCGGAAGTCATGCCGAATTTTTTGTTAGAAGTGAACACATAAAAGGCTCCGTAGGGATTAAAGCAGGTCATTCCCATCTCATTTAAGGAATCCACTAAAAATTTCCGACGGATATTGTATTCTTCCTTCATTCTCTCAACGTCTGCTCTGCCGTGTTTTAATGCCTCAATTGCCGCATACTGGGAAAAGGTAGGTGCAGACATAATGCCATACTGATGGATTTTTAAAATAGCAGAAAGCACATCGGGATGCGCGCAGGCAAAGCCCAGTCGCCAACCGGTCATGGCAAAGGCTTTGGAAAAGCCGTTGATGACCACAGTGCGATCCCGCATACCGTCAAAGGTGGCAATGGATACATGTTTTCCGGTATAGGTCAGTTCCGAATAAATTTCGTCGGAAATCACCATCAGATTATTTTCTTTGATGATGGGCACAATCTGAGACAAATCCTCTTCGGTCATAATTCCGCCGGTAGGATTGTTAGGATATGGCAACACCAATATTTTTGATTTTTCGGTAATGGCGCTTTTTAGTAACTCAGGGGTTAATTTAAAGCCGTCTTCCGCGCGGGTTTCAATGGGGACGGGAACACCGCCTGCCAAAACGGTGCAAGGCTTATAGCACACAAAGCTTGGCTCAGGAATCAAAACCTCGTCACCAGGCTCCACAAGTGCCCGCAGTGCCGCATCCAAGGCTTCGGATGCGCCAACCGTCACCACGATTTCATCTTCGGGATGATAGGAGACGTGAATGGTTTTTTCCATATATTTGGCGATTTCCCGCCGTAATTCCAAAAGTCCTGCGTTGGCGGTATAGTAGGTACGTCCCTTTTCCAACGATTTTACCGCCTCGGAACGGATATGCCAGGGAGTCACAAAGTCAGGCTCCCCTACTCCTAAGGAAATCACATCCTCCATGGTTGCCGCAATGTCAAAAAAGCGGCGAATCCCCGATGGGGGGATATCCCGCACCTGACGGTTCACAAAATCTATGGGATGAAATTCTTTCGCAGTTTTCATTATAGGGTAATCACCCTTTCGTCCTTGGGTTCTTCGACGTATAACACGCCGTCTACTTTATAGTTTTTCAGCACAAAATGAGTGGCGGTGGAAACCACGGTATCCAAGGTGGACAGCTTTTCGCCCACAAACATGGCAACATCCTTCATGGAATTTCCCACCACGGTCACCGCTAAGTCGTAGCCACCGCTCATTAAGGTAACACTTCTTACTTCCGGAAAAGCATAAATCTCTCTGGCAATTTTATCAAAGCCTTCACCCTTTTGCGGAGTCACCTTCAGCTCGATAGTGGCAACCGTCAGCTCGGGGGAAATTTTATCCCAGTTGATTAAGGTTTTGGTTCCTAAAATAACACCTTCATCCCGCAGACGTGCAATTTCCTTTGCAACTTTGATTTCGTCTTCTCCCAAAAGCTCAGAGATATCTTTGGCACAATAGGTGGCATTTCGTTCTAAGAGATTTAATATTTTACGGGTAAATTCCATAAAAATTCTTCCTTTCTGCTTCGCTTGTTCTCTCACTCATTCTTGTCATTCCGAGGTGAAAAATCACCGAGGAATCTGCGTAAAATATTTTTTAGAAAATCAAACAAGAGATTCTTCGCTTCGCTCAGAATGACAAAAGAGTGCTCTTTTTAAGTTTTTAGGTCTTAACGGGCTTTGGTTTCTGCTTCCACTTTCAGTTCTTTGATAAATTCGTCTAATTTCAGACTACCTTTGTCACCGTCTTTTCTGGAACGAACGGAAACGGTGCCTTCTTCCGCTTCTTTTTCCCCAACGATTACCATATAAGGCAGTTTTTCCAGCTGTGCTTCACGGATTTTGTAGCCGATTTTTTCGCTTCTGTTATCCAATTCTACTCTGAATCCTGCCGCTAACAGTTCATCAGTCACTTTCTTTGCATACTCTTCAAAACGTTCGGAAATGGGTAACACTTTTAACTGAACGGGTGCTAACCATAAGGGGAATGCACCTGCATATTTTTCAATTAACAACGCCAAGGTTCTTTCGTAGCAACCAATGGAGGTTCTGTGAATGATATAGGGGTTTTTCTTGGTGCCGTCTGCTGCCACATATTCCATACCGAATTTTTCAGCCAGCATCTGGTCAATCTGAATGGTGATTAAGGTGTCTTCCTTGCCGTGAACATTCTTAATCTGAATGTCTAATTTCGGACCGTAGAATGCAGCTTCTCCGATACCGATTTTGTATTCCAGACCGATATCGTCTAAGATTTCCTTCATCACACCCTGTGCTTCGTCCCACTGTTCGGGAGTGCCGATGTATTTTTCGGTATCCTCGGGATCCCACTGGGAGAAACGGTAGGAAACATCTTCATATAAGCCTAAGGTTTTTAACATATAGTTGGTTAAATCCAAACAGTTTCTGAATTCGTCTGCCAGTTGTTCGGGGGTACACATTAAGTGACCTTCGGAAATGGTGAACTGACGCACACGGATTAAGCCGTGCATTTCACCGGATGCCTCATTTCTAAATAAGGTGGAGGTTTCTGCCAAACGCATGGGCAGGTCTCTGTAGGAACGGCCACGGTTTAAGAACGCCTGATACTGGTAGGGACAAGTCATGGGACGAAGTGCAAACACTTCATCGTCGGTTTCTTCATTGCCCATCACAAACATTCCGTCCTGATAGTGATCCCAATGACCGGAAATTTTATATAAGTCACTTTTTGCCATTAAAGGAGTTTTGGTGAGTAACCAGCCACGTTTTTGTTCTTCGTCTTCTACCCAACGCTGAAGTAACTGAATCACTCTTGCCCCTTTCGGAAGCATAATGGGTAAGCCCTGACCAATGATATCCACAGTGGTGAAAAGTTCCAATTCTCTGCCTAACTTGTTGTGGTCACGTTTTTTTGCTTCTTCCAGCTTGGTAACGTGTTCTTCCAGTTCTTCTCTGGTGGGGAAGGAAATTCCGTAAATACGGCGGAGCATTTTGTTCTTTTCATCCCCTCTCCAGTATGCACCGGTAATGGATAAAAGCTTGTATGCTTTAATGGCACCGGTAAAGGTCAGGTGAGGACCTGCACACAGGTCGGTGAAATCTCCCTGCTCGTAGAAGGAAAGCTCGCTGTCTTCGGGCAGATCGTTAATGAGCTCCACTTTATAGGGTTCGTCTTTCACCTTTTCCAAAGCTTCTGCACGGGATAAGGTGTAACGGTTTAAGCGGGTGTTTTTCTTGATGATTTTTTTCATCTGACTTTCGATTTTTGCAAGGTCTTCATTAGTGAAGCCGGGATCATAATCAAAATCGTAATAAAAACCGTTATCGGTTGCAGGACCGATTGCCAGCTTTGCGTCAGGATATAAAATTTTCACGGCTTCTGCCAACACGTGAGAGGTGGTATGCCAGTAGGTTTTCTTGCCTTCAGGATCGGAAAAATCAAACAGAGTGATTTCTCCGTTTTCACTGATTTCTTCGGATAAGCCTACCACTTTGCCGTTCACTTCGGCACATAAGA
>JAZNNT010000164.1:0-3555 GCA_045580405.1 Clostridia bacterium
CCCTAATTGTCTTCCTAAGACCGCTTGGCCTCCGACTTTTACTGCTTCGTAGGCTGCGTCAATATCCTTGCAGGTTGCCCGTGCCAGACTTGCTACGGTTGCATTTTTTACGGTTTCGGCAATGGCCTTTACCGATTCAAAGTCCATGGGGGATGCAATGGCAAAGCCTGCTTCAATCACGTCTACATTCAGCAGTTCTAACTGTTTCGCCACCTCGATTTTTTCGGTCAAATTCATGCTGCAGCCGGGAGATTGCTCGCCGTCTCGCAGGGTGGTATCAAAAATTTTGATAGTTCTTGCCATTTTTCTCACTCCTTTGTATCAGAAAATTTTATAAACTTTATAAAAAGAAAAAGCCTGATGCTGTACATCGTACAACAGCAGGCTCTTTTTAAACTATGGGAAAAAGAGATATCACTTGGTTGCACGACAAACAGCATTACCGCCACATAACAATAAGGTAATGCATAATAAACCTAATAAGTTTGCCATAAACTGCATCATTATGATAGTCTCCGTTTTCTAACAGAATTTTCCTTATGATAGCACAAAGAAAACAATTTGTCAAGGAAATTTAGAAATTTTTTAGGAATCTGTCTTTTTGATAGGCGGATGCAAAAGGAAAGGCATGCGAATTTTTTGGAAATTCCCATGCCTTTTTTGGTCTATGATCTTTTCTTAAGCCAGCCTTAGTCTTCCATTGAGGTAGTGGTTGCTCTGTCATAGATTTCCAGCACTTCCTGAGAGGGTTTCTGATCAATAAGAGAAACAACTACTGCCACAACTGCACAAGCGATAAAGCCGGGCAGAATTTCGTAAATACCGGTAGATGCTGCCAGATACAGATACCATACGATATCCACCACTGCACCTGTAACAATCCCTGCTACAGCGCCTTTGTAGGTAAAGCGTTTCCAGAACAGAGACAGAAGAATAACCGGCCCGAATGCAGCACCGAATAAGCCCCAGGCGTCTTCAACCATGTTCATAATTGCCTGAGCACCGGTGCCACCGTCATTAGCAATAAAGAATGCAACGATTGCTACTAACACAACCACAATTCTGCCAACCCATAACAGCTCTTTATCGGAAGCATTTTTACGGATTAAGGGTTTGTAAATATCAGAGGTGAAGGAAGAGGAAGCAACCAGCAGCTGAGAGTCTGCGGTAGACATAGAAGCTGCGATAATTGCTGCCAGTAAAATACCAGCAATAAAGCCGGGGAAGAGTAATCTTGCCAGTTCGATAAATACCAGCTTTTGAGAACCGGTGGGTAAGAGCTGGTCTGCCAGCAGCATTCTGCCGAAGTATGCAATTAAGATGGCTGCCAGCAAAGTAATGATAACCCAGATAATTGCAACGGTTGCAGATTTTTTCACCATAGAGGGTTTTTTAATGGACATAAATCTTACGATAATGTGAGGCATACCAAAATATCCTAAGCCCCAAGCCAAGCCGGACACAATTTCCTGCCAGCTTGCAGCAAACAGATTGGGGGTAAAGGCACATGTCACTGTTTCGCCTTTTTCTACATATTCGTATACAGTAGATAAGTTTGCAGGATTTAAGGTTTGGGTGCAAACAATGATAATCGGCACTGCCAACAGAGCAATTAACATTAAAATTCCCTGGAAAAAGTCAGTCCAGCAAACTGCTTTAAAGCCACCTAAGAAGGTGTAAATCAGAATGATTGCGGCAAAAATTACCATTGCCACGGTGGGATTCAATTCGGGGAATAAGGTGGTAAATACGGTGGTACCTGCAGAGAATGCAGATGCAACGTAGATGGTAAAGCTAATTAAAAATACCACTGCACAAACAATTTTTAACGCCGAGCTTTTTGCCGCAAAACGGTTGGTTAAGTACTGGGGAACGGTAATCGCATCCCCGGATGCTTCGGAAAATTTTCTCAGTCTTTTTGCCACAATAATCCAGTTTAAAGCGGTACCGATGGCAAGACCGATTCCAATCCAGGCCTGACCTAAACCAAATGCTAAAATACTGCCGGGTAATCCCATTAAGAGCCAGGCACTCATATCAGATGCCTGCGCACTCATCGCGGTAACCCAGGGGCCCATTTGACGGCCACCTAAGAAATAATCTTTTTCGCTATTACTTTTGTTTTTGAAGAAGAACCATACTCCGATGCCAAGCATACAAACGAAGTATAGAATAAACGCTAATACTTCTCCTGTCATAAAAATCTCTCCTTTTCTTGTTTTGTCCAATCATAAATAATTACCACAAAACGGAAATTCTTTTCTATTATAATATAAAATGCAAAATAAGTCAAGAAAAGTTTTGATTTTACTGTTGTATCTTAAGGATTCCACCAGGTACAAAGCTGACATGACTGAATTTTTTATTCTGAAAAATCATTTTAAATCTTGTATTTTTTTAAAAAATACGATATACTAAAGACAGCAAATAATTTTCCTTGAAAGGGACGATTTTCTATGAAATGCTGTATGATTGCTGTGGGAAACGAAGTTGTTTCCGGCGATATTGTAAATACCAATGCTCCCATGCTTGCAAATATCCTAAAGCCCTACGGCATCCGTACCGTGATGCAAATGGCGGTGGAGGACTGCAAAAAAGACATTAAAAAAGCAATTAAGCGTGGATTAAAAAAAGCAGATTTGATCATTACCACCGGCGGTCTTGGTCCTACCTATGATGACATTACCAAAAAAGCGGTGGCAGAAGCACTGGACCGTGAATTGGTGCGGGACAACTATTCCGTGGAAATGCTGAATTTGTATTTTCGTCGGGTAGGCAAAGAAATGCCACTTTCTAATTTAAGTCAGTGCGATTTTCCAAAAGGCTCTCAGATTATTCAGAATCCCAACGGAACTGCACCTGCCTGCATTGTAAAAACCAAGGAGGGCACCGTCGTGATGTTACCCGGTCCTCCCATCGAAGTGCAGGCACTGATGGAAACTGAGGAGATGCTTTCTTTTTTAAACGCTCAAAAGAAAGAAGAAATTATAGAAACCACTTTAAGGTTTATAGGAATCGGAGAATCTCATTTGGCGGAAATTTTTGCTGAGGAAATGAAAACAGAAGACAAACTCACTTTGGCACCCTATGCCAAAACAGGTGAGGTGCATTTAAAAATTACTGCTAAAGGCGAAACAATGGAGGAAGCAGAAGAACTGACTGCACAGTTAAAACAGGTGATTTATGACAAAGCGGGAAAGTATATCTATGCAGAGGGAAACCATCCTTTGGAGGAAGTTTTAATCCGTCAACTGATTAAAAATAAGCATACCCTTGTGACAGCAGAATCTTGTACCGGCGGCATGATTGGTGCAACCGTGACGGCAGTACCGGGCTCATCCGAACCCTATTTAGGAGGTGTGGTGACTTATTCTAATGAGTTGAAAATGGAACTTTGCGGGGTTTCGGAGAACACTTTATCCGAGTATGGTGCTGTATCCAAGGGAACCGCCTGTGAAATGGCGGAGGGAATCCGAATCCGCACAGGTGCGGATATCGGGATTTCCGTAACCGGCATTGCAGGTCCCGGTGGCGGAACGGAAGAAAAACCGGTGG
>JAZNNT010000165.1:0-5614 GCA_045580405.1 Clostridia bacterium
CAAAGATACCGCCTTCGGACACAACCTGCACGGTATGACCTTCTGCTACTAGCCCTTTTGCCAGCTCCACAATGTGGGTTTCGGCACCTCCGATATCCATTTTCATGGATGCCAGTAATATTTTCATTTGGGGATTCACCACCGTTCTGTCTGATGATTTAGGAGGAGAAGCTTACGCCGTCCTCATTGTAAAAACCCAGTCGGGTTGCTAAAAATGCGGTGATTTTAATACCGCTGTCTGTCATTGCTTTCTTTAACAGTATGGGATTTAAGGTTTTTTCGTTTCCGCAGGCACAGTTTAAGGTGAGCTTCACGCCATCCGGGATGTCAGTTACATTGTGGCGGAAAATCAGTTCTTTTAGGTTGATGGTTTTGGTTTTCCCTTTGGAAAATTTTTCTACCACAATGGCTTCCTGATTCAAAAATTCACAGATTTTATCATGATCCTCTGTGCGGATTATAATTTCGTAGTCTGCATTGGTGGTCTCGTTGAATTTTCGTAAGTTTTCGGTGTAGATTTCCACGGGAACAATTCCTTCGGGACTTGCCAGACGGAGTTTTTCCTTGATTTCTCCAAAGGAAATGGAATCGGTTTTCAGTTCAAAATCTAAAAACTCCTGTTTTCCTACAATGCCTAAGGGCAGGGGATTGGCAATGTTTAACACCATATGAGGATTGAACCCCTCCGAGTACTTTAGGGGAAGACCGGTACGCTTTAGAATTTTTTGCACCGCCTTCATTAAGTCCAGATGAGAGATATAGGGCATATTTTTTTCAAACTGTAATCTGATTTTCATAATAAGTTCCTTACTTGTTTTTGCGAAGATACCGTTTTCTTCGCAATTCTCTGAAGATTCGTTCTCCGTGATGAACTGCCCAGTTGATAAAGGGAGAGAATATTACTTCAATTTCACCTAAAAACTCGGTAAATTCACCATTGAAGCCTTTTTTAAAGCGGTACAGACCGTATAAGGGGTTGTCTTCGCTTAAATCACCGGACACACCTCGGAAATCGTAGATATCGCATCCTTTTTCAATGGCCCAGCGAATCATTTCCCACTGGAGCTGATAATTGGGCATCACGTTGCGGTATGCGTTGCCGGATGCACCGTATAAGTACCAAACCTTGTTGCCGTAGTAAATTGCCAAAGTACCTGCAATGGGTTTGCCTTCATAATCTGCCATATACAGACGGGCATTTTCGCCGTATACCTCCAGCATTTTTTCAAAATAGGAAGCAGGACGCACCACAAACTCATCACGAAGACCGGTTTCTTCCATCAGTCTCTGGAAATCCTTCACGTCTTCTTTTCCGCCTAAACGGACGGTTACACCCTTTTTGACGGAAAGACGGATATTGTAACGGGTTTTGGAATGGAAGATATTGAATACTTCCTCCTCGTCTTTTCCTGCCACATCCAGCCGGAACACAAAACAGGGCTGAATGCCTTCAAAGTTTTTGCTTCCGGGGATGATTTTAAAACCGGCAGCTTTTAAGTTTTCTTGGAATATTTCGTTGTCGCACTTTACGTCCGGGTCTGCTTTGAATACATAAGCTTTATGTTTTTTGGCAAGTTTTTTAATACCGTCGTAGAGCTCTTTTAATGTTTCTTTGTCATCTAAATCACAGACGGGACCCCTGGGAGAATACATAATGGTTCTCTTAATCACGGGAACGGGACGGATCAACACGCTCATAGCACCTTTGATTTTGTTGGTTTCATCGGTACAGATTAAAATCACATTTTTCCAGTCAGGTTTCATCTGTGCCCAGAGGACAGACTGCATAAAGTGTCCTTTAGGATGGTTTTTGTTAAATTCTTCGTATTCTTCGTATCTATCTTTTGTGAGTTCGGTTACCATAATGCAAAACATATCCTTTCGCAAGTTTTTCGTGCTCGCAGACAATGGGAGCAAGGTCGGGAAACGAGCCGTACTTTTTCTCAATGGCTCTTGCAATGAGCAGGTCGCAAAGTTCAGGGTTTTTGGGGAGTAGGGGGCCGGAGAGATAGGTGCCGATGAAATTTTTAAACATCACACCTTCGGTATTGTCCTCTCCGTTGTTGCCGTATCCGCTTAACACCGTTCCCAAGGGAGCGGAACCGTCTGTAAGATAGGTGAGTCCGGTATGATTCTCAAAGCCTGCCAGCACTCCCAAAGGAGAATCCAGAGCAATATTTCCGATAAGCTTCTTGTCACCTGCTTTGGTGGTGATGGGAAGAAGCCCCAGACCCTTATGCGAAATTCCCTCGGCAATAAAAGAATCTCCCAGGATGGGATACCCCGTTGCTGCCGCTAAGAGAACACCGTTACTATCACGGTAACGGAGAAGCTCCTCCCGACAGGTTTCCAGTTTTTCTGTAATTTTTACCAAATCTTTTTCGCTTCCGCCACCTAAGTAAATGATATCCGCATCGGACAAATCCGGGGTTTCCTCAAAAGAAACGGGAACCACGGTAAGCTCAATATTTCGTAGGTTGCACCGCTTGGAAAACACCGTAATATTTCCGCGGTCACCATATAAGTTTAACAGTTCGGGGAATAGATGAAGTAATGTCAGTTTCATTTTGTTTCCCCCTTTTTCTTTTGATTCTTTTCTAAAATAAGCAGTTCCTTTTTGGCGTCAAAAATCAAGGTGTAGTTTACCAGAAGATATACCACTTCACAATCTGCCTTCAAAAATTCGGAGGCTAAGGTAACGGGGTTTTCGTGTACTTTCACATTCTCCACGTCAGCGTAGAACCAGCGAAGCGCCATATCCTGACACCGCTTGCCTGCAGCACCGTGTGCCACACAGTCAGAAAGCAATTCAAAATCCACATCATAAAGCCAGGAAATGTCGATGCCGTCGGAGGGCATATCGTTGATGCCAACTACCACTGCTTTTTTACGGGGGTCATTTTTTAGGGTGGCAATTGCCTGGTTGAAGCCTGCAGGGTTTTTTGCCAGGTTTAAAATCACAGGCTTTTCCAAGGAAAATTCTTCCATACGGGCAGTCTGGGCTTCGTAATCGGCAAAAGCACCTGTATAATTGGCGATGGGAAGCTTCAGTGTTTCTGCAACAGAAATTGCTGCCAGCACATTATATAAATTATAAAATCCAAGTAAGGGCGTTTTCACTTCCTGTTTGTCGTTTAAGAGAAACGACAAGGTGGGATTCAGCGTAATGTTGGTTGCATCAAAATTGGGATCGGGGCGTTTATAACCGCATCCTTCACAAAAGAAATTGCCCAATTGATTATAGTGGTAGAAGTTGTAGGACAACTCACTTTGGCAAAATAAACACGTTCTGCCTTCTTTGGTTTCGGTTTTTGGCTGATTGGTTTCTTCCGAAACTCCGAAAATTACGGTAGGATTATTGACGCTTTTGGTAAAGGAAGCACACAGGGGGTCATCCCCGTTTAAAACCAGAGTAGCTTCGGGCGCTTTCTTCACGGCAATTTTCAGCTGTTCCAGTGTTTCGGTAATTTCACCGTAGCGGTCCATCTGGTCACGGAACAAATTGGTTATTACAATTACGTGGGGAGTCAGATGGTCAAACACGATTTTTGCGCTGGCTTCGTCAATTTCCAGCACTGCATAATCAGCTTTTAAAGAACCGGAGATTCCGGCGGAGCTGATGAATGCAGTTGCCACACCGTCAAACATATTGGCACCCACCAGGTTACAAACAGTGGTACGACCTGTTTCTGTAATCAGCAGGTTAATCATATTGTTGGTGGTAGTTTTGCCGTTGGTTCCCAATACGCAGATAATTTTTTCACGGATTTTCGGAGCAAGCAGCCGCAGTGCATCAGGACAGATTTTTAAGGCATATCGCCCCGGTGCGGAAGAGCTTTTGGTACCCATCAGCTTTCCAATCACAATCAGAAGCTTGCAAACCATTACGGCAATTGCCAGACGCAGTCGTTTCATAAGATAATCCTCGTTGTTTGTTTTTTTAAATTTACACTTCCATGATAATGGGAAGTATCATGGGAGAGCGTTTGGTTTTTTTGGATAAATACATGCCCACCTGGGATCGCATTTCGTTCTTCAAAGTTGCCCAGTCGGTCACTTTTCTTGAAATCAGACCTTCTAAAGCTTCTTTTGCTACCTGGCGGGTTTCTTCCATTAAGTCCTCGCTGTCTCTCATATACACAAAGCCGCGGGAGATAATGTCGGGTCCGGAGAGAATCTGACCAGTTTCGGAAGATAATGACACTACGATTACGATTAAACCGTCCTGAGACAGATGTTTTCTGTCACGCAGGACAATGTTACCCACATCGCCAACGGACAACCCTGCCACATACACTTTTCCTGCAGAAACGCTGCCGGCGGGTTTCACCTGGCTTTTTGTCACCTGCAGCACATTGCCGAGCTGTTGCACAAAAATGCGTTCTTCGGGAATACCCACTTCCATTGCCAGATTTTTGTGATGAATCAAGTGCTTATATTCCCCGTGAACAGGCATAAAGAATTTTGGTTTGGTTAAGGCTAAAATCAGCTTTAATTCTTCCTGACAGGCGTGACCGGAAACATGCACATCTGCCAAGTTATCATATACCACTGAGGAGCCACGTTTAAACAGCTCGTTTACTACGGTGGAAACCAGTTTTTCATTACCCGGAATGGGATTTGCGCTTAACACCACCAGGTCATTTGCGGTGATTTCCACCTTTCGGTGTGCAGAAAATGCCATACGGTGCAATCCGCTCATGGGTTCCCCCTGGCTGCCGGTGGTAATAATGGTTAAATGCTCGTTGTTATAATTTTTGATGTTATCAATGTCGATAAGTGTCCCTTTGGGAATCTTCATGTAACCCAGCTCCTGGGCAACCTGCACCACGTTTTCCATACTTCTGCCCGATACCGCAACCTTACGGTTATAGCGGACGGAAGCATCAATAATCTGTTGCACACGGTGCACGTTGGATGCAAAGGTGGCAATAATGATTCTCTTTTTGGGATTGGTGATAAAAATATCGTTTAGGGCTTTTCCCACCGAGCGTTCACTCTGGGTATAGCCGTGCCGTTCTGCATTGGTGGACTCGGAGAGCAGCAGGGTAACACCTTGTTTTCCCAGTTCTCCAAAACGTGCCAAGTCAATCATACTGCCCGTAACGGGAGTGGTATCAATTTTAAAGTCTCCCGTATGCAGAATGATGCCTTCGGGGGTGTGCACCGCAATGGCAACTGAATCTGCAATGGAGTGGTTGGTATGGATAAATTCAATGGTAATGTCGCCAAATTTTAAGGTATCCCCTGCGGAAACCTGATTTAAGGCAACCTTGGAGAGCAGGTTATGTTCTTTTAGTTTAAATTTCACAAGGCCTATCGTCAATTTGGTTCCAAACACAGGGATGGAACAGTCCTTCATAAGATAGGGAATCCCGCCGATATGGTCCTCGTGACCGTGGGTTAATACCAATGCTTTAAATTTGTTCTGGTTTTTGATGATATACGAATAATCGGGAATAACTAAATCTACTCCCAGCATATTTTCATCAGGAAAGGCAATTCCGCAATCAATTAAAATGCCAATATCTCCGTATTCGATGGCAGTCAGATTCTTTCCGATCTCATGCAGACCGCCTAAGGGGATTACCTTCAGTATTTTCTTTTTCGCCAC
>JAZNNT010000166.1:0-1592 GCA_045580405.1 Clostridia bacterium
GTGCTGAAGAAGGGTATATTGTGGAAGAATCTATGGCAACTGCTGTTGGAGCAGGTCTTCCCATCATTGATCCCTTCGGCAATATGGTATTGGATATCGGCGGCGGAACCAGTGAAGTAGCAGTGATTTCTCTGGGAGCGATTGTTACCGCAAAAAGTGTTCGTGTGGCGGGTGATGCCTTTGATGCTGCCATCGCAAACTACATTAAGAAAAATCATAATCTGCATATTGGTGACAGAACTGCTGAAGCAGTTAAAATCCGTATCGGTTCCGTGTACGAATGTGCAGGCTTGGAAGATGTGATTGATGTACGAGGCCGCGATTTAATTTCCGGTCTGCCCAGAAATATTGAAATCACAGCATTAGAAGTGAGAGAAGCCTTGGAAGAACCAATCCGAAACATTGTGGATGCCGTAAAAGAAACGCTGGAAACCACTCCTCCGGAACTGGCAGCAGACATCGTGGAAAAAGGAATCACCTTAACCGGCGGCGGAGCACTTTTGCGCGGGTTAGATTCCCTTTTGACCACGGAAACCATGCTTCCTGTAAAAGCTGCTGAAAATGCGTTAGACTGTGTGGCTCTGGGTGCCGGTCTCTTACTGGAAGAAATCGACGTTTTAAAAATGCTCAATAACGACAGACGGCAAATGAAACATTATCGCAGATAATTATCGATTCAGATAATGGTTGGAAGTATGCCCTATCCGGGGCATACTCCTTTTTTCTCATTGAAAAAATCAGGAGGTGATACAGTCTTGAGAAGAAGCAGTCGAAAAAAACCGATTATAGTCGTTTTCGTGTTTGTGATTATCGTGTCCACGTTGCTCATTACCTCAGCAGTAAACCGTGGGAACGTGGCTTTTTTAGATAGTATTGCAAATGTAACAGTAAAGCCTGTTGCTCAGTTTTTTACCAATATTTCCAATTCGATAGGCGGATTTTTTAATTACTTTCAAAATAAGCAAGAGTTGGTGCAGGAAGTAAACGAGCTGACCTACAAGAACAATCTTTTAGAACAGAAAAACGCTTCCCTCGCCTCATTGGAAACAGAAAACGAACGTCTGAGAAATCTTTTGGAATTAAAAGAAAAATATCCGGAATTTCAGACAACCGCTGCATCTGTAATCGCAAAAGACGGTGCGAATTACGGCAGATTTATCACCATTGATAAAGGTCAGGAGAGCGGAATTTTGACCAACCAGGCAGTAATTTCTCAAAACGGTCTGGTAGGACTGGTATTTGAATCCGGTCACGGATGGGCAAAAATTCAAACCATTTTAGACCCGTCTACTTCAGTAGGCTGCCGAATTACCCGTACAGGAGATGTATCGGTTGCCGAGGGAGATAACTCCCTGGTAAATGACGGAATGCTCAAAATTCTGTATGTTTCCAAGCAGTTTTCTATTTTAGAGGGTGATATTGTGGAAACCTCCGGCTTGGGCGAGATTTATCCCCGTGGGATTCCCATCGGAAAGATTAAGGAAATCAAAATCGCTGAAAACGAAAACTCACAATATGCCACCATTGTGCCGATTGTGGATTTTACCAATATTCAAGAAGTGCTGGTGATTACTGCAAAATAATACTGATAG
>JAZNNT010000167.1:0-4626 GCA_045580405.1 Clostridia bacterium
ACAATTAGGGGCTACAACTCCTTGGCTCACAGAACGACATGGCTACGATCCGACTTCTTGGTATCTTTGGCACTTTTGGAATACTGAGCCGCAATCAACGCCGCTTCCAACAAAGTTTCATCCGCTATGGGTTCTCCCAAAGAACGAATGACCACATGGGATCCTGCCACATTCCGAACATGAAGCCAGGTATCCAGTTTGGATGCAATTTTTAAAGTTAATTCTTCATTTTGACGGTTGTTTCGTCCACAGAGAATGAAAGTGCCGTCAGAGGATATAAACTCCATAGGACGGGTTATTTTAGCATCTTGATTCTTTTTGTTTTTATACTTTCTGTGGTCGGTCGCATAGCCGCCTAAGACCAGTTCATCCTTGATTTCAGAAATATTCTTTTCGTCCTCGCTTAAATCCAGTAAATCACGCACACCCTCCAGATATTGGATTTCCTCGTGCAGTTCTAAAAGCATTTCACGGGAAATTTTCTCCATGGTTTTTTCCTTGTTGTATTTTTCAAAATACTTTTTCGCATTTCTGGCAGGCGAAATGGTTTCGTCCAGCGGAATGGTAAGAGGGGCATTTTCCTCATAGTAATTGGGAAGTGTGACCTCTTTTTTATTTTGGGAAAGCTGATATAAATTTGCCGTCAGAAGCTCCGCATAAATACGGTATCGGTCTTTCTTTTCCGCTTTTTTGATGTTTTTCTGATGAATATCTATTTTCTTATACAGTCGGCTTAAATTCTTCTCCACAATCTGCGCCACGGAATCCTTTTTTTCTTCTAAACGGCGCTTGGTTTCTTTGCTTTTGTAGAATAAATCTACACACTCATTCACCGAAGCGCAAACCTGTTTATCAAAAAAATCGCCGTATTGCAAAACATCCCAGATATACAGCTCTTTAGGTTCTTTGGTGCCTTTTTGATAAAGCAAAGTGGGCGAAAACTCTTTTTGAGCGAGCTTTTGCAGATACCTCCAATAGAGTTCCCCTGCTCTTTTCATATCACCGCCGCTTTGATACTCAATTTCTCTGGCGAAAATGGGAGACATTCCTAAAAAGTGATCCATCAGTTTCTGCGCAATTTCTCCTTCAAAATGATGATTTTGAAAGAATGCGAAAAACTCCTCTTCCGATAAGGAAATGGCATCCATTTTCTCCTGGGAGGGAGGTAATTCGTAAAACAGACCGGGCAACACCTGCCGTTTTTCCGACAAGGTAAAATCAATGTGACGGATAGCATCAATAATGCGGTTGTTTTCATCTGTTAAAATAATGTTGGAGTGTTTGCCCATCGGCTCTAAAATCAGCACTTTTTTGGTGATTTCAAACAGTTCATTGGTGCTTTCTACCGTAAGCTTCACGATTCTTTCGTTTGGTACGGCTTCCACCGATAACAGTTTCCCACCTGCCAAATGTTTTCTCATCAGCATGCAAAAAACCGGTGGTATATCAGGATTTTCAAAGGTTTGTTCGGTAAGACAAATACGCCCCCTGGAAGCATCGCAGGATAACAGCAAACGATAGTTTTCTCCCAAAGAACGCACCGTCAGAAGCACTTGTGAACGTGACATCTGATAAATCTTGTCAATTCGTCCGCCTTTGAGCCTGTCATCAAGCTCAAAAGCAAGAGCCGCAAGTGTATTGGCATCCAATGCCATAGCAATTCTCCTTATGTTTTCTTAAATGATTTCAGGACGTGCAAATGCCGCCATTAAAATCTTTTTACCAAATTCGTCAAACTGAATTTCTAATTTTACGTCATTGCCCAAGGGCTGCACCGAAAGAACGGTTCCTTCCCCAAACTTCTTATGCCGTACACGGCATCCCACCTGATAATCCGGCAAGTCGCCGGATGCTTTTGGTTTTTGAGGAGCCACAGACGGTGTTAAATGAATCGCATTGGAATTGTAGGAATCTCCACGATATCCTCCCACAGAGCTTCCGAATGGAGCTCCAAAAGAACCTCCAAAATCGGTCTGCTTGGTACCAAAACCAAAGGAATCTGTTTTCTTTTTTTCTCTTTCCAGTGTTTCTTCGGGGATTTCCTTTAAAAACTGAGACGGCAGGCTGTGCATATAAGAGCCGTACAGCATTCTTTCATCGGTGTAGGAAATATAGAGCCGTTTTTTGGCACGGGTAATGCCCACATAACAAAGTCGCCGTTCTTCCTCCAGTCCACCTGCTTCAATTTTAGACTGCATCGATGGAAAAATCCCTTCTTCAAAGCCCACCAAAAATACTACGGGAAATTCCAAACCTTTGGAGCTGTGCAAGGTCATTAAGGTAACAGCATCTTCGTCTGCATCGTAGTTATCAATATCAGACAACAAAGAAACATTTTCCAAAAAGGCTGATAAGTCACGGTTTTCCTCGTTTTCCTTAATCATGGAAAGAAGTTCTTTCATGTTCTGAATACGGGCGTTTGCTTCGTCGGTATCTTCTTTTTGCAAAGCCTCCATATAGCCGGAGCCAAAAAGCACGGAATTGACCAATGCTTCGGTATCGTTTAAGTTCTCACGGAAATCTGCAATCATTCTGGCAAAATTTAAAAGCTTCGCCTTGGGGTGAGAAAGCTCAGGATATTCTCCTGCTTTTTCACAAACCTCCAGCATGGAAATACCGTTGGCAAGTGCCAATGCCTGCACTTTTTCCACAGAAGTTTTGCCGATACCCCGGGCAGGCTCGTTAATAATTCTGACCAATGCAGCATCGTCGTTCTGATTTAATACTAAGCGCAAATACGCCACAATATCCTTAATTTCTTTTCGGTCAAAGAAACGGGTTCCGCCAACAATTCTGTGGGGAATTGCGGTTTGCAGAAAGGTTTGTTCAAAGGTACGGGACAAGGAATTGGCACGGTATAATACCGCCATATCACGGTAACGGAACCCTTCCCTTTTCAAAGAATCAATCAGCGAACCAACCTTATTGGCTTCGTCATAGTTATTGTTGGGATTTAATACCTGAATTTTTGCACCGTCCTCTTGTTTGGTCCAAAGCTTTTTCGCTTTTCTCTGACGGTTATTGGCAATCACGCCATTTGCCGCATCCAAAATGTTTTTGGTACTGCGGTAGTTTTCTTCCAACTTAATAATTTTTGTATTTTGAAACTGTTCTTCAAAGCTTAAAATGTTGGTAATATCCGCACCGCGGAACCGATAGATAGACTGGTCATCGTCCCCCACCACACAAAGATTCTGATTCTTTTTGGCAAGATAGGATGCCAAAAGATACTGGATACGGTTAGTATCCTGATACTCATCAATCATAATGTGTGTAAAACGGTTCTGATAATCTTCCAATACCTGGGGGAATTTTTCAAAAATCTTCACGGTGTAGCACAAAATATCGTCAAAATCCAAGGCATTATATTTCTGCAGCTTTTCCATGTAAAGCTGATACACCTTGGCAATTAAAGTCTGCTTATAATTTGCTCCTGCCAACCGGAGGTATTCCGCTGCATCAATTCCGTCATTTTTGGATTTGGAAATTTCGCTGTAGCAAAGTTTGTGATTTAAAACTTCTTCGGAAATATTTAATTCTTTGATACATTCTTTGACCAGGTTTTTGGCATCGGAGGCATCAAAAATGGTGAAATAACGGTTCAGTCCCCCACCAAGTAACCAAATATGTTCTCTTAAAATACGCACACAGGCAGAATGAAACGTCATTGCCCAGATTCCTGATGCTGTGTCTCCAAGTTTCGCTTCCAGACGGTCTTTTAACTCATTTGCCGCCTTATTGGTAAAAGTAATTGCTAAAATATTTTGGGGAGAAATGGGATGATTGGCAAATAAAGCTTCCTCCTCTTCTGTGAAAGAGTCAACCTTTTTCTGCTCTAATCTTGCCAAATCGTCTTCATCCAAAAAGGCAGGACAAGGTGTTTTGGTAAAATAGGTATCGCCGTATTTCACCATATAGTGTATGCGGGAGATTAAAGTAGTGGTTTTTCCGCTGCCCGCACCTGCTAATATGAGAACAGGTCCCGTCACAGTGAAGCAGGCTTCCCGTTGCATAGGATTTAAGTTACTGTATTCTTCATCTAAGATTTTCTTTTTTAACTGATTCCATCTTGTATTCATCTTGGAGTCTCACATTTCTTCTTAAAATTTCAATGCCTTTGTAAGCAAAAGCATAGTCTTGGTATTTTTTTTGAAATTCTGTCTCAGATAAGGTCAGAATTTCTTCTTTGGTAAGTTGTAAAGATGCTTCTCTAAAATCTTTAATCGGTGTCTTCTTTGCTTTCTTTGACACAGGGCAGGCAAGCTGACAGATATCACAGCCCCACACCAAGGGCGATTGGCAGTATAATGCCTGTTCTTCTTCACTCAGCTCTTTTTTCTGACTTAAATATGACAGGCACTTTCCTCTTTGAAAACTGTCCTGCAAGGCACCTGTGGGACAAGCTTTTCGGCAGGCACCGCAATGGGTACAAAGCTTGGGAAAGGGTCCTTTTTTTTCGGGGAGTTCTTCCTTCAAAAGCACTTCCCCCAAAAAGACAAAGGAGCCGTAATCTTCGGTGAGCAGAAGATTATGTTCTCCGATTTCGCCAAGTCCTAAAGATTCCGCCAGTTGTTTTTCAGAAAAAGGCGAAATATCAGCAAAGATTAAGTATTCAATTCCAATAGG
>JAZNNT010000168.1:0-2829 GCA_045580405.1 Clostridia bacterium
ACTTTTCTGTGGTCTCAGCCAAAAGCGGTGGATTTCCAGTGGTTGCTCTTTTTGACGAATGTGCCAAAAAAGACGCCCAAAATATTCAGAAAGAAGCAGACCTTTATCTGGATTCTTTTTATGAATTTATCAAATAAATGCTTTGTTTATAAAAAAACGGTGAATCTTAATCAGATTCACCGTTTTTTATGTGCGTTACATTATTTGGTAATAACGATAGTTTGTGCTTCAAACACACCGTTGGATAACACACCGATACAAACAACATTATCTCCGGCTTTGATATCCTTAATGGATTTAGACAGTGCACTGGTGGAATTGTTATCAATGATTTTAGTTTTGCTGGGACTTACATAAACGCTGGTGGTAACCCCTTCAGAATCAATCACAGAAACCAGATTTGCAGTGGTATTTACAGATTGCACAATACCGGTCACGTTAGCGTTCTGAGCCTGAGTAGAAACTTCAATTTTTGAAACAACTGAACCATCTAAGGTAACTTTCGCAAACTGTCCCAATCTTAAATCATAAATGGTTTTTACTTCACCAAACACATAGAATTTTGTGTCTTTACCAATGTTAAAGGTGTTGGGAACGTTGCCGTTCATTAAGGTAACTTTAGAATCAGCAGAAATTACAATTTCAGAAACAGTACCGGATGTAGATTTGATTTCAGAAAATGCCGCAATTTCTACGATACGGTTGTATTTCAAGGTAACATCGGAGAGCTTGTCTCCAACTCCCAGAGCGGAAAATTCAACTTTGCTTCCATTCTTTTTAATCACAGCATCGGAACTAATGGTATATGCTTCCACTTTACCTGCATCGTTTCTTAATTTCAGAACTACATGAGTATCTTCAATCAGAATATCAGAAATCGTAACATCAGAAAGTTTTCCAGATGCATCAGAGATGGTCAGATTTACAATTTTGTTATACTGATTTAGATCCAAAACAGCATAGTCGCCGCTTCTTACATGAGCCAAAGTTCCATCTGAACCGTTTACCAAAATTTTAGTTTTACCGGAAAGCTCATAAGTAATAATTTCGCCGGTATCAGGGTTTTTCAGCTGTAAAGAACTCTGAGCGGTATTCACGCTTTTTACTTCACCGTCAACAGTGCCGGTAATTTCAGGCAAATCAAAGAAAGTGTCTACTGCTACAATTTTGTTGTCAATCATTTTTACCACAGCGTGAGAGCCTACAAATAAATCTTTCGGTTCAATTTCAACACCGCGATTTCTGATTAAAACTTCCTCAGCAATATCATAAGTATTGGTCACCACAAAGATTGTTGCGGTATTTTCGCTGATATTTACGCTATCAATAGTACCCTTGGTAATCGTAATGTCAATGGTATCCATCATACGATACAACAGGGTTGCCATCTGCGCACGGGTAACGGTTGCTTTGGGGGAGAAATTGTTGTCACCGGTACCATTCATCAGCTCCTGGTCTCTTACATAGTAAACCGCTTTTCTGAAGTCTTCAGAAATTTCCGCATCATCAGCAAAAGTATTTAAAACAACGGTAATGGCATTCATTTCTTTCACACCGTCTGCAGCTTTGGTAATGTATAAAGCTGCCTCTTCACGGCTCAACGGTGCTTCCAATTCAGCATCTAAAATTTCATCCACAGTGAACACATCACGGAAAATTAAATATGCCAATTCTTTTTTATAAATGGTGTCCAATTCTGATAAATCGTCTGCATACACAGAGTAGATACTGTTAATGTTATCGCTAACAGCGGTGGTATTATAACCTAAGATTCGTGCGATTAAAAGCATCGCCTGTACTTTGGTTACATTTACATCAGGGGCAAATTCTGTTGCAGAAATACCGTTGATAATTCCTTTGTCTGCCATATCATAAATTGCGTCATATGCCCAACTATGACTTTCTTTCGTTACGTCTTTAAAGGATGCGCCAAACGCCAAGGTGCTTGCAAGAAGCATCACGCAGAGAACAATTGATAAAACCTTTTTTATCATAGTAAAAATCCTCCAGAATATTTATAATTGATTTTTTAAACAAATAAAGTTAGGATTCGTAGCCGTTGGGATTTTGTTTTTGCCAGTTCCATGCATCACGGCACATATCCACAATGTTTCTGGTTGCCTCCCACCCCAGTTCTTCTTTAGCCTTAGTGGGATCCGCATAACATGCTGCAATATCACCGGGACGGCGATCCGTAATTTTGTAGGAAATCTTAATATCGTTGGCTTCTTCAAATGCTTTAATAATATCCAGAACACTGTAGCCGGTGCCGGTGCCTAAGTTATGCACAAACACACCTTTTTTATCCTGAATATATTCAATAGCTTTTAAATGACCCATAGATAAATCCATAACATGGATAAAATCTCTTACTCCGGTACCGTCATGAGTATTGTAATCTCCGCCAAACACACTCAATTCTTGTAATTTACCGGATGCAACCTGTGTGATATACGGCATCAGATTATTGGGAATACCTTTGGGATCTTCTCCAATTCTGCCACTATGATGAGCACCAATGGGATTGAAATAACGAAGTAAAGAAATGGAGAAATCGTGATCGGATACATAAACATCGGATAGAATCTGTTCTAAAAACAGCTTGGTTCTGCCGTAAGGATTGGTGCAGCCAAGACGGCAGGTCTCCTTCAGGGGAGAAACTTCGCCTGCATCATAAACCGTTGCAGAAGAGGAGAATACGATCTTCGTGCAGTTATGACGATGCATGGCATCGATCAAGTTCAGCGTGGTGACGATATTGTTGCGGTAGTAGTTTTCAGGCAGACGGACCGATTCGCCAACGGCCTTGAGACCTGCAAAGTGAATGAC
>JAZNNT010000169.1:0-19747 GCA_045580405.1 Clostridia bacterium
CGGTGACCAGCGGAGAGGCCCCACCCGTTCCCATCCCGAACACGGAAGTTAAGCTCTCATGCATCGAAAATACTTGGCGGGAGACTGCCCGGGAAGATAGATAGTTGCCGGTTTTATGCCTTAATAGCTCAGTCGGTAGAGCATGCGGCTGTTAACCGCAGGGTCGTTGGTTCGAGTCCATCTTAAGGCGCCATTCCCGATACAGAGCAATCTGTATCGGGAACCTATATTTGGCCCGTTGGTCAAGCGGTTAAGACACCGCCCTTTCACGGCGGTAACGAGAGTTCGATTCTCTCACGGGTCACCAAAGTCCCTCATGCGAAAGCGTGGGGGACTTTTTTCTTTTACTCTATTCACTATAAAAAGCTGAAAGGTGCTTATTTCACAATTTAATAGACAATATTTCATGAAATGATAGAATTTACAGGAGTGGTTAGAGTGACCGTAAAAGATGCTGTTGACACATATCTGCAATGGAAGAAGCATCTGTTTTCGCAAAATTTTTCTGATTCAATAAATAAATTTACACAAAAACAAACCCTTTACTTGCATTTTCTTCATATTATGGTATAATTTATACTGATCATATATGATAAGTACCGATGCATTCACTGTAAATGCGAAAGGAAGAGTTTTTATGCTGAAGGTAGCAGACTTTAAAAATATTCATCACTTCACCGACGGTGAAGAAAAGGTGTTTTCCTATCGTTTTGGGAACACGGTTTATGAAGAGGTGGCAGATGGTGGCATCTATCGTTCCGCCGGATGGAATACTGCAGGATTTACGCTGAATGTTCAGGACGGGATGAATACCAGATTGAATCCCAACTGTTATTTTTCACCGCAGGCATTTGACATTGAAGTAGACGGAAGAACCTTGACACATCACTGGAAATTTGAAAAATTTGAATCCAATACCGAAGTTTTGGAAAATGGGACAGAAGTGCTGCATGGGATTGTTTCCTTAAAAAGTACTTTGCTGGATGTTTGCGCCTGTGTGCATACTATTTTGGACGGCACTTCGGTGATGACTCGATATATCACCCTTACCAATCATACCGATAAAGCAATCAATATCAGCAGAGTTTCTCCTATGAGGGGGGCTGTGGACTATGTTGGTGCAATTCACGAGGTGTTGCAATCCAAAGACCTTTCCGATTTATATTCTGTGGGATATTTTGAAAGCAGTGACTGGGGAGAAGAAGGGCTGTTTGGCTGGCATAAGCTTCCTGTGGCACGTTACGGCTTTTGCGGAAAATTTCAGAATGAACGCTTCCGTCATCCTGCTTTTATGCTAAAAAACAATGCCTACGGAACCTTATATTTTTGTCAGCTTGCCTGGACGGGCGGTTATGAAATCACCTTTGATTTAAAACACAATGCCGGGGTGGCATATCTGGAATTTAACATTGAAATTGATTCTGAGCATCCTATTGACGTTTTAAATCCGGGAGAAACCTATGTGAGCCCCGAGGTTCATATCACTGCAACCAGCGGTTCTTTTGATGATGCTGTTAATATGATGCACGCACATACCAGAAGAAGTGTGTTTACCTTGCCGGAGCAGGAAATGGCTGCATCCGGGCTGGTTAACAGTGGCGTTGGACCTGAAAGAGCAATGACCTTTGAAGCAGCGAAGCATTTTATCGACACGGCAGCGATGGTTGGGGCAGAAACCTTTGTGTTGGACGCAGGTTGGTATCTGCCGGAAGGTGAAGAAATTGCCGGCTGGAGTGACGGTACCGGAAACTGGTATGCCGACGAAGCAAAATATGGCAAAGATTTCGGTGAAATCCGGGATTATGCACATTCCAAGGGTTTACTTTTCGGGTTATGGATGGAACCGGAATCCTTTGGCTCCAAAGCAGAAATTTTAAAAGAGCATCCCGAGTGGAGAGGAGTTACCTTTGACGGTAAGCCCAGCCGTATTGTGAATATGGCAAATCCTGAAGCAGTGCAGTGGGTAGAATCTGAAATTTCAAGAATCATTGAAGAATATCACCTGGAGCTTTTCAGACTGGATTTCAACGTGGAAGCCCGTGAATGGTATATTCAGGATGAAAAGAGCAGTGTTGTGCGAAGCGGTGTGCACGAGTATTATAAAAATACCTGTGACATGTATCGCAGATTACGCAAAAAATATCCTAATGTTATTTTTGAAAACTGTGCGTCAGGCGGTAGCAGAACCACCCTTGATTTTGTGCGTAACTTTACACATACCTGGGTGACCGATTGGCAGAAAGCACCCAGAAGTATTGCCATTACCAACGGTATGACGATGGTGTTGCCTCCGGAAAAGGTGGATGGACTTACCGGCGGTATGCACAGCCATATTATGGGAAGTCTTGATTTTCAGGCGAGAAGAACGATTTTTGGGAAACCGTCCGTGAATACTTTCAACTGTATAGGAAGTCAGTACAATCCCAATCAGATTTCCTTTATCAAGCATACCTTTGATATCTATAAAGAAGTGGTAAGACCCTATGCAAAAGATGGGTTGATTTTCCATCACACACCCGAATGCGGTGGTTTGCATCCCAAGGGAGTAACCGTTCTGGAACGCTCTGCCAAAAATGCAGAATGTGGTATTATCGGCGTGTTTGCTCTTTATGATGTAAAGGATGAGTTTGTGACGGTGTATCCCAGAGGATTGGATGTTGGTGCAAACTATGAAATCACCTTGGATAATTCCGGCGCCAAGACGATTATATCTGCATTTGAGCTGGTAAATTGCGGCATTAAAGTAAATTTAGATATCGCTTTAAGCAGTGAACTGATTATTTATAAAAAAGTATAACAAAAAACCTCCGAATCATCGGAGGTTTTTTATAGTATTACAGATTTTTTAAAAAGGTTTTTAAGGTGTTGTAAATGATTTCATGCCCATCATCGTTGGGATGAAGTCCGTCGGGGACATAGCTTTCCTTGTGACTGGGGAGGTTAGGATTGATGTCACAGTCGTGATATGTGTCTAACACAGATAGTTTATGGTATTCTGCCACTTCTTTAATAATGTTTACATAAGTTTCCAAGCAAGCTACGGTGCGAACGTGGAAGCCGTTATAGACCATATGTTCATTGTCACGGTGAATGGGAGTCATTACCACAATCTTTGCGGTGGGGTATTTTTCACGAAGTTTGATGCATAAATCGTGATATGCACCGTAGAAGGTGTCCACGGTACGGTCATCCATAGAGCCAAGTGCCGCATCGCCGTGACCGTAGTCATTGGTGCCGCCAAAAACCACAATGACATCTGCATCTGCTTCCATATTGGGGATACGTGTTGCAAAATAGTCATCGTCAATTCTCGGGTCAACTCGCAAGGTAGCCTGGGGAGCAATTCTGGTACCGCTGACACCGTAGCTATAAACCTTGCAACCGTCTTGCTCCAACCGTTTCCAGTAAATATTGTTGGGGTCAGATACCCCGATGCCCTCCGTAATGCTGTCACCTAAAAACAGGATTTTTTTCCCTTTCAGTTCCATGGTGAAATGCCTCCGAACAGTTTGTAACTTTCTTACTGCTATTATAAAACAAACAATGCGAAATGTCAAGGCAGTCGGAAGTGAAATATTATTTCATTTTGAAAACACTTCTTGCAATTTCAGAGGTAGTATGCTATACTGTGAGCAGAGGTTTAAAGTGAATACATTGATATAAAACGAATCAAAGGAGAATACAACAATGTCACGAATTCCGAACAACCGTATCAGTTTTTCTTTTTCTGCAGAAAATCCAACAGGTACCCGCAACGGGGGAACAAGAGGAAAAGACTGCGAAAAATTACGCCCTTGTTTTAAACTTCCTGCAGGCGAAACTATGACCATTATGGATGCCGACGGCCCCGGTATGATTACCCATATCTGGCTTGGCGGGTTGTTGGGGCATGAATCCATTATCCGTATGTACTGGGATCATGCAGAGCATCCCTCTGTGGAAGTGCCTGCTTCTGCATTCTTTGGATATCCTTATGATGAAGCTTATGTGAGAGTAGACAGAGATCATAAAATTATTACCTTAAATTCTTCCAAAGTGCTTTTAGCACCCACTCGTTCCTATAACTGTTATTGGGAAATGCCTTTTCGTAAGCATTGCAAAATTACCATTGAAAACCGCGGCAGTAATGTGGTGGATTTGTTCTATGAAGTTGCAGGATATTATGGTGAAATTCCAGAAGATTCCGGCTATTTTCATGCAGTATACCGTCAGGAGCATCCTGTGCAGAAGGGACGTGCCTATACGGTGCTGGATAAGGTAGAAGGGAAAGGCTACTTTGCAGGATTATTCCTTGCTGTTGGTGTGAACGGAACCAGCTGGTGCTGGTGCGAAGGGGAACCGAAAATGTATATTGACGGGGAAACCTATCCTTCCATCAATTATACCGGGACGGAAGACTATTTTTGTGGTTCTTATGCTTTCGGAAATGACACGATTCCCGAATGGTATCAGACCTATAGCGGTCTGTATGCCGGTTTGTATGCAATTTTGGGAGATACCCGTGAAAAATACAATGTGCAGCAGAGATTCCTTTTGTACCGTTGGCACGATAAAGATCCTGTATACTTTGATAAATCCTTCCGTATGACCATTGATGACGGAATTTATGCTCCGCCGATTCACGCACCAAGATATGACGATTTTACCTCGGTGGCATTTTATTATCTCACTGAGCCGAAACCACTGCCCTTTGAATTGCCTTCTCATTTTGAATTATTTATGAGATAAGAGGAGGTAACCTATGAGCAAGCAGAAAACAGCGGTCGGCATTGATATTGGTACTACTACCGTCAGCGGCATTGTTTTAAATGCTGAGGATAACAGTGTGCTTCAGATATATAATGTACCAAATGATTCTAATCTTCCCTCAAAGCATTCTTGGGAGCATCAGCAGTCTCCTGAGAGAATCCTTGCAATTGTGAAGGGAATTTTAGATCAGATTTTAAAAAACTATCCGGTCTCTTCCATTGGGGTTACGGGGCAGATGCATGGCATTCTTTTAATTTCGCCTGATGGAGAAGCGTTATCTCCCCTTTATACCTGGCAGGATATGAGTGCGGGTATGGGAGAAAACAGTTCGTGTGAGCAGCTTGAACATCTGACAGGGTACCGTGTGCCTGGGGGGTATGGACTTGCAACATTGTATCATTTGGTGCGAACCAATCAAATTCCTCAACAAGCTTATGTAACAGGCACAATTATGGATTTTATTACCATGAATCTGTGCGGATTATCCCGTCCGGTGATGCACATTACCAATGCTGCATCATGGGGGTTATTTAGTACTTCTCGTAAACACTTTGATTCCGACTTGTTGAAGAGAGCAGGAATCTCCGAAGAAATTTTACCTGTTGTGACTGCCGAAACAAAGGTGATTGGTACCTATCAAAATATTCCTGTGGCAGTAGCAATCGGAGATAATCAGGCAGCCTTTATGGGAAGTGTGAGTGAACCGGGCACTTCTGTTTTGGTGAATATCGGAACGGGAAGTCAGGTTTCCGTTCTATCGGAAATGATTACGAATGCAGATGGTGTATTGATTGAAGCACGTCCTTTCGACGGAAAATCTTTATTATATAGCGGTTCTTGCCTTTCCGGCGGACGTTCTTATGCGCTGCTTGAGAAATTTTTTCGTAGGTTTGCCGTTTTCTGTGGAATGAAAGACAAGCCATACTACGAGGAATTGAATCAATTGGCAAAAGCCGGGATGGATGCAGGAAATTGGGTGGATATTTGCACCACCTTTTTCGGAACCAGAGAAAATCCCGACTTACAAGGCGCAATTACTCGGATTGGGGAAGATAATTTTACCCCCGAAGCCTTTTCGGCAGGGATACTTTACGGGATGGCGAGGGAGTTGTATGAACTGTATCAAAAGATGCCTCATAAAGGCATTACGAAGCTGATTGCATCCGGAAACGGTGTTCGGAAAAATCCGAATTTTTGCCGTGTTTTAGAGGATGTTTTTAAGATGAAACTAACAATTCCTGATCATACCGAGGAAGCGGCATATGGTGCTGCAATGTTTGGTGCAAAAGCATTAATATCCAATATCATGTAAAATGTTACAATTTTAAACTGCAGCATTTTCCATGAAAGTTGGTGGAACATTTTTCCTTCATGATGGTCTAAACAATCAAAGGAGGAATTTTTATGAAAAAAATCATTGCAATCTTTTGTGCTTTCATATGTCTGTTTCTTAGCGGCTGTACCGGTAATGTGGCAACTGAGCGGTCCACCGACATGAAAGAAGCGACAGAAATCGTCAAAGGTGCGTTTGGCGAACAGTATGTGAAAAAACCGCTTCGGATGCTGAATATCGATGGGGAATTGTACTATGATTCCGGTCTTGTCAGCGATACCAAAGCACGTTGCGGTGTGATGGATTGGAAGCTGGATAAAACTGTAGAAATCGGGGAAGTGCCTAAAGAATCCGGCACTGCCAACTTTACTTGTGAAGGGTGTCAGTTTGCTACAAAGATTACCTGCGAGGTATTGGTAGACGGAGAATGGCTGATTTTTAAAAAATTTCAAAATCAGGTGGGAGAAACCAAAAATCTTTCTGCTTTTCCCTACTGCTTTTACATAAAAGGACGCATGAATAACGCTGCCATTGACACAGAATTGGCAGTGTTGACTGATGATGCTGAAATCACATTTTCGGACGTGTTTGAACCATTACTATCCTCTCAGTATTTGCCGGATGCTCCCAAAAAAGCACTGTCTTTTGATTTTGTGCAATCGGGAGACCCCTGGGGAATTTCCTGCCATGTGAAGGATTTGACCAATCATGGCATGACCTTTCAAATTGAGCAGTTTGGCGGTTCCTATGAGGGACAGTTACAGACGGGGGACTGGTTTCAGATTTATCAGCGAAAAGAGGATGAATGGGAGGCTTTGGCAACCAACCCGCTGATTGATTATGCATTTCACATGGTGGCTTATTCCATTTTGAAAAATGATATCACCGATTTTGAAATTGAATGGAAATGGTTGTATGGGGAGCTTTCCCCCGGATACTACCGTCTGGATAAAGAAGTGGTGGATTTTGTTGCGGGACATGAGCATCCCAAAGAAATTTATTCGGTATATTTTACCATAGAATAGGCACTGGGGAATGAAAAAACTATTGTTATTACTGTCAGCGGAAGTTATAAGCTGGCCGAGTATACTGTGATGTGTGCCAGAGCAGAAATCAAGCATAACGAACTTTCCGCAACCTTAGGACCTCAGAGGTAGGTGACGGAGAGATTGTTCGCTACTTTTTAGTTGGAAAAACTGATGGTGATTACCATCTGTTTGAAATCTGTTGGGATGATTTTTTGGTATAAAGCTAAAAAAGGAGTTTTCAGATGAAAAACAAGCTTTTGGCATTGATTCTGATGCTGCTGATGGTTTGCTCCAACTCTGTTGTGTTTGCTACGGTGATCTGCAGTGAATGGGCAGAGGAAATCGTTGAGATAGCAGAGCAATGCGGAATTGTTTCCGGCGACGTTGGCTGGGATTATAAAGAGCCGATGACGAGAGGAGAATTGGCACCGATTCTTCTTCGGGCATACGAACATGTGACGAAAAAAGAAGTGCCGGAAGGGGAAGAACTTTATTTTTCCGATGCCTCTTATGAAGCGGATGCTTTGTATCGGCTTGGCATTATGAATGGGGTAGGAGATGGACAGTTTTCTCCTCAGACCCCGGTTACCAGGGAACAAATTTCTAAAATTATTCTTACGTTGAAAGCTGTTTGCGAGGATGGTGAATTGGTTCTTCCGCAAGCTTATTATAACCCTTTCACCGACTTTATGGCTGTTTCTGATTGGGCAAAACCTTATGTGGAGCAGGCCTATAACAAAGGGATTGTGACAGGCTATGAAGATGGCAGTTTTCAGGGGCAAAAAACCGTTTCCCGTGAAGAAACTGTGGCACTTTTAGTGCGGTCTTTGGAGTTGACAGAGCCTTTTTTCAATGTGGATGAATCTATTGTGGAGGAAGAATTATTCTTAGATGCCGAAGGCTTTACCTGGAATCTGGAACCCGGCATAGAGGCGGGAGATTTTACGGTGCTTTGGAGCCGTTTGCCCCATGAAACGGAATATCGCCTTACCGTTATCGAACAAAGAAATTCCCGTTATGAAGGAGACATTCCGCCAAACGGTCCGCATGAATATCATTATACCGATCAGTATTCGCATACCTTATATTTATACCCGAATCGTACCTACCGGTTTGTGTTGGAAGCCGGCGGGAAAACCCTGGATGCTGAGATTTACATTCCGAAAATCTATCCAGAGGATATGGCTTTTATTGAAGATAATCTTCCCGAAACCAAAGACGAAGCGGATGCCTTGATGGTGGAAGTGACTGTTCCCGTGTGGCGAATGAAGTCAGACGGAGCAAAGTATGATTCCCAAATAAAGGTTACTGTTCATTCTGCCATTGCTGATAAAGTTGTTGCAGTATTTACGGAAATTTTTAATGGAGAAGAAAAGTTTCCCATAAAGGATTTAGGCGGTTATTCTTGGCGAGGTGGCAAAAGTGAACATAACTTTGGGACTGCCATTGACCTAAATGCCAATGAAAACTACTGTATATACAAAGACGGCACCACCGTTGGAGACGGGTGGTTTCCTTACGAAAATCCGTACTCGGTAACGCCCTACGGGGAAGTGGTTAACGCCTTTGAAAAGTACGGTTTTACCTGGGGTGGAGACGCCTGGTCCAACCCGAAAGACTATATGCATTTTTCCTATCTCGGAACTTGATTTTAGAAAAGTGAGGAAGTAAAATGAAAAAGAGAAACCAGATAGAGCAAACAGAAATAAAATCCAAAAAACGAAGAAAGTGGCCATGGATTTTACTGGCGATTGTTTTGATTCTTGCGGTGGCAATTACCGTTTTGGTAAAATGGCAATGGAATAATATTATGGCAATTCATTTTGCTACTTCTTATTCTGCAGAAGACCTTGAGAAAATGCGGGAAGAAAACGATCGTTTAATCCGGGAGCTTTGCGAAGAAATTTCACAGGTGGATTTATCTCTTTTGCCGGAAGAAGCGCAAAAGCTTCTTCAGAGTGGGGAACTTTCTGAAGAAAAGGCGGTTGCTGTGTTAACAGGGCAGATAACCTGGGAAGAAGCAAAGGAAGATATTTCTGCCCCGGTAGAGGCTCCTCACGAGAATCAGGTTTCCAGAGTAGACGATATTATTGCGCAGATTTATGTGCTGCGTTCCGGTTATGTAGGAAAGCTGGATGGATTGGTAACGCAGGCGTATCGGGAGTATAAAAAAGGCGGGATTACCAAGCAGGATCTCATCAACAGGTATGTTAGCGTGGGCTATGGTTTGGAAGCAGAATGCGACGGTAAAATGGAAGCACTTTTGTCTGATTTAACAAATGAACTGTCTCGTACCGGTGGAGATTTGTCGTTGGTGGATACTGTTCGACAAACCTATTATTCGGAAAAAAGCATCAAAAAAGCAGAAATGATTGCAAAATACCAAAAGTAAATAATAGTCGGGAGAAAGGGCATAGCCCTTTCTCTTTTTTTGGAAAAAAGTGATAAAAAGCACTTTTTTTCCACGAATTTTCCGTAGAATTTCCACAAAAGCTATTGCTATTTCATGATTGGTGTGCTATAATAATTAAGTTAAAGTATATCTTTTTTTGGGAAACCGTCGGAGGTGTTTTTTGTGGGTGATAGAATTTTCTTGGCGACCCCTCATATGTGCGGAAAAGAAATGGCTTATATCAACGAAGCCTTCTTGACCAATTGGATTGCTCCTTTGGGCAAAAACGTGACAGAATTTGAAAACGAAATGTGCCGGACCATTGGGTCTCCTCAAGCGGTTGCGATGTCTGCAGGAACAGCAGCCTTGCATATGGCACTTCGTTATCTGGGTGTTGGCAGAGGAGATGTTGTGTTTTGTTCCTCTATGACCTTTGCGGCAAGCTGTAATCCTATTGTGTATGAGGGCGGAACCCCTGTGTTTATCGACAGTGAGCCGGAAAGCTGGAATATGTCTCCTGTTGCCTTAAGAAAAGCCTTTGATAAGTATCCCAATCCCAAAGCGATTGTGGTTGTGAATTTATACGGTCAATCTGCTGATTACGATAAGATTTTATCCCTTGCGAAAGAGCACAACGTTCCCGTAGTGGAAGACGCTGCAGAAAGTTTAGGTGCCACCTACAAAGGACAAATGACCGGAACCATCGGTGATTTTGGTGTGTTATCTTTCAACGGTAACAAGATTATCACCACCTCCGGTGGCGGTATGCTTTTATGTAAAACCAAAGAGGAAAAAGAAAAAATTGTAAAATGGATTACCCAGTCCCGTGACCCTGCCCGTCATTATCAGCACACGGAGCTCGGTTTTAACTATAGAATGTCTAACATTTGTGCCGGTATCGGCAGAGGTCAGCTGACGGCTCTTTCTGATCGCCTGAAAAAGAAAAAGGAAATTTACGAAATCTACCGTGATGGATTTTCTAAGCTGCCTGTAGATATGATGCCCGTCTGTGACTATGGTGTTCCCAGCTATTGGCTCTCTTGTATGACTGTTCGCGGATTAAATCCTGTAAAGCTGATGGAAGCGCTGGAGGAAGAAAACATTGAATCCCGCCCCATCTGGAAACCCATGCATCTGCAACCCTTCTACAAGGATTGTGATTATTTTATGCACGAGGATGATGTTTCCAAAGAAATCTTTGAAACCGGTATCTGCTTACCTTCTGACACGAAAATGACAAACGATGAGCAGAACCGTGTGATTGATATCATCAAAGCTCAATTTTAATTTTTTTAGCAAGGAGTAAAAAAGAGCAAAAAAAGGAGTAGGAAAATGTATCGTAAATTCGGAAAACGTTTTTTAGATATTGTTTGTTCTCTCTTGGCACTTGTGGTATTCAGCTGGTTATATCTCATTATTGCATTGCTTGTGGCGATTTTTTTGGGAAGACCGGTATTCTTTACGCAAGAGCGTCCCGGTAAGAATGAAAAGATTTTTAAACTCTATAAATTCCGCACCATGACGGATAAGCGGGACGAAAACGGAAAGCTACTTCCCGATGAGGTGCGGCTTACCAAATTCGGTAAATTTCTTCGTGCTACAAGCTTAGATGAGCTTCCCGAAGCCATCAACATTTTAAAAGGGGATATGTCCATTATCGGACCCAGACCGCTTCTGGTGCAGTATCTTCCTCTCTATAATGAGGAGCAAAAGCACCGCCACGATGTGCGTCCAGGCCTTTCGGGGCTGGCGCAGGTAAACGGCAGAAACGCCATTACCTGGGAAGAAAAATTTAAGTTGGATGTGGAATATGTAAATCATGTAACCTTTTTGGGGGACGTGAAAATCATTTGTAAAACCGTGTGGAAAGCCTTCGCAAAGCAAGAAGGTATCAATCAAGACGGCTCTGCTACCATGGAGCCCTTTAAAGGAAGTAAAGTGGATGTATAAACAAGTGATGATTATAGGTGCAGGCGGTCACGCCAAAGTGATTGCAGACTGTGTGCGGAAGTCAGGAGACACTGTGTTCGGTTTTTTGGATGATGGTGTTGCCGCGGGTACTCAGATATTAGGTGCTACTGTGTTTGGTGGTGTGGATGAGTATGTGAATTATCCGGATGTTCAGTTCATTATCGGTATCGGAAATAATTTTATTCGCGAAAAAATTGCTGCCAAGCTGGAAGGCGTTTCTTTTTACACTGCCATTCATCCTACTGCTTATATCGGTGAGGGAAGCGTTGTAGGAGAAGGCACTTGTGTCATGGCAAATGCTGTGATTAATGCCTGTGCAACTGTTGGCAAACATTGTATTATCAATACTGCTTCTGTAGTGGAGCATGATTGCAAACTGGATGATTTTGTGCATCTTTCCACCACAGCTGCTGTGGCAGGCACCGTGACCGTTGGCAAAAAAGGATACTTAGGAATCGGTTCTCGAGTGAGAAATAATACAGACATCTGCGAAAACGTGATTGTTGGTGCAGGTGGCGTTGTGGTGAAAAACATTACCGAAGAAGGAACTTATATTGGGGTTCCCGCAAGAAAGGTGAAATAATCCATGAAAAAGATACTCATTCTTGCCAATATCGATATGGGGCTATACAATTTCAGAAAAGAGTTATTGGAAAAGCTGATTGCTTTGGGGTACGAGGTACATGTTTCTTTGCCGATGGGCCCCAGAGTGAAGGATATGGAAGAGATGGGATGCCATTTTATCGAAACTCCTGTGGATCGACGGGGGATGAATCCCATAGCGGATTTAAAACTGTTTTTTACCTATCGTAAAATTTTAAAACAATTAAAACCCGATGTGGTTTTAACCTATACAATTAAGCCTAATATTTATGGCGGACTTGCCTGCCGTATGGCAAAGGTACCTTACCTTTCCAATATTACGGGATTGGGTTCAGCGGTGCATAACGGTGGGATGGTTGCCAAGTTTTTAATGATGTTGTATCGTCATTCTGCCAAGCATGCCAGCTGTTTGTTCTTTCAGAATAGTCAAAATCTGGAATTTTTCAAAGAAAAGAAAGCCATTTCCGAAAATTATGTACTGCTTCCCGGTTCCGGCGTAAACATTAAGGAATATACCTACGAGAAATATCCCTCCGAGGAGAAGCCTCTTTCCTTTTTGTTTATCGGCAGGCTGATGCGGGATAAGGGTGTTGGCGAACTGGTGGAGGCTGCTAAAAATATCCGTAAGGATTACCCGGAAATCACCTTTGATTTGGTGGGTTTTTGCGAAGAAGAATATCAGGAAATCTTTGACGGGTTAAACGCAGGCAATGCGGTGAACGCTTTAGGGCAGCAGCAAAATGTGCGGGAGTTTATTATCAGTCATTCTGCCACGGTGTTACCTTCTTATCATGAAGGAACAGCAAATGTACTCTTAGAAAGTGCCTCCTCAGGTAGACCTTGTATTGCAAGTGACATTCCGGGTTGCAAGGAAATTATCGACCATGGGGTTACCGGATATGTGTTTGAAGCAAAAAACGCTTCAGCATTAGAAGATGCCCTTCGGAAATTTATTGCTCTTTCGTATGAAGAACGAAAGCAAATGGGCGTTTTGGGACGGTTAAAAATGGAGCGGGAATATGACCGCACAATTATTATAGAACACTATTTACGAGAAATCGGGAAGGTGGAATAACCATGAATCTATATGAAAAAATTGTAAATCGGCAGGAAAAGATCTCTTTGGTTGGTTTAGGTTATGTGGGAATGCCCATTGCCGTGGCATTTGCTAAAAAAGTGGATGTGATTGGTTTTGACCTAAACGCAAAGAAAATTGAGCTTTATAAAAGCGGGATTGACCCCACCAAAGAAGTAGGGGATGCTGCAATTAAGGCAACTACCGTGGATTTCACTTCGGATCCTGCTCGGTTGCGGGAAGCGAAATTTCATATTGTGGCAGTACCTACTCCTGTAAATTCGGATCACACTCCGGACTTAACGCCTGTGGAGGGTGCCAGCAGAATTTTAGGTCAGAATCTGACCAAAGGTTCTGTTGTGGTGTTTGAAAGCACTGTGTATCCCGGTGTGACCGAAGATGTCTGTGTGCCGATTTTAGAAAAAGAAAGCGGTTTGAAATGCGGCGTTGATTTTAAAATCGGTTACTCCCCCGAGCGAATTAACCCCGGTGATAAGGTACATAGACTGGAAACCATCGTAAAAATTGTTTCCGGTATGGACGAAGAAACCTTAGACACTGTTGCCAAAGTGTATGAACTGGTGGTAGAAGCAGGCGTACACCGTGCAGAAAGCATTAAGGTAGCGGAAGCTGCAAAAGTCATTGAAAACAGTCAGCGTGATATCAACATTGCCTTTATGAATGAATTATCCATCATTTTCAATAAAATGGGCATTGATACCAAAGCTGTGTTAGAAGCTGCAGGAACCAAATGGAATTTCTTAAAATTCTCACCCGGTTTGGTTGGCGGTCACTGTATCGGTGTTGATCCCTACTATCTCACCTATAAGGCAGAGCAGATGGGGTATCACAGCAAGATTATTCTGTCAGGACGTACCATTAACGACGATATGGGCAAATACGTGGCAGAAAACATTATTAAAAATTTAATTCGTGCTGATATTTCCATTAAAAACGCCAAGGTTGCAATGCTGGGCTTTACTTTTAAAGAGAATTGCCCCGACACCAGAAACACCCGTGTAATCGACATTATGAATGAGCTTGCCGAATACGACGTGGTGCCTATGGTATGTGATCCGGTGGCAGACAAGGACGAAGCATTGCACGAATACGGTATTTCCTTCTGCAATATGGAAGATATCCGTGATGTAGACTGTTTAATCATTGCAGTAGGTCACGAAGAATTTATGAAGATGAGTCTTTCTGATTTTGACAAATTCTTTAAAGATGTGCCCAACAACAAAAAAGTGTTGGTAGATATTAAAGGCGTGTTAAACAGAAAAAAAGCAGAAGAATTGGATTATAATTATTGGAGATTATAAATTATGGGTTACAAGGATTTAAAATTCCCCGAAAATGCTCGGTTTTTGGTAACAGGTGGAGCAGGCTTTATCGGCTCCAATTTGTGTGAAGCCATTTTAAATATGGGATTTTTTGTTCGCTGTCTGGATGATTTTTCCACCGGAAAGCGGGAAAATATCGAACCGTTTTTCAAAAATCCCAACTTTGAATTATTGGAAGGGGATATCCGTGATTTAGACACTTGCATGAAAGCATGCGAAGGAATTGATTATGTATCTCATCAGGCGGCATGGGGAAGCGTTCCCAGAAGTATTGAAATGCCTCTTTTGTATGAAGATATCAACATTGGCGGCACTTTGAATATGATGGAAGCAGCCCGCCAAAACAAAGTGAAAAAATTTGTGTATGCGTCAAGCTCTTCCGTATACGGAGACGAACCCAATCTTCCCAAAACCGAAGACAGAGTGGGGAAGGTGCTTTCTCCGTATGCATTAACCAAAAAGACCAACGAGGAATACGGCAGATTGTATACCAAGTTATACGGATTGGAAACAGTTGGCTTCCGGTATTTTAATGTGTTCGGTCGCCGTCAGGACCCTCACGGCTACTATGCGGCAGTGATTCCCAAATTTGTGAAGGCATTGTTGAATGACGAAGCTCCCACCATCAACGGTGACGGAAAGCAGTCCCGTGACTTTACCTATATTGAAAATGTCATTGAGGCAAATTTAAAGGGAATGCTGTCCGGGGCCGAAGCGGCGGGGGAAGCTTTTAACATTGCGTATGGCGGTCAGGAATACCTGATAGATTTATATTACAAGCTTTGTGAGCTCTTGGGCAAAAATATTGAGCCTAACTATGGTCCTGATCGTGCGGGAGATATTAAGCATTCCAATGCGGATATTTCTAAAGCCAGAAAGCTTTTAGGCTATGATCCTGACTATGATTTTTCTCGTGGTATTGAATTGGCTGTGGACTGGTACCGGGAGAATTTGTAAGAAAATTTGGGCTTTATCGGGCATTGCTCCCCGGTGGATTTAAAATAAATGGGTAACAGAGGTTAATTTATGACACCTTATGTATTTATGATTTTGATATGGGTGGTATTATTTTATTACCTGTTATATCGTAACGAAGGAATCTCGGAAGAGGGTAAGGAAAAACGGAAACGGTTTTTTGTGTGGCTCTCCGGAATTGCGTTGTTTATCATTATGGGATTCCGCCATGAGAATGTGGGACTGGATACGACTCAGTATTTGTGGCGTTATCATCAGACATATTACTATGATTTGGAATATTTCAAGCAGTGGGAACTGTGGCTTGAGAAGGAAATGGGCTTCACCTTGGTGGGGAAAATTCTGTACTGGCTTCGGGTTCCGGATCAGTTGTATCTGATACTTTATGCATTGTTTATCACATTTTGTATTTCCAAGCTGATCCTAAAATGGTGTAAAAATCCTTTCTGGGGATTTTATCTGCATACCACCATCGGACTTTTTACGATGTCCATGTCCGGGATGCGACAGTCGATTGCCTGCTGTATCTGTTGGTTGGCAATGGATTATATTTTTGACAAAAAGCCTGTTCGTTTTGTTTTAATGACACTTCTGGCAGCTACATTCCATCAGTCTGCAATCTTCTTTGCGGTATTCTATTTTGCCCGTTATATTAAAATCAGAAAAGTCAGTGGTTGGATTTTAGGTGCTTTCTCTGTTGCCTGTATATTTTTGCGTTCGTTGTTTATTCCGTTATTGGAATATTTTATTCCGGAAAAATATGAGACCTACGGGCTGATCAGTGATAAACATCAGATTAATCCTCTGCTGATTTTGATTGCATTGCTGATTCCGATGTTTTGTTTGTTTTTCTGGGAACGAAGAAAAATCAAGACGGAGCGAGAAGATGCTTTCTATTCGTTATGCTATGTAGGGTCGTTTTCATATGCTATCATACAGATATTGGCGCTTTCGTCCAATATGATTGGGCGTATGAATCAGTATTTTTATATTTTTAATGTAATTTTATTGGGAAACATTATAACCGATATCGAAGATAGAAATACCCGCTATATTGCTTCGGCATTTGCAATTATTCTGCCCGGTTATATGTTTTTCAAAGCTCAGAGCTTAGGGATTTCTCCCTATTATTTCTTTTGGCAAGTATACGGTTCGTAAAGGAGAAGAAATTATATGAAGGTGATATGGATTCTGAATTCTCCCATTGGAGAAATATCCAATGTGTTAAAGTTATCACACGCTCAGAGCGGTACTTGGATTAACGGTGCGATGAATGCGTTGTTGGAGGTTGAGCCGGAGATACAGCTGGAAATTCTTACCTCCGCCAAAATTCCGGAAATCCGTAGGGAAATCGTGGGTCAGGTGGAATACTGCTGCTTAAATGCAGGAGGTTGTACCCGTGGAAAAAGTATGTCCAAAAAGGCAATCCGTATCTGGGTGAAAGAAATCAGAAGAGCAAAACCGGATATCATTCATATCTGGGGTACCGAGTATTCCATTGGGTATGATCTGGCGAAGCAAATTAAGGATATTCCGATTGTATACCGTATCCAGGGAGCAATCAATTCTATCAGCAAATATCCCAACGGAAGTCTTTCTCTTTCCCAAATGAAGAAACGGCTCGGTTGGTTTGACCGATTGAAAACCAACAAATACAAAAAAGATTCTGCCATGATGGAAAAACAAGCAAAATTGGAACATCAAATGGTAGAGGTTTCTCAGGGAATTATTTCCGGGAATGAGTGGGCATTGATGCAATATAAAATTAAAATGCCAAATCTTCCCATTTATTACGATAAGTTGCCCATCCGCAAGGAGTTTTATGAAGCATCCTGGGATATGGGCAAAATGAAACGGCATAGCTTATTCTGTGTGGCAGGGCGCACTGCATATAAAGGACTTCACAATGTGATCGAGGCGGTGCATCTGTTAAAACCGTATTTCCCTGATATTTCTTTGAAAATTCCTGGCAGTATTGCTTCCAGAAAACCGACCTGGCTGTTTGAACCTACTTATATTACCTATTTAAAGAAATTGATTGCTGATTACGGATTGGAAGACAGTGTGGAATTTTTAGGGACTCTAAACGGGGAAGAAATGGCAAAATATATGTGCCAAAGCCACGTGTTTGTGATGCCCTCCATTATTGAAAACGAATCAGCTACCTTACGAGAAGCGATGCTTCTGGGGATGCCTTCGGTATCTACCTTTGTGGGAGATATTTACGAAACGGTGGTTCATCATGAGACGGGACTTTTGTACCGTTGCAATGAGTTTGAACAGTTGGCATTTCATATTAAGACCTTATTTGAGGACGATGAGCTGGCAAACCGTTTGGGGCAGAATGCCAAAGTGTTTATGAACGAACAATACAGGGACGCTCACTATGGCAAAGTGCTTCAGAAGGTTTATGGGGATGTTTGCCCCGAATCTGCGAAAAAATAACCGCTGATAAGATTGGAGCAACTATTTTGTTTTATAAAACGATTGAATTGTATGCCGCAGGAATGAAGGGGGTTCTTCCTTCGGGAGAACACATTTATTCTCAAGACGAAATTACAGAAATTGAAAAAATCGCACGGATGCAGGGCGTCTGGACGGTTGTGTTTGCGGTGGTAAAAAAACTTCATGAACAGGGCAGAGTACAAATTCCTGCATCCATGCTTTCCAAGTGGCAGATGGAAATCAATTTGAAGGTCATGGAATATACTCTTCGTCAGGAAGCCATGTATCAATTTGTGGAGGAAAAGCTTTCCTTTGCGAATCCGATTACCCTAAAAGGAGATTTAATTTCCGATTTATATGCAAACCCTGAGCTTCGGATGTCGGGAGATACCGACCTATTGATTGATCTGAAGGATGAAAAAGCGGTACTTTCTGCTTTTACCCAAGCAGGCGGCGAATACCAGGAGCGAAGTGCCAGCAACAATCAGTCTGTTTGCGTGCATCCGAAAGCAGGAAAATTTGAAATACATGTGGCTTTGGATACCAAAGAGGTAGCCGAAGTCTGGTATGATAATTTAGATTTTGGTGCAGAAGAAAAGCGGAAGGTGACACTTCGCAACGGGCACACCGTCACTGCGCTTGGTATCACCGACGGTGCCATCAATATGATTCTGCACTTTTTAAAGCACTTAATCAGCGGGATTTCTCATTTGAAAATGTTGGGTGATTCTCTTCTCTATTTGTCTTGCTATGCCAATGAGATTGACTTTTCCCGCGTAGATACTGTAATGGCGAAATTGGGTTACACCAAAGTGTATGAAACCATGAAGCAAATCGGAGTTTCTTATTTTGGATTTGTAAGTCTTCCGATTTCAGGAAACCATGAACAGCAAGCAGAAAAAATCTTAGCAGATGTGCAGTTTTGTGCAGAGCACGGTTTTCGTGAAGAGGAATTAACCTTATATAACGAATATTCCCGTCAACGCTACGAAGAGTATCATAAAAAGAATTATACGGCATACAAAAAAGAGCTTTCCAAAGGGCAACTGACACGGCGCTTATTTCCCAAAAAAACATTTTTATATAAGGAGTATCCCATTCTTCAAAAACACGGATGGCTCCTTCCGTTTATTTGGGTTGTGAGAATTTTTAAGCGAGTGTTCGGCAAGCAAGAAACCTATACCAAAAAAATCGAGAGCCGTTCAAAGCTTCTTAAGGAGTTGGATTTGCTGTGACAAAAAGAGTCATTCTTTTGGTTTTGATTTTTCTAAATTTAGGTACTATTTTTTATTTTTCGCATCAAGATTCCACTACCTCCACAGCTATGAGTAATTCCATTGCCCGTCAGATTGAAGTGCGTACTCCTGATTATGTGGGTAAGACCCAAGGGGAGAAAAATATGCTCCATACCGATGTGCATCGCACTCTGCGGCAGGGAGCACACATGTTTTTATTTTTCATATTGGGAGTTTTAACCTATCTGTTTCTTTGCACCTTTCAAAAACGATGGTTTGTGTTTTTTGGTAATCTTATGCTCGGCTTTCTGATTGCTTTAGCTGATGAATTTCATCAAACCTTTGTGCCGGGGCGCACCTTCGGCTGGGACGATATTTTCTGTGATATGATCGGGTTATTCATTGGAACATCGGTGGTGCTTTTGGCAATTTGCATTCCAAAAATATTTCATAAAAAAAAGAAACTGTGAGAAAACAAAATTTGTTTTCTCACAGTTTTTTATTGTATGGATTCGATCTCTTCCACCAGAATGGTGCCGGTGAAATAATGTTTTAAAATCTGTTCGTAATTGTAACCTGCTTCTGCCATTCCTTTGGC
>JAZNNT010000170.1:0-6501 GCA_045580405.1 Clostridia bacterium
ATGACTCGTCACAAATAAATTCCATATAGAATTTTGCAACGTCAACCATACAGTTGTCTTCGTCCATAACGATAGCACCGCCGGAGCCCATCATGGAGCCTTTTGCTACTAAGTTATCGAAATCGATGGGTTCGTCCAGAGCTTCTTCGGTTAAGCAGCCACCGGAAGGACCACCGGTCTGAATTGCTTTAAATTTCTTGCCGCCGGGGATACCGCCGCCGATATCATAAATCAGCTCTCTTAAGGTGGTACCCATGGGGATTTCAACCAAGCCAACGTTATTTACTTTACCGCCCAATGCGAATACTTTGGTTCCCTTGGATTTTTCGGTACCGCAATCTGCAAAGGAAGCAGCGCCTTCTCTTAAAATGTAGGGAACGCAAGCTAAGGTTTCTACGTTGTTTACAACGGTGGGTTTACCCCACAGACCTTTTACAGCCGGGAACGGAGGACGGGGACGGGGCATACCGCGTTTGCCTTCGATGGAGTTTAACAGTGCAGTTTCTTCCCCACATACGAAAGCACCTGCACCCAGACGGATATGTGCCTGGAAGCTAAAGCCGGAGCCCATAATGTTTTCGCCTAAGATGCCCATTTCGTTCATCTGATTAATAGCGTTCTGCAGACGGTTTACAGCGATGGGGTATTCTGCACGAACATAGAAGTAACCTTCCGTTGCGCCGATTGCATAACCTGCAATCATCATACCTTCCAGCACTGCGAAGGGGTTCCCTTCTAAGATGGAACGGTCCATAAATGCACCCGGGTCACCTTCGTCACCGTTACATACAACGTATTTCTGGTCTGCTTCGTTTGCATAAGCGAAGCTCCATTTACGTCCGGTGGGGAAGCCTGCACCGCCACGTCCGCGAAGACCTGCAGCTAAAACTTCGTCAATTACTTCTTTGGGGTCCATAGACAAGGCTCTCTTTAACCCTGCAAATGCACCTTCGCCGATTGCTTCGTTGATGTCTTCAGGATTGATAACACCACAGCCATGCAAAGCGATACGTTTTTGTTTTTTATAGAAGTTGATATCTTCCTGTTTAACAACTTTTTCGCCGGTTAGGGGTTCTACATAGAGTAAACGTTCCACGATTTCGCCGTTTTTGATATCTTTTTCAAAGATTTCTGCCACGTCTTCCACTTTTACCAGACGGTACAAAGTGTCTTCGGGGAAGATTTTAACGAAAGGTCCCTGAGAGCAGAACCCGAAACATCCAACGATGTTACAGGTCACTTTGTCACCCATGTTGTTTTCTGCAATCAGTTTATCAAATTCTGCTTTAATGTCCATAGAATTGGAGGACAGACAACCGGTACCGCCGCACAAAAGGATTGCACGTTTTCCGTTGGAACCGTCAATCTTTGCATTTAACGCATCGGTACAGCTGCAAATTTTAGCATCTAATTCTGCAAAAGTTTTCATATTAGTTGGCACCTCCTAATGCACGGTATTCTTCTACGATACCGGGAACCTGGTCTACAGACAGTTTGGGATAAACTTTACCGTTGATGGTAACTGCCGGAGCAATACCGCAGGCACCGATACATCTTAATGCGTCGATGGTGAACATACCGTCAGCGGTGGTTTCGCCGGGAGCGATTCCTAAGAGTTCGGAGAATTTATCCATTACCAGCTGAGCACCTTTTACATAACAAGCGGTACCCATACAGCAACCAATTACATACTTACCCTTCGGCTGCAGGGAGAAGAAAGAATAGAAAGTAACTACTCCGTAAATCTCTGCAACAGAAATTCCGGTTTTTTCGGAAACGATCTCCTGAACATCCAGAGGAATATATCCGTATTCGTTCTGAATGTCACTTAAGATCATCATCAGGGGAGTTTTTTCATTTGCGTATCTATCACAGATTTCGCAAATTTTCTTTACCCCTGCGTCACTAATGTGAGCCATAATTAAGTCCTCCTTAAATGGTTTTGGTGTGAAATTTCGCACCGATTAGGTATATATTGTAAATTTTTATTCCCAAGATATTGTTAATAATATAACATACATAGTCATTATAGCATACTCTTTCCTAAAATTCAATAGATTTTGACAAAAAAGTTCGCCTTTTTCCAAAAGAATCAGAAACTTTTTACTTGACAAATTTTTCTATGTGTGCTATGCTTTATTACACAACAAAATAATTCATACAAAGTTCTGCTTTACCGAACATTGTTTTTGGCAACGCAGATGAAAAGGGAACCGGGTGTGAATCCCGGACGATACCAGTCGCTGTATGTATCAAGCTGATTCTGCCATATCAGGCACAGGGGGAAAGCCGGTCATTGGGAAACCGAGAAGACTAAAGAATTGGCGCTTTAAGATACGAGTCAGAAGACCTGCTTTGATGTTGTTTCCGCCGATGTGCCTGGATTTTTTGCATAGGAAACGATAGTTTTGCCTTATTTCTAAGACAAATTATGAAGCTCACAGAAACACTCTGCTGTGGCAATTTTGTAACAAAAATTGCCGCAGTTTTTTTATTGGTCTGCGGTGAAGGGAGGTTTTTTTAAAACCAATAGCCACACCAAATAAAAAGAAAGGATGTTTCTTATGAAAAAACTGTTATCATTATTGTTAGCACTGATATTACTGGTTTCTGCCCTGCCAGTCATCGCAACTGCAGAGGATAGCTCCATAACGGTGTACGTTACCGCATCAAAGCAAGGCGAATTTCTAAGAACGACCGAAGAAAACCCGACCGTTCTGCTTCCGGTTGTCTTAGAAGGGGAAGAATCCTACGATTTAGACGATGTATTTTCCGTCTTCCACGACCAATATGCTCCCGAGGGATGCACCTACGTCTCCGAAGAGACTGCACAGTGGGGACTTGGTATCACTCAATTCTGGGGTAATACCGACGGAAATTACGGCTACTGGCGAAACTCCGCTATGGCATGGGGTCTGTCTGACTCCGTGGCGGACGGTGATAGGGTGGACGCCACCATTTACGAAAGCTCCTCCTATTTTGAATCTTTTGCTACCTTCGATAATACAACTGTCCAAGCAGAAACAAATGAAACCATTTCTCTCACCTTATCCCAAGCCGGATTTGACGATGCTTGGAATGAAGTATTGGCTCCCTGCGAAGGCGCAATCATCACCATAAACGGCGAAGAAACGGAAGTCAGCACCGATGAGGTCGGTTTTGTAGAGCTGTCTTTCAACGAACCCGGCACCTATCTTGTTTCCGCAATCAAAGAAACTGTTTTGGATGATGAAACCTATACCGCCATTACACCGCCCTACTGTATTGTGACCGTAACAGACCCTCAGTCTCTTACCGTGATGCACAATATTGCCCAAAAGTATTCCGGCGAAGCGCTGACGGAAGACGGCAATATGATATGGTTTTTATGTGACCTTCAGATGTATGGAGAGCTTTATCCCGAAGCTGCTGTAACCTTACCGGAAGAAACACTGCAGGTATGTCTGGACTACATTGTAGCTGATGCTAAAGAAACTGCCTCTACCTCCCAGATGGCAAAAAGCATTCTGTCACTTCGGGCAATGGGATATGATCCCACCAATATTACGGCATCCGACGGAGAAATCTTCAATTTAGTAGAACGGCTAACCGCCAAAATTGATGAAAATTCCTCCGATATTCAAAATGTTTATGCTCTTCCCTACATTTTATTGGCACTCACACAGGACGAATCCTATGCAACCGACGAACAACTGAATGCTTTACTTAGTATTGTCATTGAAAAGAAAGCGGAATGGCAAAATGATACCTGGGGTGTTGATGCCATGGCAGCTATGCTGATGGCTCTGCCCTATTTCACCGAAACAGAAGGTATTCCTGAACTGATAGACGAAAGTGTTGCCCTGATAACTGAAAGTCAGGGAGATAACGGAGCAGTGGGAAACGCCGCATCCACCGGTCTGGCCATTGCAGGGCTCTCTTCGACAGGAGCTGATGTTACGGCAATCTGTCAAAACGAAATGACACCCATAGACGGTCTGATGAACTATAAAAATGAAACCGACGACGGCTTTTTGCCCAACACCAATTCCTTCTCAACCGAGCAAGGCTTCCGTGGATTGGTAGCTTGGCAATACAAATTAGCATTCCCTGAAAAATATGTATATGATTTTTCCCAATGCCCCAAAAATCCGGCAATTTCCACTCCCGATGAAATCACAGAACCGGAAGCAACCCCCGAACCGACTGCAACTCCCACACCGACTGCAACCCCTGCACCAAACTACGGCGGAGGCGGCTCCTATCAGAAACCCACTCCAACGCCAACTGCCACACCGGAGCCCAAAGATTCGGAAAAAGAAACCGTAATTTCCCGCAGAAATCCTGCTGTAAAAATGCCGAAAACAGGAGAAAACAAAGCATTCTCTGATATTTTAACACATCAACACCGCAGTCAGATTGAAGCATTGGCAAAACGTGGCATTATCAACGGAAAAACCGCTGATACCTACTGTCCTGAAGACACCATGACAAGAGCAGAATTTGCCGCACTGGTAACCAGGGCATTGGGACTTACAACCACGCAAAGCACTCCCTTTACCGATGTTTTTAAAGAAGACTGGTATTTTGATGCCATTAACACCGCATTCCATTTTGGCATCATCAAAGGAATCTCCGAAACCGAATTTCATCCCAACGGTACCGTTTCCCGTCAGGAAGCAGCGGTAATGATTTGCCGTGCTGCCATGCTATGCGGATTGGATACAAAACTGAAAGAAGAAGATGTAAAAAATACGCTTTCCACATTCCCGGATATGCAAGCCTCTGCACTCTGGGCGCAAAATGAACTGGCTTTCTGCTATCAGCACGATATTTTAACATCTGAAGTCACGCTGATAAATCCTACCGAAGCGGTCAACCGCGGGGAAATTGCCTCCATCTTATATAATCTGTTGGAGCAGGCGTATCTGTTAGAGGAAACTATCCATGAAAAATAAGAAACAATTTGGAATTTGGGGTAGCATTTTTCTGGTTCTTTCCATCTTAGCGGCAATTCTCTTTTTCGTACAATCTCCCAACGCACCTGTCACAGAAAAAATGCCTGAATTTACCGCAATCATCAAGCAAACACCGACTCCCCTTCCTACGGTGCAACCCTCACCCGATTACACACCAATTCCCACCGAACAAAAAACACCTCCTACCAGCCAACCCGCAACGCCGGAACCGACTGCAGCACCATCACCTACCCCAACCGCAACACCCGGAACAGTCTGCTCCATCGCCGTCCATTGTCAAAACGCATTGGCGCCCGACAGCGGATTGGACCAAAGTATTCGGGAAGTGTTGCCGTCGGACGGTGTAATTCTGCAGGCAGAAAACATTGCTTATCAGGAGGGAGATAGCGCCTTTGATGTGCTGTCACGGGAGCTGAAACAAAGAAATATTCTCTTTGAATTTAACGAAAATCCAATGTTTAATTCCGTCTATATGGAAGGCATCAATCATCTGTATGAATTTGACTGCGGCTCTCAGTCCGGCTGGCTGTATTTTATAAACGGAAAAAGCCCCGGTACAGGTTGTTCCCAATATGTAGTGCAGCCCGGAGACTATATTGAATTTATCTATACCTGCAATTTTGGAAACGATATTTTATAAAAAAAAGTGGTGTAACATGGTTACACCACTTTTTTTAGCGGACAAAAGAAATGTTAACGAAAAGACGGTTTTTCTACTTTCATTTCCGCAGACCCTTCACTTTCGGAGGAAGGGTTTGACATACTAAAATACATTCTTGCAGCTTTTGTGGTCCCGAAATCACGGTTGGATCCGCTATTCTGCACCTTGTTAAAGGCATCCCGGAACATCTGATTATGGGCTTCTTCACGGTTTAAAAGAAAATCAATGGTTTCTCTTACCTTTTTATCTTCAATTTGACGATATAAATACTCATACATCACCTTCGCTCTTTGCTCGGAGGCAATGTTGGAAAGTAAATCTGCGCACAAATCACCGGTTACAGTAACATAATCTGCTGTCCAGGAATATCCCGACGCATTCACAAGTCCGGGATTTAATCCGAACATCACATGTGTTTGAATTTCTCCTGCAGGAACTTCTTCCGCTGCAAGATTGTGTCCGTTTAACAAATTGATGGTTTGCGCGACCATTTCCATGTGTCCAAGCTCTTCTGCAGCAATATCCAAAAACAAGTCCTTGATTTCGGGGTCTTTGATGCGAAAGCTCTGAGACATGTATTGCATTGCAGCCTTCAGCTCTCCGGTGCCGCCTCCCAACTGCTCCTGCAATAGTGCAGCATACTGAGGATTCGGCTTTTCAATTTCTACCGGATGAAACAACAGTTTTTCGTGTTTAAACATGACATGCATCTCCTTTATGAATGGTATTTCTATTTTATCCCGTAAAAGGAATCTCTATTCGGAGAAGGATGTAACATTGCTGATGTTTTACCACAATCAAAAATGTTGAAGGACTTCTATATAAAAAAGAAGCCCTATCGGACTTCTTTTTCGTGGTCGAGGTGACAGGACTTGAACCTGC
>JAZNNT010000171.1:0-2029 GCA_045580405.1 Clostridia bacterium
ATGGGTCATGTCATCGATTCTAAATAAGATAATGATCGAGGAGTGAAAATTAGTGGAGTTTAGACCTTGTATAGACATTCACAATGGAAAAATCAAGCAGATTGTAGGGAGCAGTCTGCGTGACGAAGGAAATCAGGCAAAAGAAAATTTTGTGTCAGAGAAGGATGGCGCATTTTATGCAGAGTTTTATAAAAAAGACAATATCAAAGGCGGACACATTATCCTTTTGAATTCCAAAGATTCCGAATATTATGAAAAAACAAAAGAACAGGCAATGCTGGCCTTAAAGACCTGGCCGGGAGGATTTCAGGTAGGTGGTGGAATTACGGCGGAAAATGCTGCTGAATTTTTAGATGCAGGCGCAAGTCATGTCATTGTAACCTCTTATGTGTTTAAAGACGGACAGGTAAATTATGAAAATCTTGAAAAACTTCAAAAAGAAGTAGGAAATGAAAAACTGGTCATTGACCTTAGCTGCCGTAAAAAAGAAGACGGGTGTTACTATGTGGTAACTGACCGTTGGCAGAAGTTTACCAAGCAGCGTCTTGGAGAACCTCTTTTGGAAGAATTTGCAGCATTTTGCAGCGAATTTCTGATACATGCGGTAGATGTGGAAGGAAAGGCTTCTGGTGTAGACAGAGACCTGATTCGTATGCTGGAAAGATGCAGAGAACTGCCAATCACCTATGCGGGCGGCGTGACAACCATGAAGGATCTGGATTCTGTAAAAGAGTGTGGCAGAAACCGCATCAATGTGACCATTGGAAGTGCCTTGGACCTCTTTGGAGGACCACTTTCTTACGATGAAGTTTTAAGAAAAATCCGTGCTGAAAAATGAGAATAAAAAGTTTCTAAATTCGTGAAAAATGCTTTTGGAAAAACGCATTGTATGATAAAATATATTTATCAAACAGTGAAGGAGATGAGCCTATGCGTTTTATTATTAGAGGTAAAAACATTGAAGTTACTGACGGACTTAGAGAAGCTGTGGAAAGCAAGATCGGGAGACTGGAAAAATATTTCACAGATGACACAGAAGTATACGTTACCTTAAGCGTAGAAAAAGGACATCAAAAGATTGAAGTGACGATTCCGGTGAAAGGAACGATCATCCGCTCCGAACAGGTAAGCTCAGACATGTATGTGTCAATTGACCTTGTAGAAGAAGTTATCGAACGTCAGCTTCGCAAACACAAAACAAAACTGATTGCAAAACATCAGGACGGCGGAAACTTCAAACAGGAATTCTTAAATCACGAAGCAGATGCAGAAGAAGAAATCCAGATCATTCGTACAAAATATTTTGAAAGAAAGCCAATGTATCCGGAAGATGCATGCTTACAGATGGAAATGATCGGACATGACTTCTTTGTATTCTTAAATGCGGAAAATGACGAAGTAAACGTAGTTTACAAACGCAAGAACGGAAGCTACGGATTAATTGGACCGGAAATTTAAGGATTATTTGGAGATAATTTACAGAAAGTTCATAAAAATTCAAAGGGTTGCGGTTTACCGCAACCCTTTTTTGTGATATGATAATTGAATGGTAAAAAATAAAATGGCAAAATATTTTCATTAAAAAGGAGTAATCTATGGGTTTTATGGAGAAGATTTTCGGCACTCACAGTGAAAGAGAGCTGAAACTGATTAATAAAACAATTGATAAAATTGAAAGTCTTCGCCCGGAAATGCAGAAGCTTTCTGACGAAGAACTTCGTGGAAAAACAACAGAATTTAAAAAACGTCTTGCAGACGGAGAAACATTGGATGATATTTTACCGGAAGCATACGCAGTTGTTCGTGAAGCGGGGAAACGTGTTCTTGGTATGGAACACTACAGAGTACAGCTCATCGGTGGTGTGATCTTACATCAGGGACGTATTGCGGAAATGAAAACCGGTGAAGGTAAAACCTTAGTATCTACACTGCCGGCTTACTTAAATGCTTTGGAAGGCAAGGGTGTGCATGTCGTTACAGTCAACGATTACCTGGCAAACCGAGATGCTGAGTGGATGGGCCAGATTCA
>JAZNNT010000172.1:0-5356 GCA_045580405.1 Clostridia bacterium
ACCTTCACCGTCATAGCATGACGGGTCTGGTTGATTCCCGCATCCGAAAATTCACTCAGAAGCTCCACAAACACTTCCCCATAGGGATAAGCATCTACCCGAAAATGCGGCCCACGGTTGGAAAGAATTTCAACTCCGGAAAGATTGCCCAGCGGAATGGAAATATCCGCATTTTTGGTGGCGGCAATTTTTTCAGAAATCAAAAGAGTCAGTTCAGAACGGAACCGGTTCATCACCGCTGTGTCGGGCAATACCAAGGTAGGCTCTCCTTCTTCTGTTTTTTCCACGCGAAGAAAATTACTCCCCAGGTATTCTTCCCGACCAAGCAATTCCGAAACAGAACGGTGCACCGTTTCCTGACCGATACGATTTGCCTTTGCTTCGCACAAATCCCGAAGAAGGGGAGAAAAAATATCTGTATACCAGCGAAAACTGCCGAAAATCAATAATCCTAAAATAATCATCAAGAAAATACTGCCGCCGTGATGCCTGTGATAACGGTATCCCGCCTGATTGATCACCCGACGCATCCCCACACCGCTCATAACATTCCCTCCTTCCTATCAGTTTATGAAAGTTTTGAAAGTTTGATACAACAAAACAAAAAAGCCTGTTTTTTTGAACAGGCTTTTTCGGACAATATTTGTCTTAGGAGTATTAATCGAGATAATCTTTCAGTTTTTTGCTTCTGGAAGGATGCCGTAATTTACGGAGCGCTTTCGCTTCAATCTGACGGATTCTTTCACGGGTTACGTTAAATTCTTTCCCAACTTCTTCTAAGGTTCTCATTCTGCCGTCATCCAGACCGAAACGAAGCTTCAACACACGGGATTCTCTGGGGGTTAAGGTGTCCAGTACAGAGGTTAACTGTTCACGAAGCAGCATATAGGTTGCAGAATCTGCCGGAGCGGGCGCAGATTCGTCCTGAATAAAGTCACCCAAGTGACTGTCTTCTTCTTCCCCGATGGGAGTTTCCAAAGAAACGGGGTCCTGGGCAATTTTCTGGATTTCACGCACACGTTCCACGGTAGTGCCCAATGCTTTTGCCAGTTCGTCATGAGTAGGTTCTCTGCCTAACTCCTGAAGCAACTGACGGGTTACTCTTAAGAGCTTATTGATGGTTTCCACCATATGCACGGGAATACGGATAGTTCTTGCCTGGTCTGCAATCGCTCTGGTGATGGACTGACGGATCCACCAGGTAGCATAAGTAGAAAATTTATAGCCTTTGCGGTAGTCAAATTTTTCAACCGCTTTAATCAGTCCTAAATTGCCTTCCTGAATCAGATCTAAGAATAACATGCCGCGACCTACATAACGCTTTGCAATACTTACCACCAGACGTAGGTTTGCTTCCGCCAGCTGACGTTCAGCTTCCTTATCGCCTTCCGACATCCGTTCTGCCAGTCTCAGCTCGTCCTCGGTGTGCAAAAGAGGCACCTTCCCGATTTCCTTTAAATACATTCTCACAGGGTCGTCAATGGAAATGCCTTCAGCGTTTAAGACAATGTTCATTTCGGTTTCATCAGGAAACTCCATATCCACCGCATCTTCAAAATCTTCGTCGCCCACAATTTCCACGCCCATTTTTTCCAGACGTTCATAAATTTTTTCAATATCATTTACCGAAACGTCAATCTGGTCTAAACGGACATTCAACTCGTTTAATGTAATTTTACCCTGTTTTTTTGCAAATTCAATCAACTCTTTGATGACTTGCTTTTTATTCTCTGTAACTTCAGACATCTTTTGTAACCTCTTTCCTAAGAATCCTTCTACTTGTTCTTATCGTTCTTTTCCTTTAGTTTTTTGGTATATTCCAGCAATTGTAACATATCGTCCCGATCGTCATCGGTAAAAGAAACCGTTTGTGTTTCACTTTCAATTTTTTGAAGCAGAGAGTCTAAGTAAATATGAAAATCAATGAACGGTTCTTTTATCATAAAGATTTCACTGGCTTCTTTTGCTTCTTCCCGATTCAAATGCCCAATAATCATTGCCACATCAGGTTTTTGGGCATCATCTGTCAGGCGACAAAAAATTTCGTAAATTTTTTGATGGAGTTCTTCACGAAACTGCTCTGCTTTGATTTTTTCCCGAATTTTCGGAAAATATGACGGATTTTCCACCACCAGCTTGAGTAATGACTGAGACACACTTTTTTTTCGCAGCATCGACAACTCCACCGCATCTGCATTCGCTTCCAGTTTCCGATGCTTCTGCGCCTGTTTGACCTGCGTTAAAATAGAGTCATAGCTGATTTTGGTAAGCTCTGCCACTTTTTTGGCATACACCTCAAGCTCCAGCTTATTGTAAATGTTCTTTAAAATATGAATCGCCTTTTTGGTGTATTCAATTCGTTCTTCATCATCGGAAAAGCCACCCTTGGGATAAATTTGGGAAAGCTCGTAATCCACACCGCTTAAAGAACTTGCAATGGCTGTGCGGTAGGCTTCGGGTCCAAACTTTTTAATCAGCTCATCCGGGTCTTTGGCTCCGGAGTATTTTAAAATACGAACCTGAAGACCGTCTTTTTTTAAAATGTCCACCGCTTTTCTGGTAGCATTCTGACCGGCTCCGTCACTATCAAAGGAGATAATCACCCGGTTAGTAAACCGTTTCAACAAGCGGGAATGGTCCTCACAAAACGCCGTTCCCAAAGATGCCACGGCATTTTGGAACCCTGCCTGATACAAGGCGATAACATCCATATAGCCTTCCGCTAAGATAATGTAGTCCTCCGAAGTGTTTTTGGCAAGATTTAAGCTGAATAAATTCTGCCTTTTGGAAAAAATCGGGGTTTCGCCGGTGTTTAGGTATTTTGGGAGAGCATCACCCATTACCCGTCCGCCGAAAGCAATCACATTGCCTCTTAAATCCATTACCGGAAAGATTACCCGATCCCGAAAGAAGTCAAAGATTCTTCCGTTTTTCATAAGACACAGACCGCTTTTTACGATATCTTCATCCGAAAAGCCGTTTTTTTTCAAGGTTTGATACATAAAGTTCCATTCGTTGGGTGCGTACCCCAAACCATACGTCTTTATGGTATCATCCGAAAGTCCCCTCCCGCGCAGGTAGGAGAGTGCCCCTCTTCCCATTTCACTGTTTAGGCAACGAAAATAGGTTCTGCCGGCAATTTTATTCATTTCACGGATATTTCGTTTTAAACGGCTGTATTCACTGACTTCATCTTTTTCCTCAGGGAGGGGAATCCCCGCCCGTTGTGCCAGAAACTTAACCGCCTCCACAAAATCCAGATTTTCAATCTGCTCAATGAAATGAATCACCGTGCCCCCTGCTCCACAACCGAAGCAATGATAGAGCTGCATCTGGGGATTCACGAAAAAGGAGGGTGTTTTTTCCGAGTGAAAGGGACATAACCCTAAATATCGGCTGCCGCTGCGTCTTAGATTCACGTAAGAGGAAATCACATCCACGATGTCATTTTTCTCTTTGACTTCATTCAGGTACTCTTCTTCAAAGTACAATCGGCATCACACTCCTTTCTACCCGTCCGGGTTTCTTCATTAGTTTAATTCGACACAAATACGGTTTTTCCTTTTTTTTTGGAATTTTCTTGGGCTTTTTTTGAAGTTTTGGGGAAAACGGGAATTTTTTGGAACATTTTTATACAAATGCAGTCCAACTGTAACAAAGATGAAACAGAAAATTAATGGTGTTTTACTTGAATTTTCGGGGATATTATGTTATACTATGGGCAAAGCAGCCTTGCATTGCAACAAAAATCATACATACGATTGTAAAAAGAACCAAACGAGGTGACTTTTTTTGAACAATAATCAATCCAAACGGCTTAAAAAAGAAAAGAAAAAGGAACAGCCGAGAACCTTTTTCGGAGTGTTTATGAAAACCCTGTGGAACTTTTTTAAGTTTGCCATTCCGGGTCTGTTTTTGTTTGGTGTGGCAGTGGTAATTTTCATTATCGCCTCCACGGAACCCATTGATGTGGAAAATTTAAATTTAGATTTAACCAGTAGCATCTATTATATGGACCAAAACGGAGAAGTGGCAGAATTTGAAAAAATTTCCGGTACCCAGAACCGATTCTGGGTAGAGTACTCCAAAGTGCCCCAATATATGAAGGATGCCTTTGTTTCCATTGAGGACGAGCGTTTCTTCTCCCATAGCGGGTTTGACATCAAGCGAACCTTCCGTGCAGTACTGGACTATTTCTCCCAAGGCTCCGATGCTCAGGGAGGCAGCACCATCACACAGCAGTTGGTAAAAAATATAACCGGAAACAGCGACCGCAGTCCTGTGAGAAAAATCCAGGAAATCTGGCTGGCATATCAGCTGGAACAGGAATTAACCAAGGAGCAGATTTTAGAACTGTATATGAACACCATTTATCTGGCACAAGGGGTAAACGGTGTGCAGACCGCCTCACGGCTATATTTCGACAAGGATGTTTCTGAGCTGACCTTAGCCGAATGTGCGTCCATTGCAGGCATTACTCAGTATCCCAGTTATTATGATCCCTTTATTAATCCGGATAATAACAAACAAAAGCAAGAACTGGTGCTGAGTAAAATGCTGGAGCTTGGCAAAATTACTCAGGAAGAACACGATCAGGCTGTGGCAGAAGAATTAAATTTCAAAAAAGGAAATATGAAAACTTCGGCAGCTAATCAGTCTTATATTACCGAAATCATTATTGAGGATGCGGTGCAGCTTCTGATGGAACATCAGGGCCTTTCCAAAACTGTCGCAACCAAGAAAATCGTGTCCGGCGGTTATCAGATTATTTCCACTGTTGACCCCAAGGTTCAATCCTCCATCAACAGTGTGTTCTCCGATCCGGCAAACTTCCCGAAATCTCCCCACAGTGACTATCCGCAGGGAGCCATTGTGGTAATGGATCCTCAAACCGGGCACATCAAAGGAATGTATGGCGGTATCGGACCAAAGCCGGGTGCATATTCTTTAAACCGTGCCGTTTCCTCCACCCGTCAGCCGGGTTCCTGCATCAAGCCTCTGGGCGTATATGCACCGGCACTGGAAGCAGGCATTATTACCCCGAATACCGTTTATACCGATAAAGCCATAACCTATGGTAGCTGGAGCCCTAAAAACTACTACGCTGGTTTTAAGGGTGAAATGTCTGTGCAAAGAGCAGTTGAGCTTTCCGTAAACACCATTCCCGTTCAGATTTTAGAGAAGTTAGGTGTAGAGCAGTCATATCGTTTCCTGCAGGATGAATTACACATCACCAGTTTAGATGAATCCGATAAAGTACTGGGTGCATTGGCGCCCGGCGGTATGACCAAAGGCGTATCCGTCCTGGAAATGACTGCAGCATACGCAACCTTTGCCAACAACGGCGTGTATGTGG
>JAZNNT010000173.1:0-9513 GCA_045580405.1 Clostridia bacterium
AGGTCAGCGTGGAGTATACCAAAGTAAAATATGTGAAAAAGCCTTCCGGCGCAAAACCCGGTATGGTGATATACGACAATTTTGAAACAATTGTTGTAAAACCTGATGCAAAGCGTGTTGAAAGTATGCGAAAAAAGTAAAGAAACAGAGGATAAAAAAGAATGGTTACTGTATATACCTGCGGATTAAACGGAGTTGAATCCTACATTGTGGATATTGAAGCGGATGTGGCAAAAGCCCTTCCTCAGTATGATGTGGTAGGTCTTGCGGATACTGCTATCAAAGAATCCAAGGAACGTGTCAGAAGCGGTATTAAAAACTCCGGCTTTTCGTTTCCCGTCAGAAAAATTACCATTAATTTAGCACCTGCATCGGTGCGAAAAGAGGGTACTCACTACGATTTACCCATGGCAGTTGCCTTAATCGGTGCTACGGAAGAAATCCCAAATCTTGGGGAATATATTATGCTTGGGGAACTGTCGTTATCCGGCGAAATTCGTGGTGTCAGCGGCGTACTTCCTATGGCGGATGCAGCACTAAAACATGGCTACCAAAAAATTATTGTTCCCATAGATAACGCCAAAGAAGCGGCATTGGTTCCGGGGCTTTCGGTGTATGCTGTGAAAAATTTGCGGGAAGTGATTTCTTTTTTAAAAGGAGAATTAGAAATCTTCCCCTTTGAAAATGAAAGTGAACTGGATTTTAATGTCCTTGATTCCAAACTGGATTTTGCAGATGTGAAAGGGCAGGAAAACGCCAAACGTGCTTTGGAGGTTGCCTGCAGCGGGGGACATAGCATCTTAATGAGCGGAACCCCCGGTTCCGGGAAAACCATGCTATCAAAACGTGTCCCAGGTATTTTGCCGCCACTCACATTTTCTGAATCCATGGAAGTGACCAAAATCTATTCCGTTTGTTCCTTGGTATCCAAAGACAGACCCATGATTGTGGAACGTCCGTTTCGTGCACTTCATCATACGGCATCTACCGTTTCTATCATCGGTGGCGGGACCAAAGCAATGCCGGGAGAAATCTCATTGGCGCATAACGGGGTTCTGTTTTTGGACGAGCTGCCCGAATTTAAACGGGAAGCCCTGGAAGTGCTTCGTCAACCTCTGGAGGATAAAAAAATCAATGTAACCCGTGTGAGCCGTTCTGCAGAATATCCTTGCAACTTTATGATTATAGCGGCGATGAACCCTTGTCCTTGCGGATATCACGGTTCTCCCGTAAAAGAGTGCACCTGCACCTTGGATCAGATTAAACGGTACCAGAAGAAAATATCAGGTCCACTGTTGGATAGAATTGATATTCAGATTGAAGTTCCTGCTGTTAATTACGATGAAATTTCATCGTTAGAACGGGCTGAATCCTCCCAAAATATCAGAAAACGAGTGATCCGTGCCCGTGAGATTCAAAAGAAGCGTTATGAAGGGGAAGGAATTTTAACCAATGCGGAGTTAACTGCTCCCTTAGTTAAAAAATACTGTCCCTTAACCCCTGATGCGGAAGCTATGCTAAAGCAAGCCTTTTCCGTACTTGGATTAACCGCCCGGGGGTATGATAAAATTATCAAGGTAGCAAGAACCATTGCCGATTTGGAGGAAGCAGAGCAAATTGAAATGCACCATTTGGCAGAAGCAATCAGCTACCGGGATATGGAAAATACAATGTCAGATTAAAAGGACAAAACCATGTCAATATACAATTACTTAAGCGAATTTTCGGAAATTTCCTTTCATATGCCGGGACATAAGGGCAGAATCCCTGTGCCCATTCGTGACGTTACCGAGTTATCCGGTACCGATAATTTGATGTGCCCTGAGGGAATCATCAAGGATGCTCAGGAGCATATGGCAAAGATGCTTGGAAAAAGGAAAGCTTTTTTTCTTACAAACGGTGCCACCAGCGGGATTTTAGCAAGTATTTTGGCAACCGTTACGCCGGGAGAAACTGTTTTGGTGGATAGGAACTGCCACGCTTCCGTGATTTACGGACTGATTCTTTCCGGAGCTGTTCCTAAATTTGTGTATCCTAAAGTAAATCATGAATTTGCCATCCCTTGTCCCATAACTGCCGAAGATATTACCTACAATGGCGAGAAAGTGCTGATTGTGACGTCTCCTACTTATTATGGAGAAACGGCGGACTTAAAAAAAATTCGTGAGAAGGTTGGGGATGCCATCATCCTGCAGGATGAAGCTCACGGTGCTCATTTTTATTTTGATGAGTCTTTGGCATCTTGCCGTAATACGGAATCCGACCTAACGGTATTAAGCTTTCATAAAACCATGCCTACCTTAAATCAGGGGGCCGTGCTTTGCTGCAATTCTCCAAGAATTTCTTCTGAAAAAATCCGGCAGGCAATTCATCTGGTACATACCACAAGTCCCTCCTATCCAATTCTGTCTTCCCTGGATTATGCGGGACTTTTTGGAGCAAAGTTATATCAGGACACTGCTGTTTTGAATGCCATTAACGTTTTATCACAAGAAATAACAAACAAAACACCGCTTAGAATACTGCCCAATCAAGACTCCTATAAATTGCTTTTAAATTGTGATTGCGCCAATTTTTCCGCAAAAGATTTAGAGAAATACTTGCAAACACAACATAAAATCTATGCGGAAGGAGTATTTGGAAACAATCTGCTGCTCATGTTTTCCCCCTGCAACACGGTGGAAGAAATCCGTGTATTAGCAAAGGCTCTTTTAGAATTGACATGGAATGAAAAAACTTCTGTTGTCAGCAAATATCCGCTTTTAAAACTAACCCAAAAAATGGCACCGAGAGATGCTTATTTTGCAGAAGGGGAATGGATACCAAAAGAAAAAGCGGCGGGAAGAATTGCGAAAGAAAATATTACCCGTTTTCCGCCCTGTGTACCGCTGGTAACTGTTGGAGAAGAATTGACGGATGAGGCAATCAGGCTTCTTCCAAAAGATTCCGTTTTTGTAGTCAAGTAACCAAATTGTAATGAGAAAATCGGGCAAAGCCCTTGCAATTTGCAGGGAATTGTGCTATAATTTCACCTGTGATGAACTTTACTGAGTCCGGCGGTAAAAAAGGAGTACCCTATGATTTACGAGTGCAGATTATGTAATTTTATATTTGAACGAAGAGCAGATACCATTCTGTGTCCCAATTGCGGAAAATACTCCGTAGCCGAAGCGTCTGAAGAAGCAAAAGAAAAATTCAAAAAGCTTCAGGAAGAACAAAAAAACGAAAAATGAGCAAAATAAAAAGGATGAACCAATCGGTTCATCCTTTTTTGTTGTCAGTTATTCTTTGCTAAGCTTGTCCAACAACGGTTTCATATCAGAGAAGAAGTCGATTTCGGCATCTTCTAAGGCACCTTCATCGCATAAGGATGCAATAGCAGGGTTGATGGGTAATTTTGCCAGTACGGGAATGCCAAAGGTTTCGGCAATGGAATCAATGTGACTTTCACCGAATACGTTAATTTTTTTACCGCAGTCAGGACATTCCAGATAGCTGTAGTTTTCTACCAAGCCTAAAATGGGAATATTCATCATCTGTGCCATTTTTACCGCTTTGGTCACAATCATGGAAACCAAATCCTGAGGAGTGGTTACAATAATAATGCCGTCTACGGGAATGGACTGGAATACCGTCAGCGCAACGTCACCGGTTCCGGGAGGCATGTCAATAAACATAAAGTCCACATCTTTCCAGACAACATCTGTCCAGAACTGTTTCACTGCACCGCCGATAACGGGACCTCTCCAGACTACAGGCTCGGTTTCATCAGGGAGAAGGGAATTTACAGAGATGGTTTTAATGCCGGTTTTGGTCACAACCGGATACATTCCCACGTCATCACCGGTAGCTTTTTCGGTTAATCCAAACACTTTGGGGATGGAAGGGCCGGTGATATCTGCATCTAACACAGCAGTTGCATATCCGCTTTTTTGGGAGGTGATTGCCATTAGCGAGGTTACTAAGGATTTTCCAACGCCGCCTTTTCCGCTAACAACACCAATTACTTTTTTAATGTTGGATAATGCATGGGGTTTTTCTAAAAAACTTTTGGGATCACGGGATGCACAGTTTTCCTGACAACTGCTGCAGTCGTGGGTACAATTTTCGCTCATACCAAAACTTCCTTTCAAGGGCAAAATATTCTCTGTATGATAGTATATCACGAACTGAAAAACTTGTCAAATGCTTTTCCAATCTTTTTTTCTTGAAAAACAGAAAGTTTTATGATATAATAACATTCAATAGGAGGTAAGAACCTTGAAAAAATTGTTTTGCTTGATACTCTTTATGATAATATTTGCATCCACCACTGCGTTTGCAGCCGATACCTACGGCGGATACAATATTCCCGTGGATATTGAGGTAAACGGACATTTTATCAAATGTGAGCAGAAGCCTATCTTAATTGACGGCTGTACTTTTATTCCGCTGCGTGCATTTTCCGATGCGGTGGGTGGCACAATCTATTGGGATGAAACTGAAAAAGCGGCAACTATGGAAAAAGACGGGCATTCTTTTGTGTTTTATCCTGAGCAGAGCCGTTGTGTGATTGACGGAATCAACAGGGATTACCGTTCTGTGTTATACAATAATCTGACCTTTATTCCCGTAAGAGCAGTTTCCGAAACCTTGGGTTACGAAGTTTTTTGGGACGATTTCTATCTGACGGTGAAAATCACGGCTCCCGGTGTGGAAATTCCCGAAGCTTGTCGGGATTATCCCTACACCTATGAGGATATGCTTTATTTGGGTAAAATTACGCAGATTGAAAGTGGCTACGAGCCTTTTGTTGTGAAGCTGGGAGTAGCAGGAACAGTAATGAACCGTGTGAAAGCGCCCCAGTTTCCCAATACGGTAAAAGGCGTGGTTTTTGATACCAAATACGGTGTTCAGTTTCCGCCTGCCCATACCTCTAAAATTGAGGTAACGCCTACAAAGGAAACGATGATTGCAGCAAAATGCGCTCTCCATGGTGTGCAGGTGGTTGGAGATTCTTTGTATTTTATTGATACCAGTGTAGCGTCAAAATCCTGGGCACACAACAACAGGCCATTTCATTGCACTCTTCACGGTATGAATTTCTATGAATAATATGAGGTGACATTATGAATTACCGGGAAGAAATGGAAACTTCAAAATACTATAAAGAACAATATGTATTGGGTTTGGATGCCCTGGTTGAAGAAAGAGAACGGTTTTGTCAAAAGATTCGGGAAGAGCATGTGAAAAATATGTTTAAAGACCCAAAAGCGTACCGTGAAGATTTACGGAAGATGTTGGGGTGGCCTCTTGTGGATTATGAACCTCAGGTGTTATCTTCTCCGAAATCGGAAAAATTGTCCGACGAAGATGGATATTCTGTTTATCGGATGCAGTTTGAAATCCTAAAAGGGGTATTCCTGACAGGATTATTTTTCAAAGCAGAGGGTGGGGAAAATCCTTTGGTAATTTTTCAGCACGGCGGTGCGGGAACTCCAGAATTTGTGTCAGGGATGTATGGATCTTCTGAGTATTATTATGATGTGGTGCAAAAGCTCACAAGTCAGGGGGCCCACGTGTTTGCACCTCAGCTTTTATTGTGGGACACTACCTACGGCGTGGAGTACGACAGAAAAGCCATTGATGCCCGCTTAAAACGGGTTGGCAGCTCCATTACAGCGGTGGAAATTCACGGAATCCTTTCGGTTCTTGATTATTTTGAAGAACAGGACTATGTAACTGACTTCGGGATGGCAGGCCTCTCCTACGGCGGATTTTACACCTTATACACCACTGCGTTGGATACTCGTATCAAAGCCGCCGTTTCTTGCGCATTTTTTAATGAACGAAAGAACTATACCTACAGCGACTGGACCTGGTTTAAATCCGCAAAAATGCTGGACGATGCGGAAATTGCCTGTCTGATTTATCCCAGAAAACTTTGTATTGAGCTTGGCAACCGTGACGATTTATTTTCCTTTGACAGTGGAAAATCAGAGTTTGAACGACTGAAAACACTTTGTTCAGATGTTGGTTGCGATTGGCTTTCTTTTGTTGAATTTGATGGCATCCACGAATTCTGCTCCGATGAGGCTCCGCTTCGGAAATTGGTAAACTGTCTGAAACAGTTGTAGCGAGGGGGTGGTTATGATAGTGTCTGTTATATACATTGTCATCGGAAGCATACTGATTGCAAATTTTCTATTGATGTCCACTGTTTCTAATTTCAATTTTGGATTGATGTTGTCCTTGCTGATTGGTGTATATCTTGTGGGATGGGGAATTTTGATTCGCCGTTCCCCTGACGGAAAGTTTACCCAAATCTGGAAATGGTTTCACCGTGTTTTTCTGGCAGGGATTTCCTATCTTCTGGTGGTTGCCCTGTTTTTAGGGTTCTACGGAAACAGGGATAGTGTGGATTACAAAGAAGATGCTTTGATTGTTCTAGGTGCGGCTGTACATAAGGAAACGGTCAGTTTGCCTCTTAAATTCCGTTTGGACTGTGCAATAGAGTACGCCGAAAAGAATCCTGATGCGGTGATTGTTGTCAGCGGAGGGCAGGGTGCTCAGGAGGATATTACCGAGGCACTTGCTATGGAACGGTATCTGAAGGATCATGGTGTTTCCAATCTGATTATCAAGGAAGAAAAAGCTACCAGCACTTATGAGAACTTTTTGTATTCCAAGCAAATTCTTGACAAACACTTTGAAACCAATTACCGTGTGGCATTTGTGACCAACGATTTTCACATCTACCGTTCAGAGCAAATGGCTGAAAAAACAGGGTTTTCATCTGTTGGCTGTCTACACGGAGAAACCGCCTGGTATAACATTTTTCATAACTATTTAAGAGAAGCACTGGCGGTCACAAAATTCTGGATTTTCGGAACATAAAAAAGGAACTGTATGCTACAGTTCCTTTTTTATGTATTTGATTATTATTTTTGTTGCTTCTTAGCAATCAGTTTTTCAATGCCTTTTAGAATCAGCGTTAAAGCGATACCGCAGGCAACCCCGACAATTAAATCTTCAATCACGGTCACAATCATTGTCACAATCATAACCAGGGATTCGGAGTAGGGAACTTTGCCGATTTCAGCAAAGCTTTCAAATTCCATCATATTGAATGCTGTCACCATTAAAATGCCTGCCAATGCAGCCATGGGGATGAAGGCAGTCACTCCTGAAAAGAACAAGACCACCAGAAAAATAATCAAAGCATGGATGATACCGGATAATTTGGTTCTGCCGCCGTTGTTGACGTTGACCGCACTTCTCACGATGGCACCGGTTCCGATTAAACCGCCAAACAGAGGCGCAATCATATTCCCAATGCCTTGTCCAACCAGCTCACGATTGGGATTGCTTTTTTGCTGCAACATGTCATCCACTACCACCGCACTGAGCAGAGATTCAATACTTGCCAACAGAAACAGAGAAACCGCACCGGAAATGATGGGGCCCCAGTTTAAGTTGGTGAACACCGGCATCATAAATTTGGGGAATCCTGCGGTAATGGTTGCACGGTCTGTAATCACCTCAGCACCGGGAATCCATATAATAGCTGCAGTTACCGCTAAAATCAAGCCAATTAAGGAAGCAGGAATAATTTGGAAAAAGTTTTTAATGCCGTTGATCAATGCGTTATCTTTTTTCACATGGTAAATCCATTTTGCGATGATGGGAATAAACATTACTGCAATGACAATCAATGCCAGCGGAGGAGCAGTGTTAAAATCTTTAAACTGTCCGATAAAAATGGAAACGGCAATGCCGTTTGTGAAGCCGACTACCACAGGTTTTGGTATGTATTGGACATATTTTCCTAATTTTAAAAGTCCCAGCAGAATCTGCAGAGCACCGGCAATCAACATTGCCATAATAAATCCATTGTAGCCGGCGTTTTTGTAGGTGTTTGCAAGCACTACAATCATTGCGGCAGTGGGACCGTTGATTAAGCCGTTGGTGGAACCGAAAATGGTTGCGAAAAGGCCACAGAAAATAGCTCCGTAAAGACCTGCCATAGCGGCGTTGGGATCTCCGGGCATAGATTGCATCCCAAATGCGATTGCTAAGGGGAGCGCCACGATTGCAACAGTGATGCCACCGATGATATCACCCCGTAAAGTTTTTTTGTTAAACATATTTTCCTCCAAAGAATGTGTAATAGCAAAGAGAGAGGGTAACTGCAAGTTGCAGTTACCCTACGTTTTTGTTGGTATAAACGATTAAACCGTCATGATTTCTTTTTCTTTTGCGGCGGTTTGAGTATCGATTTCTTTTACGAATTTATCGGTTAAATCCTGAACATCTTTTTCACAGTTCTTTAAATCATCTTCTGTGATTTCGGATTTTTTCTTCATATCTTTGTATTTGTCAATAGCGTCACGACGGATGTTTCTCACTGCAACTTTTGCGTTTTCGGAAAGCTTATGGATATCTTTTACCAGATCTCTTCTTCTTTCTTCGGTTAAAGCAGGGAAGTTTAAACGGATAACCTTACCGTCATTGGTAGGGTTGATGCCGATATCTGCTTTTAAAATTGCTTTTTCAATATCCCCTAAAATAGAAGCATCCCAAGGCTGAATCACCAAAGTTCTTGCTTCGGGCACGGAAACAGACCCAATCTGCGGGATGGGGGTGGGAGAACCATAGTATTCCACGGTAATTTTATCTAAAATTGCAGGATTTGCACGACCTGCTTTTAACTGGCCGAATTCTTGCAACAGGGAATCTACCGATTTTTTCATTCTGTCCTGACAGTCGTTAAATGTTTGTTTCATAAATAAAACTCCTTTTATATATTTAAGAATCTGAAACTATTTTGTAATGAAATCAACAGGATACCAAGTAAGACAAATTGCCGATGCGGTACCGTCTGCTTTAATCTTTGCCAGAATTTTTTCCACCTCGGTGCAAACTGATACATTATTCTGCTCAAATGCAACCACCAGTTCGTAGGGCACTTCTTTTATGATGTGAAAAATCTCCGGTTTTTTGGATAGATTTTCAAACAAAGCTTTGTTATAAAGTATCACATCACAGCTTCCGTTATTTAATGCGGAGAATAAAGCATCTTCGCCGTCATAACTCTGCACCGTTTCATAATAATGATTGATCATCGCTTCTTCCACCGAATTTTTGGCTACGCCAACTACTGTGGTTGGTTCTAATACCAGCTCGGGGTTTTTTGCTATGTAAAGTGCAGTGCTGTTAAAGTAGGGAGACGATAACCGGAAAGCGGTGCTTGTTTCCGAGGTAGCAGGAATCTGCCCCCAGAGCATATCCACCCGGTTTTCTTTTAAGTAATCCACTAAGGATTCATTCCAGGGAATTTTTACTTTGGTCACTGTGATTTCCAGTTCTTTGGAAAATGCGTCAATCAAATCGTTATCAAAGGATTTTGCGATATCCGGCACACCAATACGCAGCTCGTTTCGCTGCACAATTTCATCCCATCTGGAAACTTCATTCTGAGAGATTGGTTCTGAAACTGTTGATACGGGCTCAACGGCATTTTCACATCCGGAT
>JAZNNT010000174.1:0-9786 GCA_045580405.1 Clostridia bacterium
GACAAGCTGGATTTCATCGTGGAAAAAGCAGTGGAAGCAGGCGTAACCAAAATTGTGCCCTTTAAAATGCAGCGCTCGATTGCTAAAATCGAAGGAAAAGATGTGGCAAAAAAGACGGAGCGCTTCCAAAAAATTGCCAAATCCGCGGCGCAGCAATGCGGACGGCTTATGATTCCGAAGGTATCTGAACCAAAAGCACCAAAACAGGTAAATTGGGACGAATTTGACCTGAAGCTTCTTTGCTACGAGGATGAAAACAAAACCACCTTAAAAGAAGTTTTAAAGAAATTTTCCGAAGATACCCAAAACCCTAAAAAAATTGCACTGGTCATCGGCCCTGAGGGAGGCATTTCTCCCGAGGAGGTTTCCTATCTTTTGGAAGCAGGCTTTCAGTCAGTATCCTTAGGATCAAGGATTCTTCGGTGCGAAACGGCAGGTCTTTATGCCTTAGCCAACCTCCAGTATGAGCTGGACTAATTTTGTTTTTAAAATAATTTTTATACAAAAAGGAGTTTTTCAATCATGAAAAAACAGACCAATCCCGCAATCATCAAGGAACAGAAAGAAAAAATCGAAAACAGATTACTCACCATTTTTGCAACTGCTTTAGGTGCAGAAATGCTTTTAATGTATCTGTTTAACTGGTTCCAGAACTTTTCCAATCTGCTGGAAGCAGCAAAAGTGGCTACCTACATTTTAATGACCGTTTTCTTCCTGCTGGGAATCTACACCGTGGTAAGAGCATCTCTCTTGAAAAAAGCAGAAGAAACTGCTCGTTCCAAAAAATATATGAACTGGTTCTATGTGTGTTTAGCAGGCTTCCTTTCCTGTCTCTACATCTGGCCTACTGAAATTTTAACCAGAATTTTTAAGGTGAATCCCATGAGCTTAAATGGCTTTAATAACTTCCATCCCTTATTTGCCGATAGCGGTGTTCAGTTCCGTATTGGCCTGATCATGTCTTTGGTTGCAATTTATACCGTTGTTGCATTCATTGTGTACGGCATTAAAAGTGCATCCTTGGGAAAAGAAAAGAAATAAGCTTCCCCTGACCTCATTACATCTTAGCAAGAAAGGAACATCACTATGTTAAACACCGATAAAACAATGGAAAAAATCGTTGCTCTTTGTAAGGGCAGAGGTTTTGTATATTCCGGCTCCGAAATCTACGGCGGCCTCTCCAACACCTGGGACTACGGCCCCTTGGGTGTGGAATTTAAAAATAACGTAAAACGTGCCTGGTGGAGAAAATTTGTGCAGGAAAATCCCTACAATGTGGGATTGGATGCTGCCATCTTAATGAATCCCAAGGTTTGGGTGGCAAGCGGTCACGTTGGAGGGTTCTCCGACCCCTTAATGGACTGTAAGGAATGCAAAACCCGTCACCGTGCAGACAAGCTCATTGAAGATACCGGCGTAATGCCTGCCGGCTGGTCCAACGAACAGATGGCACAGTACATCAAAGACAACAATATCGTTTGTCCCGAATGCGGAAAATCCAACTTTACCGATATCAGAAAATTTAACTTAATGTTTAAAACCTTCCAGGGCGTTACCGAGGATGCACAAAGTGAGCTTTACTTGCGTCCCGAAACTGCACAGGGGATTTTCGTAAACTTTAAATCCGTGCAAAGAACCTCCCGTAAAAAAGTGCCTTTTGGCGTTTGTCAGATCGGAAAATCCTTCCGTAACGAAATTACTCCCGGTAACTTCGTGTTCCGTACCCGTGAGTTTGAACAGATGGAATTGGAATTTTTCTGCAAACCAGGTACCGACTTAGAATGGTTCGCCTACTGGAAAGACTACTGCAAAAACTTCCTGTTATCTTTAGGTATCAAGGAAGAAAACTTAAAACTGCGTGACCACGAACAGGAAGAATTATCTCACTATTCCAATGCCACCACCGACTTTGAATTTTTATTCCCCTTCGGCTGGGGTGAGCTGTGGGGCATTGCAGACAGAACCGACTTTGACTTAAAACAGCACAGTGAACATAGCGGCGAAAAATTGGAATACATTGACCCTGTAACCAACGAACGCTACATTCCCTATGTAATTGAACCCTCTTTGGGGGCAGACCGTGTGGCTCTGGCATTCTTGGTGGATGCATACGACGAAGAAGAGGTATCCGAAGGCGACACCCGTGTGGTTCTCCGCTTGCATCCTGCATTGGCACCCGTGAAGGCGGCAGTGCTTCCGTTATCCAAAAAATTATCCGAACCTGCATTCAAACTGTATGAACAGCTCATCAAAAAATTCCCCTGTGAATTTGACGATGCGGGCTCCATCGGAAAGCGTTACAGAAGACAGGACGAAATCGGTACTCCCTTCTCAATCACCTTTGACTTTGAATCCGAGGAAGACAATTCCGTTACCCTTCGTGACCGTGACAGTATGCAGCAGATTCGTCTGCCCATGGATGAGGTCATCCCCTATATTGAATCCAAACTGGAGTTTTAATCAACCAAAACCAATAAAAAGTGGCAAGTGTTTTCTTTGGGGACACTTGCCATTTGTAAATCATCAAGATTTTTTATAAAATTTCCCCTTCGGGGTGCGGAGGTATTCCCTATGGTAGAAAAACGAAAACACCCTCTTCTGGCATTGTTTTTTAACCAGATTTTATATGCAACCCTTTCCTTTGTGATTGTCACCAGTATGACAGGAGGCTGGCAACAGTTTTTCGGTGTGTTTTTTTTCATCCTGTTTTTGTCCGGTATTTACAGTTACACCAGACGAGCAGGTACCGACCACCAGAAATCCTACAGCAAAACTCCCCCTCACATCAAATATCCCACAGCTTATGCCGCAATCGGACTTGGTTATCTTGTGGTGCCATTAGGGATTGCTGCTCTTTTTAAAAACTGGATTGTGCATCTGGTGGTCATCTTCTGGGAATCCCCTTTTTATTTCGGGAATGTAATCCTGGCATCAGGCGAAATCAACCTGCTTCCCGTTGCAATTTTCGGCGGACTGATTGTGGCAGTTTCTTATTTAGGATATCTGGCAGGGATCAAGCAATTTTACTTTACTCCCTACCTGACCAAGCTGCTGTACCGTCCCGCGGAAGATGATTCCCAAAAAACCAACAAATAAAGGAGCATATTTATGCGTAAATTACTGCTTGGCAAATGCGGTGAACTTGCCCTAAAGGGATTAAACCGCAGAAATTTTGAAGATCAGCTTTTAAAAAATATCAGAAATCAGTTAAAAGGACTGTTAAAATCCGTTAGCATTCATCAGTCTGCCATCTATATGGAACCCACTGAAGATGCTGATTTCTACGAAATGCTGGAGAAGGCAAAAAACGTGTTTGGCTTAAAATCCGTTTCGGTGGTGTATCAGACCGAAAAAGATATGGAAACCATCAAAAAAGATGCTCTGGAGCTTCTTTCCGATAAGCTGCGCGGTAAATCCTTCAAAGTGGAAGCAAAACGTGCGGACAAAACCTTCCCTTTAAATTCTCCTGCCATTTGTCAGGAATTGGGCGGATTTCTGCACGATAATATTGAAAACTTAACCGTTAACGTCAAAAATCCCGACATTCAGGTGATGGTGGAGGTCCGTGAAAAAGGTGCCTACATTTATTTTGAAAAAGAGGAATGTCACGGCGGATTACCCGTTGGAACCGGCGGACGGGGTGTGCTTCTGTTATCAGGTGGCATTGACAGTCCCGTGGCAGGCTTTATGATGGCAAAACGGGGATTAAAACTGGAGGCAGTTCACTTCTATTCCTATCCCTACACCTCAGAACGTGCCAAACAGAAGGTAATCACCTTAGCAAGAATTATTGCAAAATACACCGGTCCCTACCGTCTTCATGTGGTACCCTTTACCGATATTCAGCTTGCTATCGGGGAAAAGTGCCGTGAGGATATGATGACGCTTGTGATGCGCCGTTTTATGATGAAAATTTCAGAGCGTGTGGCAGAGGATAACAATTGCGGTTGCTTAGTCACCGGAGAAAGCTTAGGGCAGGTGGCAAGTCAGACTATTGAAGGGCTTCAGGTAACCAATTCAGCAGTGGAAATTCCCGTATTTCGTCCCTTAATCGGGATGGACAAAACCGAAATCACCGAAATTTCCCGAAAGATGGAAGCCTTTGAAACCTCCATTTTGCCTTATGAAGATTGTTGCACCGTGTTTACTCCCAAACATCCCAAGCTTCATCCCAGAGTGAAAGATGTGATTTTTGAGGAGCAGAAATTGGATATGGATGCACTTATCAATGAGGCTGTTGCTAATATTGAACGCGTGCATATCTCAGCGGAAGATTTATAGATATTATGTTCATTTTTTTCTTTGACAGCAAAGAAAAAACGAACCAAAAAAAGAAACTGCCGCCAAGTATTTCCGAAATCCCGAACCTCCGTCTTCCTGATACGGTATTCCATTGCGAAAATAACGGCGGAAAGTTTTGCTTTCGTCGTTCGATGACGATGATTTTAGTATATCTGTTTTTATAAATAAGACGAAGATAAATTTGATGCAAAATGGAGAAACCGAACCCGTAGGGGTCATCCGAAGGCGTACATTGGGTACTCCGAGCGATGAGGTTCATCCATTTGGCGCGTTTTAGCAAGCCTACTATAAAGGAAGAAAAGAATATGAAAATACTCTCACCTGCGGGTTCCTATGATGCCATGGTCGCTGCGGTAAAAACCGGAGCAGATGCCGTGTATCTGGGGCTTAGCTCCTTTAACGCCAGAGCCGGCGCCGAAAATTTTACCGAAGAAAATTTAAAAGATGCTGTGTTCTACTGCCATAAACGGGGAGTAGAAGTTTTTGTGACGCTAAATACCCTGGTCTATGATAATGAAATTGCCACCATTACCAAAATGATTGATGTGATTTATAATTCCTTGGCAGACGGGGTGATTGTGCAAGATTTTGGTGTGGCAAAGCTTGTCAAAAAAATTGCACCCGAATTACGTCTTGTGGCATCTACTCAGATGACCGTCAACAATTTGGCAGGGGTAAAGCTCTTAGAAAAAGAGGGATTTGATACAGTGGTACTCCCCCGTGAGCTATCCCGAGCTGAAATTGAAAAAATCAGAAAAGCAACTGACTTAAATATTGAAGTGTTTGCCCACGGTGCTCTTTGTGTGTGCTATTCGGGACAATGCTTAATGTCCAGCTTTATCGGAGAGAGAAGCGGAAACCGTGGCAAATGCGCACAGCCCTGCCGCATGTTCTATGAAACCCAGCAGAAAAAAGGCGCACTGCTGTCTCCTAAAGATTTGATGCTTTTAGACTACCTTCCCGAGCTGGAGGAAATGGGCGTTGACGTGATTAAATTGGAAGGCAGATTAAAAAGCAAATACTATACTGCCGCCGTGACCGATGTGTATCGCCGTGCTTTGGATTCGGGAGAAGTATCGGAAGAAGACTATGCCATTATTGGAGCATCCTTTAACCGTGGCGGTTACACACCTGCCTATTATGACGGCATTTCTGATAAAAATCTCTTTAATTTTCATAAAAATGAAAATCCCTATTCCAGAGAAACCAAAAAAATGGAGCGTTACTACGACCAGATTTTAAACCGTGACCGTGAATTTTCCCAAATTCCCGTGTCCGTTTCTCTGTTTTTGGAATTGGATAAACCCATCAAAGCAGAACTTCTTTTAGGTGAAGATGTGTACCCCTTCACTGTGGACATTTGTCCTCAGCTTGCCCAAAACGCACCCTTAACCCGTGACAAACTGATGGATCAGCTATCAAAAACAGGGAACGAAACCTTCTGCTTTGAGGAAATTGAAATTGTGTTGGCAGATGAAATGCCGCTGTTTTTAAGTGTATCCCAAATGAATGCCATCCGCCGTGAAATCGGCGTTTATTTAGACAGCTTATTCCAGTTTGAACGGCACACAGAACCCTATTCCTATCAGATGCGAAAGCGAAAAACTGTGGACGAAATTGACTATTATTGCACCGTTTCCACCGCCTTTCAGCTAAAATGGGTGCGAGAATGTTGGGATAAGCTGATTTTTGCCAAAGCGGAAGTGATTGAAGAATATATCGAAAAATACGGTGAAATCGAAAATGTGGGTCTTTGGTGCGAACGGATTGCCACTGACAAACAAATATCAAAAAGCCGTGCCTTTTTATCCCGTCATCCCGAAATCACCAACATTTTGGTAGGAAACATCGGTTATCTTCGTGCATTCGGCAACCAATATCATCTCTACTGTGATTACACCTTAAATATTACCAATTCCCTGTCTGCAAAGTATTTGGAAGAACACGGCGTGAAAAATGTGACTGCTTCGGTGGAAGCAAACCTAAAGAATGTGAAAAACATTATGACCGATGCTTCCGAATTAACCGTGTTGGGCTACGGTCAGATTCCTTTAATGATTACAAAATCCTGCCTGAAATCCAATATTCGGGGAAAATGTAATCCCAACGATTTGGTCATGAAAGACAGAAAAGGCGAAGAGTTCATCATCGCCTGCGAAAACTGTTCCCAAAATGCCATCTATAATCCCTATCCCATTATGATGTCGGATAAATTAAACGACCTTCGTGCGGCAGGGGTTGGATGTGTGCGGCTGCATTTCTTCCGTGAAAACAAGGCGCAGGTTCAAGAAATTATTCATTCCTTTAAACTGGAGCAGAATCCCCTGACACGTTATACCAGAGGTCATTATTACAGAGGAGCATACTAAAAAATGAAGAACCGGTTTATGGAGCTTGCCATAGAAGAAGCAAAAAAAGACAGAAACGAAGTGCCTGTTGGTGCAGTGCTAATCAAAGATAAACAAGTGATTGCCGCTGCCCATAATGAGTGTGTGGCGCAAAACGGCATCTGCCATGCGGAGCTCCTGGTAATCGAGCGAGGTCTTCAAAAGCTTGGCACTACCTACTTGGAAGACTGCGAATTATATGTGACCAAAGAGCCTTGCTTAATGTGTTTTGGCGCCACCGTCAATGCCAGAGTGAAGCGGGTATATTTTGGTTGCTATGATGTAAAATACGGTGCTATGGAATATGTGGAAAAATTGGGTTATCTTCATAAAATTAACCATGTCCCCGAAACTTACGGCGGCATTATGGAAGCTGAATGCAAAACCTTATTGGAGGAATTTTTCCAATGATTTTTTTAGTAAAAGATATGAAATTTTCCGTTTCATACACAGATGATGCGGCAATTTCTTTTCTAAAAGAAACCTATTTTCCTCGTGGGAAAGTTTCTGTTTATAAAAAATCGGTAGATGCCCGCAAAAAAGAGGACATCTCATTTGTATATACCTTTTTGGTGGAAAATGATAAAATACCGCCAAAGCTTAAGAAAAAAACCGTCCCCTACCAAAAGAAAGAGCTTTCTTTTTCCTTTGGTAACAAAGAACTTCCTCATCGCCCCGTGGTGGTGGGTGCAGGTCCGGGCGGTCTTTTTTGTGCCTATCTTTTGGCAAAAAACGGCTACGCTCCCATTGTGCTGGAGCGGGGAGAACCCATTGAAGAAAGAGTCAAAACCGTGGACGGCTTCTTTTCGGGGAACCCTTTAAACAAAGAATCCAACGTGCAATTCGGAGAAGGTGGTGCCGGCGCATTTTCCGATGGAAAGCTCACTACCCGTATCAATGACCCGCTGTCGGGAGAAGTGGTTCGCTTACTTGCCAAGCACAGTCAGTTACCCCACCTTTCCTATCAGGCAAAGCCTCATATCGGCACAGACAAATTAAGAACCTGCGTAAAAAGCTTACGGGAAGAAATTATCAAATTAGGCGGCTCTTTTCAATTCCGCTCCCGTTTAACGGATATGGAATTAAAAAATGGAGCGATCACCTCCGTAACGGTCAATGATTCCGAAAAAATCCCTGCCTCCGTGGTGGTGTTGGCAACGGGACATAGTGCCAAGGATGTTTACGCTCTCCTGCATCAAAAGGAAATTCCGTTATCTAAAAAACCCTTTTCTGTGGGTGCCAGAGTGGAGCATTTTCGGGAAACCATTGATAAAATTCAGTACGGCGCTTTTGCCGGACATCCCCATTTGGGAGCGGCAGACTATCAGGTGTTTCACCACTGTGGCAACGGACACACGGCGTACAGCTTTTGTATGTGTCCCGGCGGTGTGGTAGTGCCCAGCCAGTCGGAGGAGGAATCCGTTTTGGTCAACGGGATGAGCTATCTTGCCCGTGACGGAAAAAACTCCAACTCCGCCCTCTGTGTGTCGGTATCCCCCGAAGATGTGGGAGACGGTTTGTTTGACGGACTTCATTTTATTGAAAATCTGGAACAAACGGCGTACCGTATGGCAGGTGCCAATAATCGGGCGCCCTTTACCACCTCCTTTGATTTTACCGGGGTAAAACCCCGTCTGACATACCCCGAACCGACTTATTCGCTGGGAGTTTCCGAAGTAAATTTTGAAAAGCTCTTTCCGGCTTTTGTGACGGAATCGCTAAAAGAAGGTCTTTTTGCCTTTGAGAAAAAAATGCCCGGTTTTTTGGCAGAAGGATGTGTGTTTACAGGAGTTGAAACAAGAACCTCCTCACCGCTACGCATCAATCGAAATGAAGAGCTTCAGTCCGACGGGGCAAAAGGCTTATACCCTTGCGGCGAAGGTGCCGGCTATGCAGGCGGCATTGTGTCGGCGGCGGTAGATGGCATGAAAATTGCGATAAAAATTATGGAATCTTTTAAACCTCTTGTTTAGGATAGGTCTATTACAAAATGAAAGCATTATCAACTCTTATGATTATTTTAGGAGCCGTATTCTGGGGCATTATCGGACTGTTTGTAAAACACTTAACTCCTTACGGCTTCACCTCGGCAGAGCTTGTGGCACTGCGGTCATTGGTGACAGCTCTCTCTCTTGTCATGTTACTGCTTCTGACAAGTCCTAAAAAATTAAAAATCAAAATACGGCATTTGTGGTACTTCATCGGCACAGGTTTTTTCAGTTTTGTCTTTTTTAATTTGTGCTACTTTCAGACAATGAACTATTCTTCGCTGTCGGTGGCGGCGATTCTTTTGTATACGGCTCCCTTTTTTGTGATGGGAATGTCGTGCATCTTTTTTCGGGAAAAAATTACCCGTGGAAAGCTTTTGGCACTCCTCATGGCATTTATGGGATGCGTGGCGGTATCCGGCGTTTTGGACGGTGGAGGTAGTATTTCACCGCATGGACTGCTGTGGGGACTTGGTGCAGGCTTTGGCTATGCCCTTTACTCCATTTTTGCCAAATTTGCCCTGAAAAAATATGACACCTTAACCGTCATCACATACACCTTTGTAATCGCCACGGTGGGTTCATTTTTTTTGATTACACCCTCCCACACGGTGGGTGTGCTACAACAGAATCCCCAAAGCATCTGGCTTCTTTTGGTATACGGCATCGTGACGGGAGCTGCCGCTTATTATTGCTACACCAAGGGATTGGAAAATACCCCTCCTGCAAAAGCATCGGTTATTGCCACGGCAGAGCCGGTGGTTGCCACCTTATGCGGTGCGTTTTGCTTTGGAGAAATCCCATCGGTGTTTGGTATTTTGGGAATTATTTTAGTAATATTTGCGGTGTTATATTTGCAAAAACAGTAACCAACCGCGGGACGAGGTAGGCATCGTCCCCTACAAACAATTTTGATATCATACAATCATCATACCAAACAAAAAGACGAAATTCTTTATCGAATTTCGTCTTTTTGTATAACGAAAACCACGCGATAGTGGCGTGGTTCTAAAAAGGTTAACCGATGAACGAAAACAAAACGGACTTTACAAAAAAGTGATTGTTTTGAAAGATTGAAGTATAGCATAAACAACTATTATTGTAAAGCC
>JAZNNT010000175.1:0-2118 GCA_045580405.1 Clostridia bacterium
CATCGACCAGAAGGAACGCTTCATGCGCCAGGTCGAGCTTCGCGCCAAGGGCGACGAGGAAGCCAGCATGATGGACGACGATTTTGTCACCGCCCTTGAATACGGCATGCCCCCCACCGGCGGGCTTGGCATCGGCATCGACCGCTCTGTCATGCTCCTCACCGGCAGCTCCTCCATCCGCGACGTCATCCTCTTCCCGACAATGAAACCTTTAGATTGATAAGTTACGACAACCCAAGATATCGAGAGATATCTTGGGTTGTTTCATAAGGTCAGACCAAAAGTTAAGCCAATCGATGGGTATGTCCTGTTTACGGGACAGCAATTGTGCTACTATATTTTTAGAAGGGAGTGAAATACACTATGTATTTGGAAAGCTTCACATTGCCGATCGATATGGAAGATGATTTGTTGGCTGACCGAGCGGCGGAAAATGGTGGTCCCTATGGATATGTGGACAATCCGTATCCGTGTGGTCTATTTGCGGAGAAAGATTTGTTTGAAATCGGATTTAAGAAAATTACGATTCTGTATGGTGGAAACGGATCGGGAAAGAGCACACTTCTTAATTTGATAGCTGAAAAGTTAAAGTTGAATCGTATTGCACCCTATAACTCCAGCGAAATGTTTGCATCCTATGTAGAAAACTGTGAATACTCACTTGGATATGATGATGAAGGATTTGAACATCGCATACCAAACGGAAGCAGGATTATCACCAGTGATGATATTTTTGACTATATGCTTACTGTTCGCACAAATAATAACGAAATCATTGAGAGTAAAGAAACTGCGAAAGATGAGTGGGCAAATCTCAAATTTGGTGAAACGGTGAAATTCTCCGGAATGCAGGACTATGAAGCGTTGCGGTTACAGGTGCTCGCCCGGAAAAAGTCTGTATCACGCAGACAGTTTATTCGCAAGACGGTAGGAAACGAAGTGAAACTGAACAGTAACGGTGAAACCGCACTGCAATACTTTGAGCAAAAGTTAAAAAACGATACTTTATATTGTTTAGATGAGCCGGAAAACAGCATGTCGCCTAAAATGCAATTGGAACTTGTTAAAATGTTGGAGGAGATGGCACGCTATTGTGGTTGTCAGTTTGTGATTGCTACCCATTCTCCGTTCTTATTGGCTTTGGAAGGAGCACGAATTTATGATTTGGATTCCCGCCCTGCCGAAATAAAAGAGTGGTGGGAGTTGGAAAACACAAAGATATATTTTGATTTTTTTGAAAAGAACCGACATTTTTTCAAAAGTGAATTTAACCCAATTTAAGCCACAGCTTAAACCAAAAAATATTCCACAATCTTAACCTATCGGAAGTTATCGTAACCACGTGCAAAATGAGAGAAATTGAGAGCGAAACTTATCGAGCGTTACCTAAACTAATCGGACTTTAGAGCGGTAGATCCCCACAATGAAGCCTCTTGATTAAGAAAATGCCGTAAAATAGCGGTATTACAGGGTTTTTGAAACCCAACAAAAGCCGATTTACGACACATTTACGACAAATGAAAAAATGAAGACACCCTATGACCGTGAAAAGTCATAGGGTGTTTTTGCATGATTTACTTTATGCCCAATGTAATTCGTAGTAATACCACTTGTCTGTTATCTTCTTAATGAAGCACCAATCGGTCCCGTTGTTAGGCTTCCCGAAATATGTACCACCGTCTGCTTCATATCTTTCTCCCAAATTGCCACCTGAATAAAAGTCGGGAACTTCAATATCATTGTTGGCGGTGTAATAATAACCGTAATAAACACCACCGATACTGAGTTCTGTTGCTTCATAATCAAAAAACTCGATTTCTTTTTCGGGTGAAAGAGTGTTAATGTTTTCTAAAACATAGCCTGATATTTCATCGTATCTTTTGGTAGATACAGACATTCCCTCACAAGCAGTGAAAGAAAACATTAATAGCACTAAAATCAAAATTGATAAAAGTCTTTTCATATAATCTCCCCTTTAAGATAAATCATAGGTAGTGTATCGTGTTTTATTAATCATATTGTGCAGTGCAAGAAAACGGAAACCCTTTGAACCACTTAACAGGTGATGCTGAAAAATATTTCCTACATACATTTTCTCAAATACTATTTTTGTTTTGA
>JAZNNT010000176.1:0-12001 GCA_045580405.1 Clostridia bacterium
AAATAATACCATATATAAATTAAAATGTCAATCTTTTTTTAATTGAAAATTATAAAAAAATGTTTCAAATTAAAAAACCATTTATTTTTTTATCTGACAAATGGTTATTATCAATGCAATTATAATTATCTCCCTTTTGAAATAATATTATATCATAATAGGAAAATAACTCAAGTTCACAATTTAATCTGATTTTTGTCACAAACATCATATAAAATTTTTTACGACGCATAAAAAAGCACTTGCTTCTGCAAGTGCTTTTACTGTTTATGAAATTCTTCGCCGTTGACTAAAAAATCGATGGAAACATTAAAATAACGGGACAGTTTCCGAAGCATTTCCAAGCTTGGCTGCCGCTTCCCGTTTTCGTAATGAGAAAGTGCTTCACGGGAAATGTTTAGATCCATCGCTACCTTGAGCTGATTGAGATTTTTTTCTTTTCGAATCCTTTTTAAGCCTTTCATCAAATTCCCCCTTGACAATATTGTAACATTATGTTACAATATTATTGTTACATTTCGTAACATTAATACTCCAGGAGGAAAAACACGGATACCAAAATCGCACTGCCCCTTTCATTTGTTGTTCCGACAAATGAATCTTTCAAATTTCCGGCAAATAAGATCAACCGTTACGGCATAGCCGACTCCACCTTACAATCCTTAGTAAACCATCCGGCAAAAACCCGTAAAAGGAGGGGATTCTTATGAAGTATCCGGTAAAAGCAGAGGGACACGTACTGATATTCGGATTCGTATTTTTTCTGTTGATTTTAGCGTTAATAATGCTTCTTTTCAGAAAAATCCATACCCGTAATCAAGCAGCAAACAAGAAATCGGAATTGGATATTATCACAATGCTGGAGGAAGCGGAACAAATCAGCAAGCACTGGGATTTAGGTTCCGTGTGTCTGACGGCAAACGCAATGGAGAAAAAAAGCGTTTCCCTTAGTTTCACCTTAACTCAGGATGATTTGGAAAAACTCCCGAAAATTCAGAATGCCGAGAACATTGCAGGCTGGAAACTCGACACCCCTTCCTATTCTGCCCTTCCAACATTAACAATATACTATCACAATGGCTACAAAGGTTCCTGGGAGCACTTTTCCGCTCATCTTTTGGATACCCTTCGCAATACACACCCCGAATGGCACTGTCTGGACCACCGAGACGTTAAAATCATCTGCTTTTAGAATAACACCATTGAAAAAACACTTCTTCGGAAGTGTTTTTTTATGTTCCTGTTTTTTCCTTCCTTTATTGACAATTATTTCTCCCTTTGTTATAATAAGAAAAGAGAATTTCAAAAGAAGCAAAAGAACCAAAAGAGGAGATTTTATCCTATGATCAGCAATTTTCATACCCATACCGTTTTATGTGACGGCAAAAGCACTCCCGAGGAAGTGGTATTATCCGCCATCGAAAAAGGCTTTTCCTCTTTGGGCTTTTCCGGGCACGCGCCCACCGATTTTGACCAAAGCTACTGCTTAAAAGATGTGGACGGCTATATTGCCACAATCACGGCATTGAAAGAAACATACAAAAAAGAGATTGAAATTTATGTAGGCATCGAGGAAGATGCCTACCAATGGACAGACCGAAATAGGTTCGAGTATTTGTTAGGCTCTTCTCACTATTTGAAAAAAGACGGCACATACTATCAGTTAGACTGCGGTGCTGATAATTTGCAGAAATGTCTGGAAGCCTTTTCGGGTGAACCCTTGCAGTTAGCGGAAGCCTATTATTCCCAGTTTACCGCTTACATCAAGGAAAGAAAGCCGGATATTGTGGGGCATTTTGACTTGATTACCAAATACGAGGAATCTCAGACTGACTGGTTTCTTTCTAATCCCGACTATCATAAACTTGCCGAACATTATCTGAATCTTGCCTCCGATTGCGACGTAATTTTTGAATTAAACACCGGCGGTATTGCAAGAGGCATTCGCACCACGCCGTATCCTTATGAAAACCTTTTACATCTTCTAAAGCAAAAAAATGCAAAAGTAATCATCAATTCAGACAGTCACCATAAAGATACTATCGACTGCTATTTTACCGAAGCGAGAAAATATTTAAAGGATATCGGTTTCCAATATCTATACACCTTATATCATAACGAGTTTCAAAAAGATTACTTATCATAACACACATACAATTATGTCATTGGGAATGAGTATTACGAATGAGGAATCTCCGTATCTTCCGAGATTCCTCGCCTTGCTCGGAATGACAACACGTGAAACTGTGCCAAAACTTATTCATAGGAGGACCAAAAGAAATGGATTTAAAAACAATTTGCGACCTGATTGACAAGCATCAGGACGAATTATATCAAATGCTTTCGGATTTGATTAAAATCAATTCCGAAAACGACGGCACCAACGGTAACGAGGAAGAATGTGCCCGCTATGTTCATAGGCTTTGTCAGGAGGCAGGCTTTGAAAGTGACCTGTATTCTCCCATGTCTTTGGAAGGCTTTTCCGAGCATCCCGACTATATGCCGGGCAAGCACTTAGAAAACCGTTACAATGTAACCGCTATCTGGAAAGGCGAAGCTGACGAAAATGAAGTGATGCTGATGGCACATACCGATACCGTGGTATTTGGCGACCTTGCCAACTGGAAACGTCATCCCTTATCCGGCGACATTGAAAACGGCTGTATTTACGGCAGAGGTGCCACCGACGATAAATACGGTATCGCTTTATCCATCTTCTTAATGAAGTTAATGAAGGATGCAGGCTTTACCCCTAAGAAAAACCTGCTGTTTTCTGCCTATGTGGACGAAGAACTGGGTGGTTCTCACGGAGCTATGGCAGCAGTGATGAAATATCCCACCAAACGCATCGTCAATATTGACGGCGGCTGTGAAATGTTAGTCCCCAGTGCAACCGGCGGCGGCGTTGTGATTTACCGCTTCCACACCAAAGACACGGTGGACAGCGCAGAACCCACCGCGCAGGGCTTCCCCATTGTGCTGGAAGAAATGAAAAAGTTTCGCAATGCCCGTTACGATGAGTTACAAAAAAATCCCTACTACAAAGACACCTTTGTTCCCGGAACTTCCTTACGTTACAACGAAATCCGCGCCGGAAACAACGATATGGATAAAGATGTGGGAGAGCTGAAATTCACCTTCTATACCGATAAAACCAAAGAAGAAATTTATCAGGAATTTTCTGAATTAGAAAAATCCATTGCCGCAAGGTTAGAGCCTTTAGGCCTGATTGGTGATGGATTTATCCCCGATTCCCGTTTCTTCCACTATGGTGTTTGTCCGCCGGATCGTGAAAACATCAAGCTGATGGTGGATGCGGCAAAAGAAGCAGCTGGTATGGATATGCAGGTGTGTGCAGGTGCCCTGTCCGACATGTCCGTGCTGTTAAAATACGGCAGTATCGACACCTTCACCATCGGTGCTTCCAGAATGTTCCACGAAGAAGGCGGCGCTCATCAGCCCAACGAGTTTGTTGAATGCCAAAAACTTTTGGATTTAACCAAATCCGTGGCAGCCTACCTCTTAAAAGTATTAGGATAGGAGTTATGATTATGAAAGCCAACGAAATTATGGAGCGCCTGTTTACCCTGGCGTTACAAGACAGAGAATTTAATCCCAACGGTGACTGCTGTAAAGCAGGAGACCCCGAAAAAGAAGTCACAAAACTGGCAGTGACTACCTTCCCCTCCACCGACGCCATTAAAGCGGCGGCAGAATGGGGAGCAGATATGCTTTTGGTACACGAACCCTTATACTATGACCATTTGGATGCCTACAGTACTAAAAAGCTGCAAAGCGAAAAACGGGAGCTGATTGAACAAAGCGGTTTAACAATCTGCCGGTTCCACGACCACGCTCATTTTGCACCCAAAGATTTTATTGCCGTGGGAATGGTGCGTCAGATGGGCTTTGATGCAGATGTAGAATATATTACTCCCGGTCAGAACACCCGTATTACCTTAAAAAATCCCATGACCGCTTTGGAAGTGGCAAAACATCTGGAAAGGGTTTTAGGGCTTCGCCATATCAGAATCTGCGGTGCAAGAGACCTTCCTGCAACCGTGATTACAGGCATGTTCGGTGCTCCCGACGGTATCCTGGATTTACTGCAAAGCGATGACACCCAAATCATCATTGCAGGTGAAGTTTGCGAATGGACCATGGCAGAATATGCCCGGGATGCCGGTCTTATGGGACACAACAAAACCCTTCTGATTTTAGGTCATGCAGGAAGCGAAGAAGCAGGTATGCAATACATTGCTGATTTCATTGCCGAAATGCTGCCTTCCCTTACCGTTAAATACTTCCCCTGCGGTGAAGTTTATACCTATACCGACAGCGAATAAATTTATAGTTATCTTTTTTGACTTTTTTGTTTTTTTTGCTACATTTTTCCATCTTGCCCTTGACGAACACAAAAATTGGGTATATAATTGTAGCAGAAATCAAATTGCCAACAACGTAGGAGGATTTTTACTATGGATATGAGAAAAAGCAGAGTGCTTGCAAAAATGAGAAACGGCGAAATGGCGGTTTCCTGCAAGTTAAATATTTCCGACCCCAGAGGTGCAGAAATTGCTGCGATGAGCGGTTTTGACTGTATCTGGATTGACATGGAGCACGTTCCCGCAACCTATCTGGAAGTGGAAAATATCATCCGTGCCGCAAAAATTTATGATGTTGACGTATTAACCCGTGTGGCAAGAGGAAGCTACAACGATTTAATCCGTCCCTTAGAAGCAGATTCTTCCGGTATTATGGTTCCTCACCTGATGAGCTTAGAAGATGCAAAACAGATTGTTTACTACACCAAATTCCATCCCATCGGACGTCGTCCCTTAGATGGCGGCAATGCAGACGGTAAATGGTGTCTGGTAGACGGTAAAGATTACATGGAGCAGGCAAACGATCAGCGTTTTGTAGTGGTTCAGATTGAAGACCCCGAACCGCTGGCAGACTTAGAAGAAATTTGTAAATTGCCCGGCATCGACATGATCTTTTTTGGTCCCGCAGACTTCACTCAGGGCTTAGGCTGCCCCCTGGATTTTGCAAATCCCAAGGTGGACGAAACCAGAAGACTGATTGCAAAAACCGCGAAAAAATATGGCAAATTTGCAGGTACCACCGGTGGCCCCGGCAATATTGCACAGATGCGTGATATGGGTTACGACTTTGTAAATGTTTGTGCAGACGTTATCCTCTTAGGTCAGGGCTACAAACAGGCGTTTGAAGCTACCGTGGAAGCTTTAAAGAAATAAGATAAAAAAGAGAATCCCCTTGGGATTCTCTTTTTTCATGTCCCAAATCCCTTGACAAATTTCTACAGATTTGGTATGATTAAGATAATAAAAAAATAAGATAAACTGCTGCATAAAACAGCAGTGATAACGGAGGAGATTCTCATGAATTTAGTCTATGGCGTAAAAGACAAGCCTACATTTGGCAAAACCTTAGTCTTTGCATTCCAGCAGCTGCTGGCAATTTTAGCGGCAACCATCGCAGTTCCCTCAATTGTCGGAAATGGCATGTCCCATTCCGCAGCACTGTTTGGTGCAGGGGTTGGTACTTTAGTATACCTTCTCTTCACCAAATTTAAAAGCCCTGTATTTTTAGGTTCTTCCTTTGCATTCATCGGTTCTATGGTAGCAGCATTCGCAGGTGCCGCAACCACCGCTGCAGGATACATGGGTCTGATTATCGGTGCAGCATTTGCAGGCTTAGTATATGTAGTATTAGCAATCATCGTAAAAATTGCAGGCGTGAAATGGATTAACAAGCTGATGCCTCCCGTGGTTATCGGCCCCACCGTTGCATTAATCGGTCTTTCCTTAGCAGGCGCTGCAATTAACGACCTGCAGGTTGGTAAAGTAATGGTTGACGGTGTTTCCACTGCTTCTGTTTATGTATGTATCATCTGCGGTCTGGTAACCTTGGCAACTGTGATTCTTTGCTCCGTTTACGGCAAAAAAATGACCAAAATGATTCCCTTTATCATCGGTATTTTAGCGGGTTACTTAGTGGCAACCGTGTTCACCTTAATCGGTAATGCAACCGGAAACCCCGCTCTGATGGTAATTAATTTCAACGCATTTAACAATATGCAGTGGGTTCCCGATTTCACCTTCCAGACCGCTTTCAAAGGCATTGGTGATATCACTCCCCAATACATTGCAACCGTTGCTGTGGCATATCTGCCGGTTGCTTTTGTAGTATTTGCAGAACATATTGCAGACCATAAAAACTTATCTTCTATTATCGGTTCCGACCTGTTGGAAGAACCCGGCTTACACAGAACTCTGTTAGGTGACGGTATCGGCTCTGTTGCAGGCGCAATCTTTGGCGGCTGCCCCAACACCACCTACGGCGAATCTGTTGGCTGTGTGGCAATTTCCGGTAATGCTTCTGTTATCACCATTTTTGTTACTGCAATTATGGCAATCATTGCATCCTTTATTGCTCCCTTTGTAACCTTCCTGGCAACTATTCCCAACTGCGTAATGGGCGGCGTTTGTATCGCATTATACGGCTTTATCGCAGTATCCGGTTTAAAAATGATTCAGCAGGTTGACTTAGGTCAGAACAAAAACCTGTTTGTTGTTGCAACTATCTTAATCACCGGTATCGGCGGTTTCACCTTAAAATTTGGTGATATCACCATTACCTCCATCGCTTGTGCATTAATTTTAGGTATTCTGGTTAATGTAATGGTATCCGGTAAAAAAGCACAATAAGGAGTGTAGCAAAACCATGAATAAAGTCACTGTTTTTGACCATCCGTTGATTCAGCACAAAACCACCATTCTACGGCAGACTACCACCACTAATAAGGAATTTCGGGAGCTGGTGGAAGAAATCACCATGTTAATGTGTTACGAAGCACTCCGTGATTTGCCGCTGGAAGAAGTGGAAATTGAAACTCCTTTAACCCGTACAAAACAGAAAATGTTAAAAGGCAAAAAAATGGCAATTGTGCCCATTTTGCGTGCAGGTCTTGGTATGGTAGAGGGAATGCTTACGTTAATTCCCTCTGCAAAGGTTGGTCATATTGGGATGTATCGTGACGAGGAAACGATGATTCCCCACGAATACTACTGCAAATTACCCAAAGATATTTCCGAGCGTTTAATCGTGGTAGTTGACCCCATGCTGGCAACCGGCGGGAGCGCCATTGATGCCATCGGTCAGATTAAATCCTACGGCGGAAAACAGATTAAGTTTCTTTGCTTAATCGCTGCTCCCGAAGGAATTGAAGCTCTGTCCAAAGCCCATCCGGATGTAGAAATCTACTGTGCCAATGTGGACGAATGCTTAAACGACCGTTGCTACATTTTACCCGGCTTAGGGGATGCAGGAGACAGAATCTTCGGCACAAAATAAATATTTTTAGCATCAAGAAAGGGATTCCGAATTGGAATCCCTTTTTTGATTGTCAGATATTCTAAACAACTTCATTCTCATAAAACAGAATCGTCCTTTTGACCCATCTGCTCATATGGTCCCTCAGCTATTGCGTCATTTTTGTCTTCTTTTTTGGAAACGACAATCTCCAGAACAGGTTTCCCAAAAAAACAAACGCCAATTGCTCCCAGAGATATCAGCAATAGACCTCCTACCTCATAAACAGCATTTTTGATCCCTCTTGTGCTAGCTTTCACCTGCTCTACTTCTTCAAAAATTTCAGTATAAAAATCTGCACCGAATTTCATATTGCTGGCTACAAAAAATTCATCTGCACGATTATAGGTACTACCACCTACAATCATAATGATAATACTAACAACTATTCCTGCAATACAAGCCAGTGCAGAACCATTCCACAATTTTTTCATAATAAAACATCTCCCTTATGTAGTAACATTATTTTACTCTTGTGATTTCTTTCTCTTGTGCCTCATCTGCATACAGTCTTAATGTATTATCCTGATAGGAATAATACAATTCAGTCACTCTTCCACTATCGGAGTCATCCCAATCAATAGCTATGCAGGTATCCGTCACAGAAAACTTACCTTGTTCTTCTCCAAATACTATACCTTTCGCCTCTGTGGCAACTCCAATATTGCCGTCTTTGAATGCATAAGCGGTTGTAACAGTTCCTGCGCTTATTTCCCAAGCGGTATTGTCCAGAGCATTTGTAACATCGTTTAATACGCTGTTGTTCAAGCCACAGCCTGCCATAGATAAGCACAGAACAAATGCTATCAGTAGCAGCAAAACTCTCTTCATTTCTTTGTTTCCTCTCTTTCAATGAATTTTAATATTTGTGGCGACAGTCATTTCGTCACAACAAATATTATAAACCATTTTGGTTTATTTGTCAATATACCATTTTGGTTTGTGGTAAAATATTTTCGAGGTGATTAGATGTATAAACGAATCAGAGAACTTCGAGAAGACCGCGATTTATTGCAAAAAGATTTGGCATCCTACCTTCACTGTTCACAAGTAGCATACTCCCGCTATGAGCTTGGAACCCGGGATATCCCCACGGAAGTGCTGATTGCTCTCGCAAAATACTATCACACCACCACAGACTATATTTTAGGCTTAGCAGATAATCCAATACCTTATGAAAAATAAGTTCACTGAGCATGAAAAAAGGATTCCAAACGGAATCCCTTTTTTATTTTTACAATTGTGGTTCAGGTTGATCTTCAGGAAGATGTTTTAAAAAACGGATAGCGATTGGTGTGCAAATAAAAAACGCAATCACGTCGGCAATCGCCTGAGAAGACTGGACGCCAAACAACCCGAAAAAGTAGGTTAAAACCAGCAGAATCGGAATAAACAAAATTCCGCTGCGAAGCATGGATAAAAAGGTGGCTTTCTTATTCTCCCCGATACTTTGGAACATCATATTGGCACAGATGGTCATAGGATGAAAAAACAATGCCAGAAGCTGCAACTGTAGACTGAGCGTTCCGATTCCTATGACCGCAGGATCATTTCGGAACATGCCCACCAACTGATTGGAGAAAATAAGTCCAACCACCACGCACACGCCGAGAAGCATCTCTCCTGCCCATAAGGTAAAATAAAATGCCTTTTTCACTCTGGAATAGATTTTGGCACCGTAGTTAAAGGACGCTACCGGCTGAAAGCCTTGTCCGATGCCAAGTCCCACAGCAAAGATAAAAAAGGTGATTTTATTCACAATCGACATTGCCGCAACGGCAGCATCTCCGCCAACACCACCTGCCAAAAGGTTTAATGTCATGGTAGCAATACTGGTTAACCCCTGTCTGCAAAAGCTGGGGAATCCGGTTGCCATAATCTGAAAAATTCCTTTGGGATGTTCTTTGGCAAGTTTCAAGCTAAGTTTACTGAGAGTTTTCCCCCGTAAAAACATAGAAAGCAAAATGAAAAATCCAATCATCTGGGAAATGGCGGTGGCAAGACCTGCTCCGGCAACTCCCATCTTACAGCCAAAAATCAGAATCGGGTCTCCAATCATATTTAAAACACCGCCAATGGTAAGCCCAATCATGGCAAACAGCGCTTTCCCCTCATAACGCAAAATATTATTCAACGCAAAGCTTGCCATGGTAAAAGGAGCAGCAATGAGGATATAAATACCGTAGTCTTTGGCATAGGGAAGAATCGTTTCGGTACTGCCTAAAATTCGCATCATAGGTTCTAAAAAAATCAGTCCCAATACGCTGATAAGCATCCCCACCAAAAGGCAGGCAAAAATGCTTAGTGACGCAAACACACCGGCACTGTGGGAATCTTTTTGACCCAGCTTTCTGGCAATAATACTTCCTGCCCCGTGGCCAAACATAAAGCCAAACGCCTGAATAATTGCCATCAGCCCGAATACTACGCCTACCGCACCGCTGGCACTGTTTCCAAGTGTACTCACAAAATAGGTGTCTGCCATATTATAAATGTTGGTAACCAACATACTGATGGTGGTAGGAATCCCTAAGCTGATGACCAGTTTTGGGATTGGCCAGGTGGTCATTTTTTCATATTGAGATACTGTACTGCTTTGCGCCATCTCATCCATCTCTTTTCCATAAATCTTTTTCTAATATATCATATTTTATCAAATTTTGCAAGTGGGAATACAGGATATTCTCTGATGATTTATCATTTTTCTCTATCGTTTCGGACACAAAAAAACGCCAAAACCCATAGATTTTAGCGATTTGACGAGAAAATTTTAAGTCGATGTGCAAATTTCCTCCCTCTTCCTTATTATCCATTCCCTTGCTTAAACCCGCACAACAGATTTTGTAGTGAAAAGGGAAGAGGAAATAGGGAAAAAGTAAAAATCCCCGTTCTTGCGAACGAGGATTTTTGGTGAGCCATCGGCGATTCGAACGCCGGACAACTTGATTAAAAGATTTATTCAATCATTTTCCGCACTTCCTAAAATTCGTTAAAATCCCTTGATTTTGCTGGTTTTTAATCTATTTCATTTCCCATCTTGTGTTATCTTATGTTACCTTGTTTTATCCCCGTAGCTGTATGGATAGCTGTAAAAGCATATCTTCTACCATAAGTATCATGGCAAGAGCTTCCTGTTGCCATATAGCGAATTATAACCTTATTTGTTATCACAAGATAAATATTTCACCTTGACAACTCAAGGTAAAATATGGTATTTTTTTTATAGTTTTACCAATAACAAAGGTATAAAACAACCAAAATATTCTCTTCACAAGTGAATATATCAAGAAAGAATCTGGCTCTACCAAGCCAGATTCTTCAGTTTAGTAGGATACCATGCATTTAGACACATTAATACAAAAGTACTTAAATTATTGTAAATTGCAAAAAAGTCTTAATCCCAAAACGATTAAAGCTTACAAAATCGATTTATGTCAATTCAAAGAGTTTGTAGAAAATCATCCACAAGATACAGAAAAGAAGAGTATATATAAGTTCATAGAAGATTTACATATAAACTATAAACCAAAATCAATTAAACGAAAAATAGCAACTTTAAAAGCATTTTACGAATATCTTACTTGTGAAGACATTTTCACAAACAACCCTTTCACTAAAATACATCTGAAAATTAAGGATCCCATTATATTACCAAAAGTAATACCGGAAAGGATACTAACAAAAATTCTCAATAAAGCCTACTCTGCTCTGGAAGAATGCCGAACAACATATTCAAAAAAATGTACTATACGAGATATAGCAATATTAGAATTACTTTTCGCTACCGGACTTCGAGTATCCGAACTATGTCATTTAAGAAACGAGGATGTAAATCTATCAGAAAATTTTGTGAAAGCATTTGGAAAAGGATCCAAAGAAAGAATTATCCAAATTTGCACCCCGGATGTATTAACGGCATTAAAAGAGTACAAGAAAAATTTCAAAGTTGAAATTGAAAACACCGGTTATTTTTTTGTAAACAGACTTTCAAATCGTCTTTCCGAACAATCTGTACGATTTATGATAAACAAGTATGTCAGCAAAACATCCGCAACAATTCATGTGACTCCTCACATGTTCAGACACACTTTTGCCACAATGCTTCTTGAGTCAGATGTGGATATTCGTTATATACAGCAAATTTTAGGACACAGTTCTATAACCACAACTGAAATTTACACTCATGTGTCTGCTGCAAAACAAAAACAAATATTAAAGCATAAACACCCTCGTCAGAAACTAAATGTGAATAAAGGATAATAATAAATTATCACTATAAAGAATTGCAGTTGCAAAATCTATCTTGTGTGGAGGATTTAGATATGACTAATTATAAACTTACTGTAATAATACCGACATATAATGCAAAAAACTATATTACTAGATGTTTAGATTGTCTTATCAATCAAACATATAAAGATTTTTGTGTCATTATTATAGATGATGCTTCAAACGATGAAACCGCAGAGATAATCAAAAAAAAGATTTCCAATGAAAACAATATGAAATACATTGTTTTAACTGAAAATCATGGTCAAAGTTATTGTCGTAATATAGGCATTAATATGGCAAATACACCATATATAACATTTATAGATTCTGATGA
>JAZNNT010000177.1:0-17625 GCA_045580405.1 Clostridia bacterium
GTGAATAAGTTAAAGCGTTTACCTGTTTCATCTGTTGCACTGATATAATTTTGAACATTCTTAAACGAACCACCAAATCCTGAAGCTGTATGACTCAAAAGAATTTTATGAAGCTGCAAAATATAATTCGGAGTAAGAGGAATATATTCAAAATTTTCATGAACTACATTAAGTGCATCTCGATATCCGGCAATTTCTTTTTCATCACGGTTGCGAGGTGCCGTTTTTTCATTCATCAACTGACGCAAACGAGTTTCAGTAGTTCTAATACCCTCTATTGAGTTAGAAGCTTCTGTACTTTGAACTTTTGCTATTTCAACTAATTTATTAAGTTCTAATGGCTTCTGCTGAATATATGAAGTCTGCTTTCCTTTATATTCATGAATAAGAGACAGATAATTAATAACTTCGTTATCCCATTTCTTATTAATAAGTTCCGTGTAGTCAAAACGACGCATCTCGTAACCCCCCCTTTTTTATTTCTCGTCAATCATATCACATTTGACGAGAAAAGTCAATATAATGAGGTGAAAAATTATATGTATAAAGTTCACACAAACCGTACATAATAATAAACGAGATGCAAAGCATCCCGTCTATTACATATTAATATTTTAGATTGTGCGGTGTATGTATAGTATGTCAAATCACCTCGCTTTCTGTCTAATTAAGTCGACAAAATTCAAGGTTTTTAGAAGAAATTTTCGGACAAAAATCATTGAAAACCCATGTGGTTATGCGGTTTGTCGGCTTTTGTCTTATTATAACACAAGGATCAATTCGTCTTACAATTCCGGTTGCCTTCATATTTCATGCTCCTTTTTACAAAATTATGTTCATATTTTACACATCTGTGGAATTTTTATGTAAGGAAAAAGGTGGTTTTTTAGTGTTTTCATAACAGATGTTATATTTTCTTTTTGAAACCTCGGCAATCGAAACAAACAATAAGAGTTTCTGTTGGTTTTATCCGACGGAAAGGCTTGACATTCTATATCGGTCTGTGTTATACTAAGAAATATTTTACTAAAGGAGACTGTATGAACATACAAGACATCAAAGGCTGGACATATGGCTTTATGAAACGTAACGAAAGCCAGTGTGTGGAATATATTGTATCCTTGCGTGATGATGCATTGTATGCCATTCAGAGTGGGGATTACAGTAAGGCATCAGCACTGTATCGTGATATAGCCTATGGTATGGAACAGCTTGCTATGATAGATCAGGATACCTACGAACCACCTCTCTATGCGGCGGTTTTTTGTGTTGCGAAAGTGGAAGCCTTTTGGCTCCATCATAGAGAGGAAGCTGTGAAGCAGCTGCAGATTGCCCGTGAAGTTGCCAAAAGATGTGCAGCATATGACCGAACGGATTCTGCTCTTGCTGAACAGGATGTGACAGTGCTTGAAACACTTCTTTCTAAAATGGAAACGGAATCTGCATTTTCTGCTTTGATTTCATCCCATGGAGAAGATGCTTGGAATTTGGTGAATGAGGCTACCTTCACAAGCTTTCGTCCGGAGAATACTGTTTCAGGGTTGGGATGCATAGCATTTATTACAGCGATTATTGTTTTGGTTATCCTGTATTCTGTTGTTGTCTCGACGGCGCCGAACAGTTTTGCCGTTTAATCCTTAAAAATAATTATAAATACTATTTGTTTTAATCCTTCTGATGCAGAGGGATTTTTTTATTGAAAACAGAGAACGATAATCTGTTTCTAAAAAATACTTGCATTTTGTAACAATATGTGGTAATATATGGATATAGGATTTTATTAAGGAGGAATTTATTATGAAAAAAATCTGTGCAGTATTATGTGCATTATGCATGCTGTTTGTTTTATCCGGTTGTCAGGGGAAATGTGACGGCTGCGGAAAACAGGCTACTGTTAAGAAAATCACCATTATGGGTGAATCTGCAAACCTGTGTTCTGATTGTCAAGCTTTAATCAGTATGCTTGGTAACGATTTTTAAGAATCCGTAAATTAAAAACATCCCCGGCATTTTGTCGGGGATGTTTTTTTTGTGTAATAGCCTTCCGAATTTTCGGAAATACTATGGACAAGTATTATGGGAAAAGACGGAGGATTCTATGAATAAAGTGGTTATTTGCGGTGTCAGTACCCAGGATTTACCCCGATTAAATCAGGATAAAAAAACGGCGCTGCTGGAACGGATCGCAAAAGGAGACAAGGATGCCCGGGAAGAATTTATCAACGGAAACTTACGTTTGGTGTTGAGTGTCATCAAAAAGTTTGCCAATCGTGGCGAAAATCCGGACGACTTATTTCAAATTGGATGCGTAGGACTGATGAAAGCCATTGACAATTTCGACCTATCTCATGAGGTTCGCTTTTCCACCTATGCGGTTCCAATGATTTTGGGAGAAATCAAGCGATACCTGAGAGATTCCGGTGCTGTAAAAGTAAGCCGTTCTTTAAAAGATACTGCGTACCGTGCTCTTTCTGCTAAGGAGAAGCTGACGGCTTCTTTGGGACATGAACCTACTCCTTATGAAATTGCGGAAGAAATTGGCGTAGCGCCAAAAGAAGTTGTAACAGCGTTAGATGCCATTTGTGATCCCGTTTCGTTATACGAACCTATCTATAACGATGGCGGCGATGTAATCCTGGTAATGGATCAGCTGTCCGATACCAAAAGCAGAGAAGAAAGATGGTTAGGAGGCATTTGTGTTTCTCAGGCAATGAGTAAGCTTTCCGAAAAAGAACAAAAGATTTTATCAATGCGTTTTTTTGAAGATAAAACGCAAATGGAAATTGCCGAGGAAATCCACATTTCACAGGCACAGGTTTCCCGATTGGAAAAAAACGCACTGATTTCTATGCGAAAATATATCAATTAATTTCATAAAAAGAAGTCTCGCTTTCATACGATGATAAGGGAAAGGAGGCTTCTTTTTTTGCGAAAAGGCATACAATTTATAAAGAATGTTCTGCTTATGACGGGGTGTTCTTTTCTTCTGAGAAGTATTGGTTTATCTTTTTCGGTTTATCTGTCCAATCGAATCGGTGCAGAGGCAATGGGGAGCTACCATTTGATTCTGTCGGTATATTTTTTTTCAGTTACTCTTGCTACTTCAGGCATTGGGTTGACTGTTACCAAACTGGTATCCGAGGAACTTGCAAAAGGACATCGTGCAACAGTTCCTGCATTGATACGAAAAGCCTTGCAATACTGTCTGTTTTTCAGCGGTGTTGCAGGGAGTTTTTTAATTGTTTTAGCTCCCTTTGTGGTAAAAACTGTTTTCAACGGAACAATTTCAGCGATACCTTTTTATATGCTTGCCATCGGATTGCCTTTTCTTTCAGTTTCCGCTGCATTATCAGGATATCTGATTGCTCTTCGGAAAAGTGGTAGAACTTCTCTTGGTCAACTGGCAGAACAGCTTATGAAAATGGGCGTAACGGTATGGTTGCTTTCTTTGGCAGATACTGCAAATCTGACAGAAACCTCCTGTGCATTAGTCTTTGGCGGAACTGTTTCTGAAATAATATCCTGCGGGTATTACTATGTGACTTACCGATTGCAGGAAAAGGCTTATAAACCGCAAAACAAAAAAGGGCAGTGGAGACGTATTTTAAGCTTTTCTCTACCAATAGCATTAAGCTCTTATCTTCGGTCAGGACTGGCATCTGTGAAGCAACTTTTAATTCCGCAACGGTTACAGTCCGCAGGGATTTCCAACGGCATTGCGGAATACGGCAGAGTAAATGGCATGGTGTTTCCGATTTTGATGTTTCCTCAAGTCTTACTTTCTTCCTTTGCGTCACTCCTTGTGCCTGAAATTACTGAGAAATATACCTTAAGACAGCACAAAGCATTAAAGCGGATTCTATCCCGTATCTTTCGGATTACACTAATTTTTTCTGTGGGCGTGGCAGGTATTTTGCTTTGCTATGCAGAGAAACTCAGTTTGTTTTTTTATAAAAATGCAGAGGTATCCGTCTACCTGAAATTACTGGCTCCCCTTGTTGTAATCATGTATCTGGACGATATTGTGGATGCAGTTTTAAAAGGGATTAACTGTCAGGTCACGGTGGTAAAAATCAATATTCTTGATTCTGCCGTTGGCATTGGCTTGCTTTGGTATTTACTTCCCGTTTACGGCATTCGCGGATATTTGATGGTGATTGCTGTGAGAGAAATCTTAAACGGCACCTTAAGCATTGTTACCTTAATCCGTCATACGGATTGTTCGTTTGGATTGTTTCGCAATGTGTTATGTCCGGCTGTGATGATTTCATTGTCGGTCTGGTGTGCCACTGTGCTGATTCCAAACGGGATTTGGAATGCAATTGGTGTTGCTGCAATGTTATATATCTGTTTGCTTTACGCTACGGGACTTGTTACCTATCAAGATTTAAAATTATGATTTTTCTTGTGTTTTTTTGTTTCTTATGTTACAATAAAAATGTACGAAAAGTAGTATGAAAAAACTTTAACAGATTGCAGTTTCAAAATCATCCAATTTCGGAAAGGGAGCTTGAAATGACTTTGTCCAAACGAAATTTCTTAACAGGAAATCAATTGAAATTTTTAGCTGCACTGCTGATGCTTATTGATCATTTCGGTGTGATGCTGTATCCTGAGATTGAATCGCTTCGTATCATCGGGCGTCTTTCATTTCCCATTTTTGCCTTTTTGATTGCCGAAGGCTGTACCCATACCAAAAATAAGCAGAACTATTTTCTGGGCATTTTTTTATTGGGAGTTTTTTGTCAGACGGTGTTCTATTTTACACAAGGGAGTACAAATCTTGGTATTTTGATTACATTTTCCATTGCCATTTTACTGTGCTATCTTTTGCAAATGTTAAAAGAAACTCTTGTTTCGCAAGATAAAAGTCTGCTCATAAAGATTTTTTTGCTGATTGCATTTATTCTCGCAATTGGCGTCACATATATGCTCAATCAGAAAATCTATGTGGATTACGGCTTTTGGGGATGCGTTTTACCTGCTTTTGCCTGTCTGTGCCGTAGCGTAACAGTAAACGGCAAAACCTACTTAAAAGGGCTGGATCAAAACTTTATTCACGTTGTTTTATTTGGGACTGGTCTGTATATTCTTTCCTTACAGTATGGCGATATTCAGATGTATTCTCTGTGGGCACTTCCACTACTGCTTCTCTATTCGGGAAAACGGGGAGAGTATCGGTTAAAATGGTTTTTTTATATCTTCTATCCCGTTCATTTTGCAGTGTTGGCATTCATTGAGCAGCTATTCTTTTAGAGCAATAAGGAGCAAAAACATGAAATTTTTCGGACATTTTAAAACCATCACCAAGCATAAGCTGTTAGTGATGAAGCATTGTTTTCGGATTGGACTTTACCGTCAGGGCTTGTCTCACGATTTGTCAAAGTATCATCCCAGGGAATTTGGAATTGGGGTAAAATACTATATCGGTACCGAAAGTCCTAACGCTGAGGAAAGAAAAGCCACAGGAGTTTCTACCGCATGGCTTCGGCATAAGGGCAGGAATAAACACCATTTTGAATACTGGATTGATTACAGTCCGAATCCTGATGAAGGAATTGTTGGAATGAAAATGCCCTTACGCTACGTAGCAGAAATGTTTTGTGACCGTCTTGCTGCCTCAAAAAACTATCAGGGAGACAAATACACTCCGGAACATCCTTTGGCATATTATGTGAAAGACCGTGACAAAATTATTATTCATCCGGAAGTGGATGAGTTGCTTTTAAAACTTCTTACCATGTTAAAAGACGAAGGGGAAGATGCAACCTTTACTTATTTAAAAAACTTGCTAAAGGAAGAGAAAATCCATAAAAAGAAAGTAAAAATCGGCTCAAACTGAGCCGATTTTTATGTTTCGTTCTCTATATCAGTTTATCACATTCTAATAGCATCAGCATTGCCATTTCAGTAGCTTCTAAAAAGCCTTCGATGGACAATAATTCATCAGGCTGATGGAGGTTGCCGTGTCCTTTTGGGAGAGAGAAGGGGATTTCTTTTCTCACCATGGTACCAATTTCCACTGCACAGGGCAGGTGACGACCATAAGTACCGCCTGCATTCACCAGGGATTTTGCTTGGGTGTCCCCTGTGTAATTCTTGTATACCTGCAAACAAGCCTGAACGGTGGGCAAATCTTCGGGAAGTACGTGGGTAGACATTACGTGAGAAAAGGAAACCGTCCAATCCTTTTGGCTGAATGCTTCGGTTAAATCTTTTTGCAGTGCATCAGGATCGGTGGTTTTACCGAACCGTATATCAAAGACTAAAGAGAGACAGCCATTTTCTACTCTCACAATTCCATTGGTGCAGGTTAATTTTCCGAAGTCCGGATCAGTTGCTTCGATGCCTAATGCTTCGCCGTAGGGAGTTGCAAGTAAGTCCTTCACGAATGACAGTTGCTTTTTGTCATTTTGTGTCAGAAGTTCGCAATCCGATAAGAAATCTGCAATCAAAAATCCAGCATTTTGGGAACCTTCCGGGAACGCACCGTGGGTGGACACACCTTCTGCGTAAACCACGATTTCGCCGTGATCCATAGAAACTTTCACCGAAGCGGTTTCCTTTTGTTTCAGGGCATCGTAGAGTCCTTCTTTTGCCTTTAGTTTTAGGGTTGCTTTTCCCAAAATAATATTAAAGGATACGCCACCGTGAAACTCGGTTACATCATCCAAGGGGATTTTGGATACCGCCGTTGCCTGAAACATCCCTTTATTACCTCGGTATAAGGGAAATTCAGAATCGCAAATCAAAGAAAAATCGGGTGCTTTATGTTTTTTCGTATAGTTTTCAATATCCTGCATGCCTGTTTCTTCGCTGATTCCCGTGAAGGACACAATTCTGCTTTGGATGGGTAATTGCAGCTCCCGAATCATTTTCATGATATAAAGTGCAGAAACCACGGCACACTTATCATCTGACACACCACGGCCGATTAAAAAACCGTCTTTCTCGGAGGCAGAAAAGGGAGAGCCTGCCACCCAATCATCACCTGCTGCTACCACATCGGCATGGGCAAATAAACCCAGAGATTTTTCACCGTCTCCCAAGTAAGAAAGCAGATAACCGCCTTTGTGGTCAGCTTCGGTTAGAAAGCCATTTTTCTCGTATAAATTTTTCACATAGTCTAAAATTTCGGCACATTCTTTGCCAAAGGGGTATTCGTCGCTCACATTCTGCTGTACCGACGGGATTGCCACTAATTTGGAAAGACAATCCATCATTTCGTCCCTGTGAGACCATAAATAATCGTGAATTTTTTTCTGATACATATCTGATACTGACTCCTTTGTTTCTATGGTATGGAGAATTTTTGGATTCTATGCAAGATGAAACTTTTTGATTAACTCATCCTTCATTTCCCGAATGGGAACCAACGGGGGCTTCCCAATATAATTGAGGCGCAGTCGTTCCACCATTTTTTTTGCCATCTTAAGATTTTCGCTGTCAAAGGCATCCTTTGGCGTGTGAGCATCCATTCCGAAGGTAACAGGGCACCCCACTTCTCCCGCAATGGCAAAAAAACGGTCTCCCGGATATACACACAAATCTCTTGCGCCGTTAAAGTTGATTTCCAAGGGGATGTTATATTCCTTGGATGCCACACAGATTTTTTTCATTTCCTGTTGGTAGAGTGCATCGTTATCACCGATATAGTCCAAAAGATCAGGGTGTGCCACATAGGTGAAAATTCCCGTTTTCATTCCTTTGAGTACACAGTCCACATATTCAATGATATCTTCATCCTTAGTGGTTTTTGCACCGGAGGGATAGCCGTCCGGATATTCGTTTTTTAAATAGTGCTGCCCTAAAATCAGATACTCGGCACCGTGATCCAGTGCAGATTTCAACATTTCTTTAAAATACAACGGATAATATTCCATTTCGTATCCAATTTTGATGTCGATTTTATCTCTGTAATGGTCACGCAGACGGTTTGCTTCTTTTAGATAGATGGGAACATCCGCCAAATCAATACGGTAACAGCTTGCTTCTTTTCCGTCGGGAAACCGAAAGGGCAGATGCTCCGAAAAGCCGAAATAACGAATTTTGTTTTCAATGGAGCAAAGAATATATTCTTCCATCTCACCATATCCGTGATGACAGTATTTTGTGTGGGTATGATAATTATAGTCCATAGGCAAATCCTCTTTAAAAATATATATGATATTATATCATGTTTTAGAAAAGCTGTCAACGAAAAAAGAACCTTTTTCCATTAGGAGAAAGGTTCTTTTACCAATCAATTATTCAAATTGGAAGGAGCCGGAAATTAAGGTGACGGTATCTTTGCCAACGGTTAACAGACCGCCTTTTGCCATTGCTTTCTTTTTGGATTCATCCTCCAGATGAATTACCACAGGAGCTTCCACAATGGAGGTGACAAAGGGAATATGACCTGCCATAATGGCTAAATCACCTTCAGTTCCGCGAACGTCTAATTTCACAACGTCTCCCTCAAACAAATTGCCGTCGGGGGAGGAAACAATCAAATGAAAGGTATTCATTATTTTTGCACCTTCTTCGCTTTCTCGATGGCTTCTTCAATGGTTCCCACGAATAAAAATGCAGATTCGGGCAAATCATCGTGCTTGCCTTCAATAATTTCTTTAAAGCCCCGTACCGTTTCTTTGACGGGAACGTAGGTTCCTTTAATACCGGTGAATTTTTCAGACACATCAAAGGGCTGGGACAAGAAACGCTGAATTTTTCTGGCACGACCTACCAGCAGCTTATCTTCGTCGGATAATTCATCCATACCCATAATGGCAATAATGTCCATCAGTTCGTTGTACCGCTGAAGGATTCTCTGCACTTCCTTTGCCACTTTGTAATGCTCTTCACCCACGATTTCTGCCGATAAGATACGGCTGGTGGATTCCAGCGGGTCTACAGCGGGATAAATCCCCTGGGAAGCAATATTTCTTGCCAATACAGTGGTTGCATCCAGATGGGCAAAGGTTGTTGCGGGAGCTGGGTCAGTCAAGTCGTCTGCAGGCACATATACTGCCTGAATGGAGGTGATAGACCCTTTTTTGGTGGAAGTGATTCTTTCCTGCAGAGCACCCATTTCTGTTGCCAGGGTAGGCTGATAACCAACGGCGGAGGGCATACGTCCTAAAAGTGCGGATACTTCACTGCCTGCCTGGGTGAAACGGAAAATGTTATCAATAAAAAGTAACACATCCTGACCTTCCTGGTCACGGAAGTATTCAGCCATGGTAAGACCCGACAGAGCAACTCTCATACGCGCTCCGGGTGGTTCGTTCATTTGTCCGTACACTAAAGCCGTGTTGGAAATAACGCCGGATTGCTTCATTTCGTTATACAAATCGTTCCCTTCACGGGTACGTTCTCCAACACCGGAGAACACGGAAATACCGCCGTGTTCTTTGGCGATATTGTTGATTAACTCCATAATCAGAACAGTTTTGCCAACCCCTGCACCGCCAAATAAACCGATTTTACCACCCTTGGAATAGGGGCAGATTAAGTCGATAACCTTGATGCCGGTTTCAAACATTTCATCGCTTGTTGCCAAATCTTCATATTTGGGGGAGGGGCGATGAATATTCCAACGCTCCTCCGTTTTTGCTTCGGGTAAGTTATCAACCGCATCACCCAATACGTTAAAAATTCGACCTAAGGTTTCTTTTCCAACAGGAACACTGATCGGTGCACCTGTGTCAATAGCGTCTACTCCACGCTGCAACCCGTCGGTGGATGCCATTGCAATACATCTTGCAGTATTTCCGCCGATATGTTGAGCAACTTCAACCGTTAGAGTTCTTCCTTCCATGGGAATTTTAAGTGCATTATAAATTTCGGGCAGTTCATTTTCTTTAAAACGGATATCTACTACAGGGCCCATAACCTGCAATACTTTCCCAATATTTTTCGTTTCTTTGGTTTCTTTCTTTTCCAAAAAACTCACCTCTTTACGAGTTGCCGCTTCCGGCAACAATTTCCGTGATTTCCTGGGTGATAGCACCCTGTCTGGCACGGTTATATTCCAGTTTCAGATCTTCAATCATTTGTTTTGCGTTTTTGCCTGCGCTGTCCATTGCCATTCTCCGGGCGGCAACTTCCGAAGCAAAGCTTTCCCGTAAGGCAGACATTAAAAGTCCTGCCACATATTCCTTTGCAACCTGATTTAACACCGTTAAATGGTCGGGTTCAAATACTACGGAAGCATCAGTGGATTCACTTTTCTCAAAGGGGAGAATCCACTTAATTTTTGCTTCATTTGCCATGACGGAAATGTATTCGGTGTATAAAATACCCAATCGGTCAAACTTGCCTTCCCAAAAGTCACGGCAAAGCTCTTCTGCCAAGGGGTAGGCATCGGCAAAATAGTATTTTTCCGAAGATTTTACCTCTTTCCCATAACGCTCGCAGGCACGTTTTCCCAAAGGAATGATTTCGGCATCGGGATATTGTGCTGCCAGTTTAAACACGTTGGCATTGTAGCCGCCTGCCAATCCTCGATCCCCTGCAATGACAATGAGACGGGTCTTTTCTCCGCCATCATTTCGCATAAAGGGACTTTTTAAGCACTCCGAAGATGCTGTCAAAGAGGAAATTGCCTTTTCTAAGGATGCCGTGTATTCTCTTGCATGAAGCATTCCCTCATTGGCACGGCGGATTTTGGAGGAGGCAACCAAGCCCATTGCTTTGGTTAGCTGGAGAGTGGAGGTAACGCTTTTGATTCGGATTCTTAACTCTTTTGTGTTACCTGCCATTTCTTACACCTGCACTTTCGCAAGAATGTCTTTTAATTCCTCTTCTAACTGGTCATCATATTCGCCGTTTTCAATACGGGTTAACCAGCCGCCAAATTCGTTTTCCAATTTTCCAAACAGCTTTTGCTCGTATTTTTTTACATCAGAAACGGCAACCGAATCCAAATAGCCTTTGATAACCGCATACACAATGGCAACCTGACAGCCCACACGAACAGGGGCATTTCTGCCTTGCTTTAATACTTCTACAATTCTTTCCCCTAATGCCAGACGAGCTTTGGTGTCTGCATCCAGGTCACTTCCAAACTGAGCAAAAGACTGCAGTTCTCTGTACTGAGAATAAAGCAGTTTCAGTTCACCGGAAACTTTTTTCATACCCTTAAGCTGTGCAGAACCGCCTACACGGCTTACGGAAATACCGGGGTTGATTGCCGGCATGATACCCGAATGGAACAATTCGGTTTCCAAGAAAATCTGACCGTCGGTAATGGAAATTACATTGGTGGGAATATAGGCAGACACGTCACCTGCCTGGGTTTCGATAATCGGCAGGGCAGTAATGGAGCCTCCGCCGTATTCTTTTGCCACGCAAGCAGCTCTTTCCAACAGTCTGGAATGGAGATAAAATACGTCCCCGGGATACGCTTCACGTCCGGGCGGACGGCGGATTAACAAAGAAAGTGCACGGTATGCCACAGCGTGTTTACTTAAATCGTCATAAATTATTAGCACATCTTTGCCTTGTTCTCTGAAATGCTCTGCCATCGCACAACCGCTATAGGGAGCGATATACTGAAGCGGTGCACTTTCTGCTGCAGTTGCGGAAACGATAATGGTGTATTCCATAGCACCGTTTCGCTGTAGTTCACTTGCCAATTTTGCTACAGAAGTACTCTTCTGTCCGATGGCAACGTAAATACATAACACGCCCGTGTCTTTCTGATTGATAATGGTATCAATGGCAATTTCGGTTTTCCCGGTCTGACGGTCACCGATAATCAGCTCACGCTGACCGCGGCCGATGGGGATCATACTGTCAATGGCTTTAATTCCGGTCTGCAGCGGCACATTAACACTTTCACGTTCGATAATACCGGGGGCTTCCGATTCGATGGGACGGGTAGCGTCATATTCGATGGGGCCTTTTCCGTCGATGGGTTCTCCTAAGGCATTTACCACACGACCTAACAGGTTGCTGCCAACCGGTACAGACAGTACCTTCCCGGTACGGGACACATTGGCACCTTCGCGAATGTCGTTATTGTTGGATAAAATTGCCACGGACACGGTTTCTTCTTCTAAGTTCTGTGCCATGCCAAAGCTTCCGCCTTCAAATTCCAACAGCTCATTTGCCATACAGTTTTTTAAACCGTATACCTGAGCGATTCCGTCACCCACTAAGATAACTTTTCCCGTTTCTTCCATCTGAACACGGGATTTGTAGTTTTCAATCTGCGTTTTTATGATATGGCTGATTCCAGCGGGATTGTTCATAATTTAATCACTTCCTTGATTCGTTGCAGGCGTTTTTGCACGCTGGCATCGATAATCTGATCCTCTAAGGTGACTTTTAATCCGCCTATGAGGGTTTCATCCACCTGATAGAGGGGGACGATATGCTTACGGTATTTTGCTTCCAGTTTCCTAACCAGAGTTTTTTTCTGATCATCCGTTAGCGGAATTTTGGAGGTCACCGTTACGGTAATGGTATTGGAAACCACCATTTCCAGCTTAAAAAACTCTTCTATAATTTCAGAAAGCTTCGTAATATAACCGTTTTCACAAAGCAGCTTTAAAAAGGATACCACATCCACCGGCATCGTGTCACCAAAGGCCTCCTCAATGGCGAAAAGCCGTTCGGACAAGGGCAGGGCAGGCGTGGCAAGATACATAGGATACTCAGGGGTTTCTATGAGTACCTTTTGAATTGTTTCCAAATTTTCGGCAAATTCAGCCACCTTGCTTTTTTCCATGGCTATGGCAAACAAGGCTTCTGCGTATGCTTTACTTGTGTCCTTCATTTGCTTCACCTATTTCATTGATAACAGAATCAATCAGTTTTTTGTGGTCTTCTTCCTTCACTTCTCGTTCCAGAATTTTACCTGCAAGTAAGGTACCCACATTCACGATTTCTTCCTTGATGGTTTCTTCTGCCTTCTTAAGTTCCAGCTTGGCATCTGCTTCTGCCTGACGGATAATACCGTCTGCCTTTTCTTTGGCATCAGCTAAGATTTCCTGTTCTCTTTGATTTGCAGTTAAAACGGCAGACTGAATCAAGCCCTCCGCCTCGGATTCGGCGTGGGATAGCTTTTCTTCGTATGTTTTTTTGTCGGAAAGTGCCTGCTCTTTGGCATCCTCTGCCTGCTTGTATTCGTGATCAATGGTTTCCTGACGCTGTGCCAACATTTTTTTAACCGGCTTATACAGGAACTTTTTCACCAATAAGAAAAGAATCAAGAGATTCAAAAGAGCGAAGAGCATTTCCCAAAGATTAATTGAAATAATCGGTAATGTTTGCATGTTGCATGCTCCCTATCTGTATGGATTGAGTTCTTTCAGTTTTCAGTTATTTTACTTATTTGGGTAACTGAGACATGGTGTTTACCAGAATGTCTACCAAAAGATTGGGGGCAACAAAGATTAAAATAATAGCGATAACCAGCGCATACAGACCGGTGGTTTCTGCGATTGCACAACCCATCAGCATGGTGGTGGTTACACTACCTTTCGATTCGGGCTGACGTCCGATTGCTTCACAGGCTTTTGCCACAGCGTTACCTTCCCCGATACCGGGGCCGATGCCGGCGATCATAGCCAGACCTGCACCTAATGCACATGCACCTAAAATTAAACCAATTGCGAGTTCCATAAATAGTTCCTCCGTGTATAGAAATTAAATTTTTAAACTTTTGAATTTTTTTAATATTCTCTAATATTCAATTTGTTTATGCTGCTTGTTTTTTTGCTTGCTTTTTTAAGAGCTTTTTCTGCTTTCGTGCTTCATACTCTTCCTGCGGATATGCACCTGCCACGTTCATCATGGTAAGCATCGCAAAGATAGACGCTTGCAGACATCCTGAGAACACGTCAAAATAAATGGATAACACTGCGGGAATCCCTAAGCGGAACCAAGGGAGGTCTCCCAGTAAACCGGGCAACCAGCCAAATACCAACGCAGAAAGCCCGGACAGTGCCACCGCAAGCAGGGTGGAAATAACCGTTCCCGACAGGATGTTTCCGTAGTGACGGAAGCTCATGGAGATGGGTGTTGCAAATTCACTTAAGAAGTTGATGGGGGCTAAGAGTGCCACAGGTTCGGTAAAGCTCTTTAAATAGTAAAGAGGGCCGCACGTAAACTTGTAATAGGTAATTAAAATAAATACCAAAAGCGCCCAACCGCCAACCACGTTAATGTCTGATGTGGGAGGGAATAAGCCAATCAGAGAGCTTAAGCTGGACACTGCCGACAATGCCAGCATGGCGATGATAAAGGGAGCATATCCCATAAATACCTCGCCCATGTTTTCTGAAACCAGTCCATCCACCTTTTCCACAATCAGCTCTGCAAAGTGCTGACGTTTTAGATGTATCCGTTCTCCGATACCGTGTGCCATATATAGGCAGAAAAAGAAAATGGTCACGGTGACAAGCAGGGAATTTATCTGCGATTCGGTTACCGGAAAATCCTGGATGGGCATCGGAATTGTAAAGAAAATTCTGGCACCTGTTAAGGAAATACCGTCACTTGGCGGTTTTGTTAACACCTGAAGCAGCATTCCTGCAACCAAAGGCAGAATCATCATCACAATGTAGATGGTATCCACAATTTTAAAGTGACGGCTCGTTTTTGGCTCTATTTGATTTTTCTTGTTTTGTTGCAAAATCTATCACCCCTTTGGGATTAGTCTTTGATAAAAAGCGGTCGCAGTGATACGGCAATTCTTGGGAATAAGAAAGGAATCACCACTGCAATTAAATGAAACTGTGGGACAAAATATCCCACCAAAGCAAATGCCAATAAGAAAAACATTCGTGCCGTTTGCGAAAATTTCACCAAGGTTTTGGCATCCTTTTCTTCTTTGTTAAGAGCATTCTGCACGGTAATTCCCATTAGAAGAAAATTGCAAACAGCCCCCAGTGCTCCCCAGATATTTCCTAAAAGTACTGAAATATCCCAAGCTTTGCAAAAGAAAAACACTGCTTCCATAATTACGCTCAACAAAATGGTAACCAAAGCGATATAGCGGGTTTCTTTCAGCACGGTTGCGTCAATTTTTTTCACGGAAATCACCTCTTTTTTTGTCTATATAATACGGACAAAAATACTTATAAAATTATTCTATCTTATTTTTGTGAAAATTGCAAGAAAAAATTAAAACAAATTATAAAAATTACAAAAAATTTCAAATTTTGGTCAAATTTGCATCCTTCCTTGCAAATTGAGCAATATTATGATACAATCATAGAAAAACGGAGGAAGAAAAATAATATGAAAAAAACATATCTTTGTATTGATTTAAAGTCTTTTTATGCCTCCGTGGAATGCATGGAACGAGGGTTGGATCCGCTAAAAACCAATCTGGTGGTTGCTGATAGCTCCCGTACCGAAAAAACCATCTGTTTAGCGGTAACCCCCAGTTTAAAACAGTACGGTCTGTCAGGGCGGTCCCGTCTGTTTGAAGTGGTGAAGCGGGTTCGTGAGGTGAATGAAGAACGTCTTCGCCATGCACCCAACCATGCCTTTTCGGGAGAATCTCATCAGGCAGATTTTTTGAAAAAGGACCCGTCTTTAAAATTATCATATCTGGTGGCACCTCCCCGTATGGCACACTACATGGAATACAGCACCAAAATTTACGATGTTTACTTAAAATATGTTTCTCATGAAGATATTTTAGTATACTCCATTGACGAAGTTTTTATTGATTTAACGGCATACTTGCCTTTTTATAAGAAAACGGCACGGGAATTGGCTTTGCTCATTATCCGTGATGTGCTTGCAACCACAGGAATTACTGCTACCGCCGGCATTGGCACCAATTTGTATCTTGCCAAAATCGCTATGGATGTCAAAGCTAAAAAAATGCCTGCCGACCGAGACGGTGTGCGAATTGCATTCTTAGATGAAAAAAGCTACCGGGAGGAGCTTTGGAATCATCAGCCCTTAACGGATTTTTGGAGAGTGGGGCAGGGTTCTGCCAAACGGCTGGAAAGCCGACGGATGTATACCATGGGGGATATTGCCCGTGCATCTTTATCGGCAGACGGCAGAAAGATTTTAAAAAAACTGTTTGGGATCAATGCCAAACTTCTCATCGACCATGCCTGGGGTTATGAACCTTGCGATATTGCCGAAGCAAAAGCCTATATTCCGGAAAATCGCAGCTTAAGCTCGGGACAAGTTCTGTCTTCCCCCTATGATTACGAAAAAACACGAATCATTGTGCGGGAGATGACAGAACTGATGGCATTGGATTTGGTGGAAAAACGGCTTCTGACCGACCAGTTGACCTTAACCATCGGTTACGATACCGAAAATGTGACCAAGCATTTCAAAGGCACTGTAGAAACCGACCGTTACGGCAGAAAAACGCCAAAGTCTGCTCACGGCACCGTAAATCTTTCCCAAATGACCTCCTCCACCATGCTGATGATGGAGGGAATGATGGAACTGTTTGAAAGAATCATAGACCCCCATTTAACCGTCCGACGGGTAACCATAGCCGCAAACCGTTTGGTATTGGAAACAAGCTACCAAAAGGAGCCTGTGTACGAACAGTTGGATTTGTTTACCAACCAAGATGAAAAGCAGGCAAAAGAAGAACAGTTAAAAAAGGAACGGAGCCTTCAGGAAACTACCGTCCGTCTTCGGAATAAATTTGGCAAAAATGCCGTATTAAAAGGCACTAATTTGCAGGAAGGTGCCACAACCATGGATAGAAACCGTCAGATTGGCGGTCATAAAGCGTAGGTGAATTTTTTGGATTTTTTGTACCATGATATTTTAAATACTCCTTACCCCAATTCCGAAATTGAAAAAGACTTTCCCGATCCAGTGTTACGGGGTGCTCAGTTTGCACCGTTTGCAGCCTTAACGGGACACGATGAAGCAATTGAGGAAACCGCCCGTCTAACCGACGGAAAAATCTTGTTGTCCGAAACCAGACAGGAAGAAATCAACCGCAGCTTGCAGCTTCTTTTGGAGCATAACGGGGAACAACCGAAAATTTTGGTGACCTATTTTGTAGCCGACCAAAAAAAGCAGGGCGGAGCTTATTATACCAAGCAGGAAACTGCCTTAAAAATTTGCACCACCGAGCAAACTCTGATTCTTTCCGACCAAACAGAAATCCCGTTTCCTGATATCCTAAATCTGGACATCTTGTCATAGCATTTTCCAACTAATATAACAAAAAAAGTCTGTAATCCTCATGGTTACAGACTTTTATATGGCAGGGGCAGTAGGATTTGAAGAGGATTTGCACCTTTTTATCTCGCTTTATTTTGCATTAATTTGCGTTATCTGATTCCTCGAAAATCGTTGGTATCACTGGGTTTTGAAAAGGTCGATTTAAAAAGTTCCTAATTTTAGGAATTTTCAAAAAAATCAAATTTCGAGAAGAAAAGTTAGAACAAAGTTAGAACAAAACCAACCAAAAAACCACTACCTCCATACACGTAAAAAACAATCAAAAAAGAGAATGGCCTGCAGCGTCGAAAAAAGATGCCACAGGCCATTTTTTATCTCATAATGTCGGTTGTTGCACCTCGCACTTTCGCACAGCGTGTAACCCCTTAAAACACCAAATCCGAAACGCCATTTTTGACACCTCAATTGTAAAGTGAAATGCAATACTTGTTTGTTTGATTTATATTTTTGAGT
>JAZNNT010000178.1:0-4666 GCA_045580405.1 Clostridia bacterium
AAGACGGTTCCTACGGACGGGTATCAGAAACCCACTACGAAAGAGGATATACCGTTTCGGAAATCAAAAAGGTTGCCGAACAATGCGGATTTTTGGTAGAAGGGGTATACGATGAATTTAGTTTTACCCCCGCGCATCAAAAAAGCGAACGGATATTTTTTGTGATAAGGAGCATATAAACCGTGATAGAATTTGTTTCCAAAGATACGATAGAAATTCAAAAAGAATATATGAAAAATGTCCGCTTAAAAAATGAGGGGACCAAGAAAACAGCTGTAGTAGTTACATATGGTTGTGCCCAGAACGAAACTGACTCGGACAAGCTTTATGCTATGCTGTTTGAGATGGGCTACCAAAAGGGTGACGATGAAAAAAATGCTGACCTTGTGATTTATAACACCTGTTCTGTCCGTGAAAATGCAGAAGTAAAGGTGTATGGTAAGGTTGGCACCTTAAAAGCGAAAAAGAAAAAGAATCCTGATATGGTCATCAGTGTTTGCGGATGCTTAATGCAGCAGCCCCATGCCAGTGAACGCATCAAAAAGACCTTTCCCTTTGTGGATATGGTGTTTGGCACTCATGTCATTCATGAGTTTCCTAAAATGCTTCACCACGTATTGACCGAACGGGAGCGGGTATTCTCGGTAGAGTCGGTAGACGGTGTGATTGCAGAGGGCGTTCCCGTTGTTTACGAGAAATGGTATAAAGCATCTATTCCCATTATGTACGGCTGCAATAATTTCTGTACCTATTGCGTGGTTCCTTATACCCGTGGCAGAGAAAGAAGCCGCAAATCAGAAGATATTTTAGCAGAAATCAACGCTCTTTGCGAAAAAGGACTAAAGGAAGTGACCTTGCTTGGTCAGAATGTAAATTCCTACGGCAAGGATTTGGAAAACGACTTGGATTTTCCCGACTTATTGGCTGCAATTTGCCAAATTGATCAGATTAAAAGAATTCGTTTTGTGACTTCTCATCCCAAGGATTTAACCGACAAACTGATTGCGGTGATGGGAGCCAATCAAAAAATCTGCAATAGCTTGCATCTTCCGTTTCAGGCGGGAAATAACCGAGTGCTTAGAGAAATGAACCGCCGTTATACCCGTGAGGATTACCTTTTGTTAGTGGATAAAATCAGAGCAGCAGTGCCTGATATTGCCTTAACCTCTGATGTTATCGTGGGTTTTCCCGGGGAAACGGAAGAAGAATTTTATGATACTTTATCCTTAATCAAAGAAGTTCGTTTTGATAATTTATTCACCTTTATTTATTCTCCCAGAAAAGGTACCAAAGCAGCAATTATGGATGATCCCAGAACCTATGAAGAAAAGCTTAAAAACTTTAATGAGTTATTGGAAGTGCAAACAGAGATTTGCAGAGAAGCCAACGAGGCTTATTTAAACCATACTTACGAAATTATTGACGAAGGCTTAAGCAAAAATAATCCCTTGATGCGTCAAGGCAGAACCACCACCAATAAGGTGATAAACTATAAAGCCAAAACCGATGTATCGGAAGGCGATTTTGTAACGGTAAAAGTTACCGAAGTGATGTCCTGGTCACTTGTTGGTGAGCAGGAATGTTAGAACAGGACGGTTGAATTGATTATGCAGGTAGAAAAATTATCTCCGATGATGCAGCAGTATTTTGAAATCAAAAAAGATTATGAGGATACTTTGCTGTTCTTTCGGTTAGGCGATTTTTACGAGATGTTTTTTTCGGATGCCATTACCGCATCCCGTGAACTGGAAATTACCCTAACGGGCAGAGATTGCGGTCAGGAGGAACGTGCACCTATGTGCGGCGTTCCGTATCATAGTGCCGAAACTTATATTTCCAGACTGATTAAAAAAGGCTATAAGGTTGCTATTTGCGAGCAGGTGACAGATCCTAAAGCTGCAAAAGGCATCGTGGAACGGGCGGTTGTTCGCATTATTACCCCCGGCACATTTTCCGATACCAATGCGTTGGACGAAAAATCCAATCATTATTTAGCATCGGCATATATCACCAAAAAAGGAGCAGGGGTTACCTTTGCGGATATTACCACCGGGGATGTGTCTACTACTGAATTTACGGGAGCAGATTTTATTTCTCACCTGATTAGTGAACTGGTAAAATATGCGCCTGCAGAAATCTTAGTCAATTCCGAAGCTTTAATTCATAAAACATTTGTATCTTCTGTGAAGGAGCGAATCAACACCCGCTTTGAAACTATGGAGGATTCGCTGTATACTTTTTCCAGTGTGGAAGAAAATTTATCAAAACGCTTTGATGCTTTTTGGGAGAAAAAAGATGCATTGATAAAAAAAGAGCTTTCTTATTTTTCCTTGGCAGCTTGTCTTTACTATATTGATAAAACTCAGAAAACCGAACTTCGCCATATTACGGAATTTGATTATTACGATGCCAAAAGCTTTTTAGAAATTGACGATTGCGCCAAACGCAATTTGGAACTTACCGAAACCATGCGTGACAAAAAACGGCAGGGTTCTTTGTTCGGTGTTTTAGACGAAACCAAAACCTCTATGGGAGCCAGAATGCTCAAGCGCTTTATCGAAAGGCCCTTAGTAAACCGCACTGCAATCGAACGCCGATTGGATGCGGTAGAGGAATTAACCCACAATCAGCCGGCGGCGGATGCTATTCGCACCTACTTAAAAGACATTCGCGATGTGGAACGTCTATTATCCAAAATCTCTTTAAAAACCGTAAACGGCAGAGATTTACTGGCACTTCGGGATTCTTTCCGGGTGCTACCCCAGTTAAAAGATTTCGTGGGGGGATTTAACACTTCTTTATGGAAACAGATGTATGCTGACTGGGATTCGTTGGAAGATATTTTTTCAGAAATTGATGCGTCCATTTCCGAGGATGCACCCTTAACCATCCGAGAAGGAGAAATTATCAAAAACGGTTATCACGAAGAAATTGATAAAATCCGTGCCATGAAGAAAAACAGCAAAACCATTTTGCTGGAGTTAGAAAATAAAGAACGGGAAAAGACCGGTATTGCCAAATTAAAAACCGGTTACAATAAGGTATTTGGCTACTATATTGAAGTCACCAAATCTTATCAGGATTTGGTGCCGGACTATTTTATCAGAAAACAGACCTTAGCCAACTGCGAACGTTATATTACAAGTGAATTAAAAGAAATTGAAGAAGTGCTGCTAAGTGCAGAAGAAAAAATTACCGAGCTGGAATATCAGGTGTTCTGCCAGATTCGGGAAATGATTTTCCAAAACTCCGAACGAATCAAAAAGACAACCGATTTGGTTAGTTACTTAGACGTTTTATGCTCTTTTTATGAAACGGCATTAAAATATAATTATGTGAAACCCGAATTTAACACAGGCAATCAGATTGAAATTTTAGACGGCCGTCACCCTGTGGTAGAGCAGGCAAGACGGGATGTTCTGTTTGTGTCAAATGATACCAAGCTCACCGAAAAGGAGCATTTTGCTATTATTACCGGTCCCAATATGGCTGGGAAATCTACCTATATGCGTCAGGTTGCCCTAATCTGCATTATGGCGCAGATGGGTTCTTTTGTACCCGCAAAATTTGCATCTTTAGCAGTTTTAGATAAGGTTTTCACCCGTGTAGGTGCTTCAGATGATTTGGCTATGGGGCAGTCTACCTTTATGGTGGAAATGACCGAAGTATCCACGATTTTAAAAAATGCCACAAAAAACAGCCTGATTATTTTAGACGAAATCGGACGTGGCACCAGCACCTATGACGGTTTATCAATTGCCTGGGCTGTGGTGGAATATATTTGTGAAAAAATTGGGGCAAAAACCTTATTTGCAACCCACTATCACGAGCTTACTCAATTAGAAGATAAAATGAGCCCTGTGAAAAATTACTGTGTTGCCGTGAAGAAACGTGGAGATGATATCACGTTCTTACGCCGTATTATTGAAGGTGGCGCGGATGACAGCTATGGGGTAGAGGTTGCCAAATTGGCAGGAATCCCCAATCAGGTTATTAAACGTGCCCAAGCATTGGTGCGTGATTTAGAGGGAGATAAAACCGAGATGAGAATTCCTCCTGCAACCGTTATGGAGGAAGAAGACAATCAGTCTTTTGCAGGGCTGCTGTCCATGAATCTGGTAGCAGAGCTAAAGAAAACCGATGTTACCACTTTAACTCCCTTAGAAGCATTGAACCTTTTAAATCATTTGGTAAATGAAGCCAAAAAAATCTAGGTAGGAAAGTACATATGGGAACCATTCGTGTATTAGATCGGTTATTATCCGATATGATTGCTGCAGGTGAGGTTGTGGAACGACCTTCCTCTGTGGTGAAAGAATTATTTGAAAATGCCAAAGATGCCGGTGCCGGCAGAATTACCGTGGAAATCGAAGAAGGCGGTAAGAAACGGATTTCGGTAACAGATGATGGCAGCGGTATGGACCGTGAGGATGCAGTCCTCTCGGTTGTTCGCTATGCCACCAGTAAATTAAAAGCGAAAGAAGATTTGTTTGCCATTTCCACCATGGGCTTTCGCGGCGAGGCATTGGCAAGTATTTGTGCGGTTTCCAAAATTACCATTATCACCCGAAGGGAAGATGCTATTTCGGGCACCAAGCTTACCTGTGAGGGAGGAGAGGTCGTATCTGTGGAGGATATCGGCTGCCCTGTGGGTACGAAAATTATG
>JAZNNT010000179.1:0-23905 GCA_045580405.1 Clostridia bacterium
AGCCTACCGAAATGGTGCAAAAACGCCTGTTCTTCACGCGAAAAATGTGGCAGGTGTAGGTGGCGGTAATGTGGCTATGGATGCTGCCCGCTGTGCCAAACGGTTAGGCGCGGAAAATGTGTATGTGGTGTACCGCCGTTCTTTAGAGGAAATGCCCGCCAGAAAAGAAGAAGTGGAACACGCCATGGAAGAAGGCATTCAATTTAATGTGCTGACAAATCCCAAAGAAATTGTGGGAGACGAAAATAAATTTGTTTCGGGCATTCGCTGTGTGAGAATGGAATTGGGCGAGCCTGACGAATCCGGCAGACGCCGTCCCGTGGAAAAAGCAGACAGCGACTTTGTGCTTCCCGTGGATGCGGTGATTATGTCCATCGGAACTTCTCCCAATCCGCTGATTAAGAGCACAACCGAAGGGTTGGAAACCAATTCTCACGGCTGTATCGTCACCAATGAAGGAGGGAAAACCTCCCGTGAGGGTGTGTATGCAGGCGGAGATGCGGTTACCGGTGCCGCAACGGTAATTCTTGCCATGGGGGCAGGAAAAACTGCAGCAAAATCCATTATGGAATATTTGGAAAACAAATAAGAAAAAGCACCCGATGGGTGCTTTTTTATTTATTGGAACACGGAGAGGAAAATTCCTGCAGCTGTTTCTTTTGGGTATTTTGTTTGGAACTCCAATACCCTGCAAGGTTGCTCCAGGAACAGCTTTGCCAAAACAAACGGAGACGGTGCTTTCTCTGATTTGGGACAGCATTGTTTTCGTTTTATAGCTTTTAAGAAAGAATCTGCCGTATATACACAAAAGGGGCTAAGCTTTAACAGCTTTCCCGTGATTTCTGCAGATTCTTTTAGCATTTCCATAGCAGAACCGGTGGGGAGCAAAGCGTTTGCTTTCAGAAACCGGTACCAACGGGAGAGGGCGATTTGCCGTTTGCGTAAAAGCTCTCCAAACGTATCTTTTTGAAAGGTAAACACATCGCCTTCGTATATACCAAAGGCTTTTAAGGTGTCCAGATACCCTAACCGGATATTTCGCCCTGTATTTTCTTTGCGAAAAACCAGCCAGTTTCCTAAATTCCATTTGGGGGATATTGAAATTACTGACGTGTCTTTGGCAAAAGGAAACTTTTTCGGGTTGTATGGATCTAAGCTGACCGCAATCACCCGATCTGCTCCTTTGGATCTTGCCAAACAAACGGGCAGATTGTCGCAGTAACCGCCGTCCATGTATTCCACCCCTGCAATAGTGTGGCATTTTGCGATGGGAAAGCAGGCGGTGGTTGCCATTAGGTAATCGCCCAGCATCCCGGACGGTACATCCTCGGTAAATACTTGATGGGCGGACAAGTCGTCTTTTTTTGCCAATACCATCCCCAAAGGGATACGGGAAGCACGAATTTTTTCTTCGCTTAAATGGGTTTTGATGAGATTTTCAAGTCCCTGACGACACACACCTCCGCTTTTGAAAAATGCTTTGGCATACTCTAAAAAATTCGGTTCCCTGGGGAAGTCGAACACAGCGGTAGTGTTTAATGTTTCCCAAAGCTCTACTGCCGTATCGTAGGAATCCTGCACCATCAGAGCACCGTTCAAGGCTCCCACGGAAGTGCCTGTAATCACATCGGGGGAGATTTTAAGTGTTCTGAGTGCCTTCCAAACGCCAATCTGATAAGAACCCCGTGAACCGCCGCCTGCCAGTGCCAATCCTGTTTTCATCGTCTGCCTCCTTTTTTTGTCTTCTTTACAGTATGAACAATTTTTTGTAAAAAATACGAAAAAAGATATCTCGAAGGTTTGACAGGTAACAGCTTTTATGATATGATAAATATGTGAAAATTTGGAAAACAGGCAAGGGGAGAGCCAGTATGGGAAAAATAGCGGCAAAAAAATCGCTGGGACAGAACTTTTTGCAGGACGATTCCGTGATTGATAATATTGTAACCCAATCGGGAGTAAACCGGGATACCGATGTGTTGGAAATCGGACCAGGACTTGGTGCTGTTACCGATTTGTTGGTGGAACGGGCGAGAAATGTGGTGGCGGTGGAAATTGACGACCGTTTGTACCGCAATTTGGTGAAAAAACACGGACACCGTGATAATTTTACGATTTTAAATGCAGATATTCTGGAAACGGATTTATCCAAAATTGTGACCGATAATATGATTGTGGTAGCGAATTTACCTTATTATATTACCACCCCCATTATTACCAAACTGGTAGAGAATCCCTGCGGATTAAAATCTTTAACGGTGATGGTGCAATTAGAGGTGGCAAAACGAATCTGTGCAGACCATACTCAAAAGGATTATGGAGCTATCTCTGTTTTTTGTAATTATCATTGCGATACCGAGCTTTTGTTTACGGTTGCTCCGGAAGCCTTTGATCCTGTTCCGAAAGTGACCTCCGCTGTGATGAAGCTTACCTTCCGGGAGGAAAAAGCAGTCACACCAAAAAACGAAAAGCACTTCTTTTCTGTGGTGAAAGCGGCATTTTCTAACCGCAGAAAAACCTTGGCAAATTGCTTGATGCAAAGCTTCTTGATATCTCGTGAGGCGGCAAATGATTTCGTTTGTGCCTGCGGTTTGCCGGAAACTGTTCGCGGAGAGAAGCTTTCCCTTACCGATTTTGCAAAACTCAGCGATTTGATGCAGGATGAGAGAAATCAGCGATAAAAATGTCCTGAAAAAAACCAAAAAAATTCAAAAAAAGACTTGCAAAATAAAAAAAAGTGTGCTATACTGGTGATATAATGGCTGAGAATAGGATTTTGTTTGAAAATTTCTCAGAAAACCTTTGTGAAAAATCTTATATATAAATGGAAAAAGGAGTATTAGAAATGACTGACAACAAATTTGTGTTAAGCTGGGTTGAAGAAATGAAAGCCCTGGTAAAACCCGCTAACGTAGTGTGGATTGACGGCTCCGAAGAGCAACTGGAAAAATTAAGAGAAGAATCTTGTAAATCCGGCGAAATGATTCGTTTAGACCAGGAAAAATTACCCGGATGTTTTTATCATAGAACTGCTCAGAATGACGTTGCACGTGTGGAAGACAGAACCTTCATCTGTGCAGAAAGTGCTGAGGAAGCAGGTCCCACCAACAACTGGATGGACCCCAAAGCTGCTTACGAAAAATTAGGTAAATTATTTGACGGCTCCATGGCAGGAAAAACGATGTATGTAATTCCCTTCATCATGGGCGTGCTGGGTTCTCCCTTCTCTAAAGTTGGTATCGAATTAACCGACAGCATCTATGTTGTATTAAACATGGCAATTATGACCCGTGTTGGTATCCAGGCTGAAAAACAGCTGGGAGACAGCGCAGACTTCACCAAGTGTTTACACGCTTGTAAAGATGTAAATCCCGACGAAAGATATATCATGCACTTCCCCCAGGATAACACCATCTGGAGCATTAACTCCGCATACGGCGGAAACGTACTCTTAGGTAAAAAATGTCTGGCTTTGCGTATTGCAAGCTACCTGGGTAGAAAAGAAGGCTGGATGGCTGAACATATGCTCATCTTAGGCTTAGAAAATCCCAAAGGTGAAGTAAAATACATTGCAGCAGCATTCCCGTCTGCTTGCGGTAAAACCAACCTGGCAATGTTGATTCCGCCCTCTATTTTAAAAGGTTATAAAGTGTATACCGTTGGTGACGATATCGCTTGGATTCGTGTTGGCAAAGACGGCAGACTGTGGGCTATGAACCCTGAAGCAGGTTTCTTCGGTGTTGCTCCCGGTACCTCCAACAAAACCAACCCCAACGCTCTGGCTACCACCATGAAGAACACCATCTTCACCAACGTATTCTTAAAAGATGACAACACTGTTTGGTGGGAAGGTATGGACGGTGACGCTCCGGCAACCGGTACCGACTGGCTGGGTAACCCCTGGACTCCGGATTCCGGCGTAAAAGGTGCTCATCCCAATTCCAGATTTACCGCTCCTGCTTGTCAGTGCCCTTGCATTTCTCCCGAATTTGAATCCACCGAAGGCGTTCCGCTGTCTGCAATTGTATTTGGCGGCAGACGTGCAAAAACCGCTCCGCTGGTATACCAGTCCTTTAACTGGAATCACGGTGTATTTATGGGTGCTACCATGGCATCCGAAACCACCGCAGCAGCTGCAGGTGCAGTTGGCGTGGTTCGTCGTGACCCCATGGCTATGATTCCCTTCTGCGGATATAATATGGGTGACTACTTCCAGCATTGGCTGGATATGGGCACCAAAACCGACAAGCTGCCCTTAATCTTCCATGTAAACTGGTTCAGAACCAATGCGGAAGGCAAATTCATCTGGCCCGGATTCGGTGATAACGTTCGTGTGTTAAACTGGATTTTAGCAAGATGTGCAGGCGAAGTTGATGCAGTTGAAACTGCAATCGGCTATCTGCCTAAGAAAGAAGACTTAGACTTAACCGGCTTAGATATTTCTGATGAAGTATTAACCGAGCTGTTAAGCGTTGACAAAGAAGTTTGGTTAGAAGAAACCAAAGGCATTGCTGAATTCTTCGCAAAATTTGGTGACAGACTGCCCAAAGAACTGGCAGCTGAGCTGGAAGGATTAAAAGCAAGATTACAGTAATCTCAAGTTGTTAAAAGTGCTGCACCCTTCGGTGCGGCACTTTTTTTGTTGGTATTTCAGAACTTTTTGGAGGATATTGACTTTTTTTGTCAGGTATGGTATGATGTTAATAGGAAAATCTTACTATGTTTGTGGGTAACACAATCAAATGAAAATCAGGAGGAATTTATTATGGCATTTTGTAAGTATTGCGGCACAGAGCTGGCAGAAGGCGAAGTTTGTGCTTGTCAGACACCTCAGGAAGAGCCAGTAGTGACTGCGAGCGCACCTCAGGTGGAACCTGCAGAAAGTGAGACGGCTCCCCAGTCAGCTCCTCAGACTTCCAATGCATTGGTTGGTGCATTAAACGATGTTTGGAAAATGTTTGTAGCACTCATTAAAAAACCGGTTAGCGTTGCCAAAGAATTTGTGGCAAACGGGACTTCCATGCATTGCTATGTGATGATTGGAATCCAAGCAATTGCGGTGGCACTTCTGGTAACTATTTTAGCAGCTAAATATAATGGCATGCTGGAATCCGCAATGGGACTGGCATCCTTGGGTGGCGGCTCAATGTCTTCGGTAGCAAACGAAGCAATTAAGCAGGCTACCTTCTCCATTCCTCTGGTGATTCTGGTTGGACTGGTGTTGACTGCCGGTATGGCGTTTTTAATTCCTGCATTATTTACGGTAGCAGCAAAAATTTTCAAAGGAAAAGCAGATTATAACACCATGCTGAAAGTATCTTCCGTAAACAGCTTAGTGCTGACTCCCTTCGTTTTGGTTGGTGCGGTAAGCTCCTTCTTCGTTTCTGCAGAAATCGGAATTGGGGCTATGATGAATCCCATGGGGATAATTTCTGCATTTACTGTTCCGGTAATCGTTGCTTGTTTAGGTATGTCGTTGGGTTCTTTTTTGATGATGGCATTGCTTCCGAATGTCATGGAACTGGATGCCGAAAATCATCCTTATGCAATGTTCATTGTGTGGCTGCTGTCCGCAGTGGCATTCTACCTGGTATTCTCTTTGGTGGGATGGCCGTTGTGTGCGCCTGCTGCTATGAAAACCTTGCTGTAAATTTGCATGAAGTAAACACCGGGGATTTTCCTCGGTGTTTTTTCTTGATATTTTTGCTCCGCTTTTGGTCAACTTTTTGCAAATTCCCTGAAAATACTGAATTTTTACAAAAAACGGAAAAGTTATAAAAAACTTTAAAAAACAAAGAAATCAATAGAAAAACAATCGTAAATTAAAATATTTAGACTTATCCATGATTGATATTATTGGTAGGGTTTACTATAATGAATTAGCACTCTAACCGAAAGAGTGCTAAAATTGTCGGAAATCCTATGGAAATAAAGAATATTGGAGGAATTACACATGAATTTAAAACCCTTGGGTGACAGAGTTGTCATCCGTATGGTAGAAGCAGAAGAAACCACCAAAAGCGGTATCATTTTAGCAGGATCTGCCAAAGAAAAGCCTCAAATGGCAGAAGTTGTGGCAGTTGGTCCCGGCGGAACGGTAGACGGCAAAGAAATTAAAATGGAAGTAGCTATTGGTGATAAGGTTATCACCAATAAATATGCAGGCACCGAAGTAAAATTAGACGGTACCGAATATATTGTGCTGCGTCAGGCAGATATTTTAGCAAAAGTGGAAGACTAATTTTTTAATCTTCGGACTCAAAGCTGAGTCTTCTTTTGCAATAACTTATGTTTAATAGAAATAAAGGAGTAGATACCAATGGCAAAACAGATTATTTATGGCGAAGAAGCCAGAAAAGCATTAGAACGGGGTATCAACCAGTTGGCGGATACCGTGAAAATTACGTTAGGCCCTAAAGGCAGAAACGTGGTTTTAGATAAAAAATTCGGAGCACCCTTAATCACCAATGACGGTGTGTCCATCGCAAAAGAAATTGAGCTGGAAGACCCTTTTGAAAATATGGGTGCACAGCTGGTCAAAGAAGTTGCCACCAAAACCAACGACGTGGCAGGAGACGGTACCACTACCGCAACTTTGTTAGCCCAGGCGCTGGTTCGTGAAGGTTTAAAAAACATTGCGGCAGGTGCAAATCCCATGATCGTAAGAAAAGGGATTGCTATGGCAGTTGCCACCGCTGTGGAAGAAATCAAGAAAAACTCCAGAAAAATTAAGGGTAAAGAAGACATTGCCCGTGTTGCGGCAAACTCTGCAGCAGATGAATATATCGGAACCTTAATCGCAGATGCTATGGAAAAAGTAACTGCAGACGGCGTTATCACCGTGGAAGAATCCAAAACCGCAGAAACCTTATGCGAAGTGGTAGAAGGTATGCAGTTTGACCGTGGTTACATTTCTCCTTACATGGTTACCGATACCGACAAGATGGAAGCTATCTTAGACGATGCATACATTTTAATTACCGATAAAAAAATCACCACCATTCAGGACTTACTGCCCTTACTGGAACAGATTGTTCAGCAGGGTAAAAAGCTTGTAATCATTGCAGAAGACATTGAAGGGGAAGCCCTGACCACCTTAGTATTAAATAAATTAAGAGGCACCTTCACTTGTGTTGCCGTGAAAGCACCCGGTTTTGGCGACAGAAGAAAAGCAATGCTTCAGGATATTGCTATCTTAACCGGCGGTGAAGTGATTTCCGATGAATTAGGCTTGGACTTAAAAGAAACCACGCTGTTCCAGTTAGGTAGAGCTAAACAGGTGAAAATTCAGAAAGAAAACACCATCATTGTAGACGGTGCCGGTGATAAAGCTGCTATCAAAGCAAGAGTAAATCAGATTAAAGCTCAGATTTTAGAAACCACTTCCGAATTTGACAAAGAAAAACTGCAGGAAAGACTGGCAAAACTTTCTGGTGGCGTAGCAGTTCTTAGAGTTGGTGCTGCAACCGAAACCGAAATGAAAGAAAAGAAACTTCGTATTGAAGACGCTTTGGCTGCAACCAAAGCAGCTGTGGAAGAAGGGATTGTAGCAGGTGGCGGAACCGCCTTCTTAAATGCTGTTCCCGCTGTGGAAAAATTAGTTGCAAAAACCGAAGGCGACGAAAAAACCGGCGTAAAAATCGTGTTAAAAGCTTTGGAAGAACCCGTTCGTCAGATTGCGAAAAACGCAGGCGTGGAAGGTTCTGTGATTGTGGATAAAGTGTATGCGCAGAAGAAAAACGTGGGTTATAATGCATTAACCGAAGAATATGTGGATATGCTGTCCTCCGGTATTGTTGATCCCACCAAGGTTACCAGAAATGCGCTGCAGAATGCAGCATCCGTGGCAGCTATGGTATTAACCACCGAAAGTCTGGTTGCTGATATCAAAGAACCCGAACCGGCAGCACCCCAGGCAGGTATGGGTGGAATGGGCGGTATGTACTAATTCTTTTAGGATTGGTTACTGCCACAAAATCGCAAATAAAAAAAAGATTGGATTCTTAAGAAAAGAGTCCAATCTTTTTTTATATGTGTCATTCCGAGCGATAGCGAGGAATCTTATTGGTGATGTGATCATTCATGAAAATCGGCTTCTTCGTTGCCCCGATGCACCTCTGAATGACACCCTTCGGGTGTTAAAACGGTGCTTCCTTTGAATCTTCCAAGAAATCTTTTAAATTGGTATAGCGTTTTTGCTCGGTGTTGTTGTGAATCATTCCCGTAACGCAGGATTTACGTCCCACAATACAAACGAAGGATTTGGCACGGGTAACCGCAGTATACAAAAGATTTTGTGTCATCAGCTGAGGGTAGCCGTATACCAAAGGAATCACCACGGCATCAAACTCGCTGCCCTGACTTTTATGCACCGTCACTGCATAGGAAAGCTCTAAATTTTCCAGCTTTAAAAAATCGTAGTGCACAATTTTGTCATCGTCAAAGAGAATGGTCATCTCCTTGTTGTCCAAATCAATTTCGGTGATGATGCCCATATCCCCGTTATAGATGCCTTGTCCACGGTAACCGTCTTCGGTTTCCCATTCAATGTCATAATCGTTTTTGGTCTGCATCACACGGTCAAACTTGGAAAAGGTGTATCCGTTTGCCGATTTCTGAGGTTGATTTTTTCGGATGGGGTTCAGCGTTTGTTTTAAAGCGTTGTTTAAGGCAACTGAACCCAGCACACTTTTTCGCATAGGGGTTAACACTTGAATTTTATCGGGAGCAATATCCAAAAAATTGGGTAAACGGTTTTCCACCAAATCGCAAACCGTTGCCACGGTATCCTCACCGTTTTGGCTTCCCACAAAAAAGAAATCACTGTTTTCTTCGTTATAAAGGGGTTCCTGAAAATTTAAAATGCGGTGGGCATTTTCCACGATGCGGGAGGTGTTTTCCTGGCGGAAAATTTGATGAAAGCTGATTTTGGGGATAGCGTCTGACGATAGCATATCCTTTAGCACGTTACCTGCTCCCACGGGAGGAAGCTGGTCGCAGTCACCCACCATAATAATGCGGGTTTTCTCTGTGAATGCTCTGAGGAACGATTCAAACAGCAAAGAATCGGTCATGGACATTTCATCCACAATCACCACGTCGCACCGCACGGGATTCTGCTCGTTTCTCTCAAATTGAGGACGGTCACCACCTGAATGAGTCACTTCTAAGAGACGGTGAATGGTTTTGGCGTTTTTTCCGGTTACTTCGGAAATTCGTTTGGCGGCACGTCCGGTGGGGGCAGCTAAAATCACTTTTTTATTTAAGGTATCAAAAGCGGTGAGCAGGTTTTTAATCACTGTGGTTTTTCCTGTTCCGGGGCCGCCTGTGATGATGAGTACTTTTTGTTTTAAGGCTTCGGTAATCGCCTCTCTTTGTTCGGGAGAAAGTGCAATATCCGAAAGGTCATCCACATCCAGCTTTTTAGATAAATCCTCGCATCTGGTTTGTTTTAATGCCTGAAGACGCAAAGCTATGTAGCTTTCTGCCAGATAAAAGTGGGGAAGTGCATAAAACACGGTGTCATCCTTTTTAGTGCTGATGAGTTTTCCTTCTGTTAAAAGCAAGGAAATGGCATTTTCCACTTCCGTCTGGGAGATGTTTAGCAGTTCGCCCGCCTCGTAAATCAACTCGGTTTTCGGAAAACAGGTATGGCCGTTGTAGGCTGCCTGATGCATCAGGTAGATGGTTCCCGATTTCAGCCGTTCCATGGAATTTTTTGGGATTCCCATTTCCTCCGCAATTTTATCTACGGTTAAAAATCCGATTTTTTCCACTTTTTCGCAGATGATGTAAGGATTCTGATTACAAAGCTTAATGGCTCCGCTTCCCAACGTGTTATACACCTTTACCGCAATGGCAGGGGAAAGACCAAATTTCATAAAGTATGACACCACATTCTGCACTTCGATTTTTTTCATGTAGTCTCTATGAATGAGTACCGCTTTTGGCAGAGAAATTCCTGAAATTTCTGATAGCCGTTCCGGGTATTTTTCAATGATTTCCAAGGTTTCCTCCCCCAATTGGTCCACAATTTTTTTCGCCGTTGCAGGACCAACACCACGGATAAATCCACTGGATAAAAATTTATAAATAGAGGCAGTATCCTGCTCAAAATGAGGTTCGTAATAGTCACATTGAAACTGGGTGCCGAATTTGGGGTGTTCCACCCATTTGCCGTAGGCAATAATGCTTTCGCCCTCGGCAATCATGGGAAGATTTCCCGCTAAGTTCACATAATCGTCGGAGGTTTCCAAAGCGACCACGCCATAGCCGTTTTCGTCGTTATAATAGATGACTTCTTCCACAAGCCCTGTGATTCGTTCTGTGGTGCTCATCTTTGGTGCCTCCTTCCTTTGAGAAAATCTTTTTTTTTATCATACACCTTTTTCTAAGATTTGTCAATATAAAATACGAATGTTTGTTCGTGTTGTTGTAGAGTACGCTCGTTGCCCTCTCAGTGTTCGAGTCCCTCTGCGGCACTTTTGCAATAAAAAAGCAGACACCTTACGGCATCTGCTCTTTTTTTGGCGCGCCTTGAGGGACTCGAACCCCCGGCATTTCGGTTCGTAGCCGAACCCTCTATCCAGCTGAGGTAAAGGCGCATGCAAAGGTTTAATTTTGCAACATTGCTATTATATCAAATGAAAGTTTGTTTGTCAATGTTTTTTTTGATTTCTATTGAATTTTTTTGTTGACTGTGATAAACTGATAACAGAACAAAATGCTTTTATCCGAAAAAAGAATCACAAAAACATGATGAGGAATTGTTATGAGCCTGCAACCTGATTATCTCTTAAACAGCGTGGAAGAGCTTACTCCTGCTTTTTTACAACAGCATAACATCCGTCTTCTGATTTTAGATGCCGATGCTACATTGATTGAGGCGCAGACGGATTATATTTTACCCCAACGAGTCATGTTGGTGGAAGACATCAAAAAAATAGGAATCCGTGTGATGGTTGCCTCCAACGGCAAAACTCACCGCATCGAAAAAGCCTTCGGAGAACATCGGATTGAAGCACACGGATATTCCTTAAAACCTCTGCCGTTTCGTTTGAAAAAGCTTATCAAGGGGTATTCTAAAAAAGAAGTTCTGTTGGTAGGTGACCAGTTTTTTACCGATATTTTATGTGCAAAGCTTCTGGGTATCCGTTCTGCCATGGTAAAGCCGTACGGACCCGATAAAGGTCGTGGCATGAAGCTTCGGCGGTTCTTTGAGAAAAAAATTGTAAAAAGGAAATAGATGTATGAGTATTATTTTTGGACCCGGCGGAAACAGTGAACAGTATTATGATGATGGGTATAAATCCTCTTTAGACAGACCCCAATATCTTGCCAAGCTTGGACTAAACGGCTATGAGTACCAATGCAATAAAGGTGTTCACATCTCCTTAGACAGCGCTCGAATCTTAGGAGAAGAAGCGAAAAAACACGGGGTGCATTTGTCTATTCACAGCCAGTATTATGTGAGTCTTTCTTCTACGGAGGCAGAAAAACGGGAAAAGAGTGTGGAGTATCTGTTGGCTTGTTTTCGGGTGGCACAAGAAATGGGGGCAGACCGCATTGTGGTTCATTCCGGCTCCTGCGCGAAAATGACTCGTGCCAAAGCCTATGAGCTTTCTTTAGAAACGTTGCATAAAACTCTGACCCGTGCCAAAGAGGAAGGCTATGAGGGGATTTACCTTTGTCCTGAAGTGATGGGGAAAATCAACCAGCTTGGGGATTTTGATGAAGTCATCAAAATATGCACCACTCACGAAATGCTGCTTCCTGCCATTGATTTCGGACATTTAAACTGCCGTACATTAGGCAGCTTGAAAACCAAGGATGATTACTTAACGCTCCTAAACAAAATGGAGAAAAAGTTAGGCAGAGAAAAAGCAAAAATCTTTCATTGCCATTTTTCCAAAATCGAGTATACCAACCAGGGAGAAAAACGGCATCTCACTTTTGAAGATACCGAGTTTGGTCCCGATTTTGAGCCGTTTTTGGAGGCAGTCCACAAAAAAGGCTTCACTCCCATGATTATCTGCGAATCTGCAGGTACCCAGGATAAAGATGCCATGGCAATGGCAAATTATTTTAATCAGCTGAAATAAGGATTTAACGATGAAACAGTTTTATGAATCAAGACTACAAAAATTGCGGAATCAGTTGACCGAGCAGGAAGGAATCCTGGTCAGCGACCCGAAAAATGCTTTTTATTTTACGGGGATCAATTCCTCGAATATCCATCTGTATGTAACCCATCATAAAGCCTATCTGTTGACTGATTTTCGTTATGAAACCATGGCAGGGGAGAATGAGGCAGGCTTTGTAGTGGTGACGGAAGGCTCTTTGGTATCCAAATTGAAAGAATTGATGACGGAATCTACGGTTTATATTGAACAGCAGTATTTAACCGTTCACTTTTATAAGATGCTTTTGGATCATTTTCCCAATACCAATTTCCCTAATGTGAAATCTATGATTATGGATTTGCGATTGGTAAAGGATGCTTCCGAAATGTTCAAGCTTCAGCAAGCACAGCGGATTGCGGATACCGCTTATCTGAAAATGCTTTCTTTGGTGAAGGAAGGGGTTACCGAGCAGGAATTAAAGGCAGAGCTGGAATATCAAATGATGCGTTTGGGCGCTAAAAAAACTTCCTTTGATACCATTGTTTTATTTGGTGACCACGCTGCAATGCCTCACGGAGAGCCCTCTATGCGAAAGCTGGCGGTGGGAGATGCTTTGCTTTGTGATTTCGGTTGCGTGTATGAAGGATATTGCTCGGATGTAACCCGAACTGTATTTTTTGGAAAAGTATCGGAAAAGCAAAAACATGCTTACGAAACGGTATTGGATGCACACAAATTGGTGCTGGATTTTATCGGTGTGGGAAAAGCCTGTGCCGATGCAGATAAAATTGCCCGTGACTATATTGAGAAGCGAGGCTACGAGGGCGCTTTCGGTCATAGCTTGGGACATGGCGTCGGTGTGAAAATTCATGAGCATCCCACCTTAGGAAAAAATAGTACGGAAATGTTTGAAAACGGTATGTTTTTCTCGAATGAACCGGGAATCTACTTGCCGGGAGAATTTGGCATTCGTATTGAAGATACCTGTTATTTAGACAATGACAAGCTCTATTCTACCACGAAGCTGGAGAAAGAATTAACTGTTTTAGAATAAGAACAGAAAAAGCTGTTGCGGTTTGCAACAGCTTTTTTGTTTGACTTACTTTTGTAATTTGGCATCGCAGCGGGTTTGAAATTTTTCTTTCATCACCACAAATCTGGTGTGGCATCCTTCTGCAATTTTTTCTGTTTCGTCATAGGCTTCCAAAGAGAAGACAATTTTTCTTCCTTCCCATTCGGTTACGGTAGCCGAAACAGTGACTTTCATTCCCACGGGAGTGGCTGCCAAGTGTTTCAGGTTCATTTCGGTGCCAACCGTAGCGGTGCCGTCTTCTAAGTAGGGGAAGCATAATTCATGTGCTGCTTTTTCCAGCATTGCCACTAAGTAAGGGGTGGAAAGCACATTTGCATTTCCGCTCTCTAAAGTGATGGCGGCGTGGCTTTCTGTCACGGTAAATTGATGTTCATTTTTTACTCCGATTGGGTTCATATTAAAAAATCTCCTTATTTCATTTCGCAGATAGTTACTCCCGCTTCGCCTTCTCCGAAGTTTCCTAAACGGAAGGATTTGACCGATTTGTTTTTCTTTAGCAGTTGATGAATGCCTGCCCGAAGGATACCAGTTCCTTTTCCGTGAATGATGACCACGGAGGGGATGTTGGCTAATACCGCATCATCGATAAATTTTTCAGTCACATATTCTGCTTCCTCCAAATTCATTCCGCGAAGGTCTAATTCAGGACGGATTTCCTTGTTCCTTGCGCTGGCATTCCGATAGGGACTGTGCTGTGCTTTTTGCTTTCTTGCTTCGCAACGGGACAGATTGGCAATATTGGTTTTAATACGCATAATCCCTGCCAAAACGGTCAGATTTCCTTTATCGTCGGGTAAGATGTCCACGGTGACGGGGGTATCGAAATCGTCCATCATCACTGTCATACCAACACTTAGTTCTTTGGCGGTTAAGGGATTTTGTTTCTTCTTTTCTTCGTTGGCAAGTTTTTGTGCCTGATTCTGCCGTTCTTCGGCCAGCTTCTTTCTGGCTTCACCTACGGCTTTTGCACGGTCTCTTTGATTTTTTGCTTCCTGATTTAAGGCGTGGATAATGTCTTCTGCTTTTTCTCTTGCTTCATCAATGATTTCCATGGCCTGCAGCCGTGCTTTTTCGATAATTTCACGGTTTTTTGCCAACGCATCATCTTTTTTGGAAGACAATTCCTTTTCTAAAACACGAATCTTTTCTTTTAAGAGCTCGGCTTCCTGCTGATCCTTTTCTGCTTTGATTCTTTGCTCGTCAATCACAGTCAGCACATCTTCAAAGCGGATGGCATCTGCGGACAGCCGTTTTTCTGCAGCCTCTAAAACTTCGTCTGATAAGCCTAAACGTTTGGAAATGGCGAAAGCGTTGCTTTTCCCGGGCATCCCCATAATCAATCGATATGTGGGCATCAGCGTTTCCACAGAGAACTCTAAGGAGGCATTCTGAACGCCTTTTTGGGAAAGTGCATATAATTTTAATTCGGGATAGTGGGTGGTGGCTGCCACGGTCACACCCCGTTTTCTTAAATATTCAATAATTTCAATGGCAAGTGCCGCGCCTTCGGTGGGGTCTGTGCCTGCACCCAATTCGTCAAAGAGGGCAAGGCTTCCAAAGGTGGCGTTTTGCAAAATAGAAACAATCCTTGTCATATGCGATGAGAAGGTGGATAAGGATTGCTCAATGCTTTGTTCGTCGCCGATATCGGCAAAGATATTTTCGTAAACGGCAATTTCGCTTCCCATAAATACGGGAATGGCAAAACCGCTTTGTGCCATTAAGGTGAGAAGCCCCAAAGTTTTTAGGGACACGGTTTTTCCGCCTGTGTTGGGACCTGTAATGACCAAGGTATCGCAGCCGTCACCGATTTCAATGTCGATGGGGACAGCAGTTTCCGGATTTAACAGGGGGTGCCGTGCTTTTTTTAGGATAATTTTTCCCTGATCGTTTAACAAGGGGATTTCGCCTTTTAAATGACGGCTGTATTTTGCTTTGGTAAAGATAAAGTCCAAATCCAAAATCAGAGCGTGAGACACTTTGGTTTCTTCCCAGATACCCGATAGCTGACCGCTTAAATAAATGAGGATTTTTGCAATTTCTTCTTTTTCTTTGGATTCCAAATCTTTCAGTTCGTTATTTAAGGTAACGATTGCCATAGGCTCAATAAACACGGTGGCACCCGAGTCGGAGGAGTCATGCACCAACCCCGGAATTTCGTTGCGGTATTCCTGCTTTACAGGTAACACGTAACGGTCATTTCGTAGGGTAACTGCAGCGTTTTGCAGAAATTTTTTATAGTTTGTGGAATTGGTGTATTTTTGCAGTGTTTCTTTGATTTTGTTGTTGGCAGAAATTTTTTGACGGCGGATTTTATAAAGCTCGTCGCTGGCATTGTCTGACACCTCGTCTTCGGAAATAATCTTCATAAAGATTTCGTCCTCCAACCGTTTTTGGGTAGTCAGACGGTATTCGTAATCGGAGAAAATTTCCGTTTTATTGTCAGCAAAGTATTCTTTCAGGCACCGTGCGGATTTTAACAGCGTGGCAACTGAAAGAAGCTCCCCTTGAGATAGGGAGCCGCCGATGGATAATCGTTTGATAATCCCCCTCATTTCACCAAAAGCGTAGATGGGAGGACTGCCTGCTTTTACCAAAAGCGACATAGCACTCTCTGTTTGACAAAGCAGACGGGAAACCGCGCCCAAAGTGGTTTCTGCCTGCAAATTTAAAATGTTTTCCTTCGTTTCTTCCAGCACGGCATACTCTTTGGCACGGATTAATATTTTATCAAATTCCAGGGTTTGATACACAGTTTTTGTTTCCAAACTGCAAACTCCTTTCTTACGGTGTTACGGCAGGGGGAAATGAATGGGTTTTACGGAGGAATCCAAAGCCTTGAATTGGTATCCTCGTTCTCTCATATAGTGAATGTAATCTTTTACCACAAGGGCAATCCAGGGATTTTTATCGGTATCGTGCAGCAATGCAATGATACGGGATTTCTTTTCAGAATACTTGCGCAGTGCTTCCAGTTGTTCTTCATAGGTTTTGGCACTGGAAGCATCCTCTGAGGTCACATTCCAGTCATAGTATACAAACCCACGGCGTTCCATTTCTGTGACCAAATTCCAAATTAAATGGCGATTGTAAGAATTGACGCTCCCGCCGGGAAATCTGAAAATACGGGGACGGTATCCTGTGGTATCCCAGATATTATGATAGCTTCTGCAAAAGTCAGCCAAAAATGCGGATTTTGTCCAGTATACGTATCCATAATCGTGGGAATGGGTATGTACGCCAAGGGTATGTCCGTCTGCATAAATTTGCTTTAAAACTTCTGGAAAAGCATCTTCCATAATGAAGAAGGTGGCGGGAACGCCTTCCTCCTTCAACACTTCTAATAAAGCGGGAGTGGAATTGGAGGGTCCGTCATCGAAGGTCAGGTAAACCACGTTTTCTTCGGGCGGAGCAAATTCCTGGTTGGGGTTATCTCCATACAGCTCCGGATAAGGATCCTTAGAAATTTCGGAAATGGGAATTTCCACCGGCTCCTTGGTGGGAAACGGAGTAGGAGAGGGCGTAGGTAACGGCGATGGTGTGGGAATAGGTTCTGTTGCACTAACCTCGGTGTTTTCTGTTTGTGGCGTTTGTGTCAGAAACAGTTCTGCTCCTATCAAAAAACAAACCAAAAGAAACAGACAAACCGCAATGATCCGGTTATTTTTTTGTTGATTAGGCGTGTAATGGGGCATCGTGGACTCCTTCTATCAGAACGCCCGGAGGGCGTATGTGCAAAATTAGTATCAACAGTATACTACAGAAATAAAAATTTAGCAATAGATTTTTCGTTTTTCCCATTTTTTTCTTTCACCCGTAAGATGCACATGGCATACAATGAACTATCGGGAACGGCAAGGCGGGGCGGATATCAAATTGGGAGGTATTTGGATGAGAGAGACGTTTTTTTACGGAGTGATGCTGTTTTGTTCGGCATATGGAATTTTCTCGCTGATATTCTTTTTGCGAGCCTTTTTCGGAGAGAAAAAGTATCTTCGGGGAAAGTGCGTTTATACCCTTCTTCTTCTGAAGGATGAGGACTGCTGTCCCGAAGAAATGGTGAGAGCACTTTTGTTTCAGAATTATAAAAACGACACCGGTATCTGTGATCGGAAAATCATTGTGGTCACAGATGACAAAAGCAGCTGTAATGCCCGGAAAATTACACGTTTTTTTGAAGATGAACGGGAGGTTTTGGTATGCAATCGAGACAGTCTTGTTTCCTGCCTTGAAAAATAACTGTTTTTCCGGCAGATTTTTCGCAAAAAACCTGATTTTTTTCCCAAAAACCCTTTACATTTTGAAGGTTTTGTGTTAGAATAATATAGGTGTATTGTTTTTATATTTTTTCATTTTTCCCGTAGGGAAAAATGAAAGCTCTTTCCAAGACGACTGTGAAAGGAGGAAACGGGATGTATCTTCATATCGGGAACGACTTTGTGTTAAATGAACAGGATATTATCGGCGTTTTTGATTTTGACCATATCTCGGAATCTTCCTTCACCATGGAATACTTAAAAACACTGGAAGAGGATGACCGTTTGATTGCCATATCGGATGAGCTTCCGAAATCCTTTGTGTTAGCCGTGAAAGACGGGGTGGAAATCGGGTATTTATCGCCCCTTGCCTCCCGCACCATACAAAACAGAAAAGGACTTGTTTTTTAGATACATAGGTAACTAATTTTGCGAAAATCCCAGAAGAAAGGATGAGATATAGCATGGCTGAAGAATTGAACGAAAAAGTGGAAACCGTCTATGACGAGAACCAAATACAGGTATTGGAGGGCTTGGAAGCTGTCAGAAAGCGTCCCGGTATGTATATTGGCTCCACCTCGGTGAGAGGTCTGCACCATTTGGTGTATGAAATCGTGGATAACGCCATTGACGAAGCATTGGCAGGGTACTGCGAAAACATTGATGTTACCATCAATCCCGATAATTCGGTCACCGTTTGTGATGACGGACGCGGTATTCCGGTTGGCATTCATCCGAAAATGGGCATCCCCACCGTGGAAGTGGTATTCACCATTCTCCATGCCGGCGGTAAGTTTGGCGGTGGGGGATACAAGGTATCCGGCGGTTTGCACGGGGTAGGTTCTTCAGTTGTAAATGCGCTGTCCGAATGGCTGGAGGTTGAAGTTTCCAACGGGGAACACATCTACAAACAGCGTTATGAACGTGGTAAGGTGGCTTCCAAGCTGGAAATCATCGGCGATACAGACAAAAAAGGTACCACCGTTACCTTTATGCCGGATTCTCTCATCTTTGAAACCGTTGAGTTTGAATACGATGTTCTCTTAACCCGCTTAAGAGAGCAGGCATTTTTAAACAAGGGTATTCACATCAATTTTAAGGACAAGCGTCCTGAGGAAGAAATTTTCAACGAACTATATTACGAAGGTGGCATCAAATCCTTCGTGGAATACATCAATCAGGAAAAAACGCCCCTGCATCCCGATGTAATCTACCTTTCCAAAGAGAAGGAAAATATGATTGTGGAAATTGCAATGCAATATACCGATTCCTACAGCGAGAATCTGGTAAGCTTTGCAAACAACATCAACACCACCGAAGGCGGTATGCACGAAACCGGCTTCAAATCCGCATTAACCCGTATTTTAAACGATTACGCCAAAAAGCGTAACATGTTAAAAGACAGCGACAAGGCATTAAGCGGGGAAGACGTTCGTGAAGGCTTAACTGCCATCATCAGCGTAAAACTTCAGGAAGCACAGTTTGAAGGTCAGACCAAAACCAAACTGGGCAACTCTGAAGCAAGAACCGCCACCGAGGGTATGATGCAGGATGCCTTTGCCGCATACTTAGAAGAAAATCCCGGTGTGGGCAAGCTGATTTTAGAAAAAGCATTCTCCGCATCCCGTGCGAGAGAAGCGGCGAGAAAAGCAAGAGAATTAACCAGAAGAAAAACCGCATTGGAAAATACCCGTCTGCCCGGTAAACTGGCAGATTGCTCCGAAAAGAATAATGAATTTACCGAAATCTACATTGTCGAAGGGGACTCTGCAGGCGGTAGTGCAAAACAGGGCAGAGACCGTCGCTTCCAGGCAATTTTACCGCTTTGGGGTAAAATGCTGAACGTAGAAAAGGTGCGTATTGATAAAGTTATCGGCAACGAAAAACTGCTCCCCGTAATTACCGCTTTAGGTGCGGGAGTCGGGGAAGACTTTGATGTGGAAAAACTCCGCTACGGCAAAATCATCATTATGGCCGATGCCGATGTGGACGGTTCTCACATTAGAACCCTGCTTTTAACCTTCTTCTTCCGCTATATGCGTCCCTTGATTGAAGAAGGTCATGTATATTTGGCACAGCCACCGTTATACAAGGTGTTTAAAGGCAAAAATACCCGTTATGCATATACCGACGATCAATTGAAAGAAGCACTGGCAGAAATTGGAAACGATGCCAATGTGCAGCGATACAAAGGTCTTGGTGAAATGAATCCCGACCAGCTGTGGGAAACCACCATGGACCCTGCCACCAGAACGGTTTTGAAGGTGACTTTAGACGATGCTATTGAAGCGGACAAGATCTTTAGCGTCTTAATGGGCGAAGAGGTGGAACCCCGCCGTGAGTTTATTGAAACCAACGCAAAATACGTTTCCAACTTAGATATTTAGTTTGTCAGAAAGGAAGAACAGTTTATGGATACTCAAATGTTTGAAAATGAACATATTGTTCCGGTTGATTTGGTCCATGAGATGAAATCTGCCTATCTGGCATATTCCATGTCGGTTATCGTGGCAAGAGCCTTGCCCGATGTCCGTGACGGCTTAAAACCGGTACACAGAAGAATTTTATATACCATGCACGAAGACGGGTTAACTCCCGACAAGGCATACAGAAAATGTGCAACTACCGTTGGTGACGTGTTAGGTCGTTATCATCCCCACGGTGACGCATCTGTTTACGATGCTTTGGTTCGTCTGGCACAGGACTTTTCTCTCAGATATCCCTTAGTAGACGGTCAGGGGAACTTCGGTTCCATTGACGGGGACCCTGCTGCTGCTTACCGTTATACCGAAGCAAGAATGGCGCGTTTGGCACAGCTGATGTTAAAGGAAATTGACAAAGAAACTGTTGATTTTACCCCCAACTTTGATGAGCGCTTGAAAGAACCCACCGTGTTACCCTCCCGTTTCCCCAATCTTTTGGTAAACGGTTCTGCAGGGATTGCGGTTGGTATGGCAACCAACATTCCTCCTCACAACTTAACCGAATGTATTGATGCCATCTGCGCCACCATTGATAATCCTGAAATCACCATTGAAGAAATTATGGACTATATCAAGGGTCCCGATTTCCCCACCGCAGGTAACATTATGGGAAAAAGCGGCATCCGTTCCTATTTCCAGACAGGCAGAGGGAAGGTTATCGTTCGTGCCCAGGCAGAAATTGAGGATGATGGCAACCGTCAGCGAATTATTGTAACCGAGCTGCCCTATCAGGTGAATAAAGCACGTCTGATTGAAAAAATCGCAGAATTGGTACACGAAAAACGTTTGGACGGCATTGCTGACCTTCGTGACGAGTCCGACAAGGATGTTGGGGTTCGTATTGTCATCGAAGTGAAAAAAGATGCGGCGGCAAACATTGTGTTAAATAACCTGTATAAATATACCCAAATGCAGGATACCTTCGGGGTAATCATGTTAGCTCTGGTAGACGGTCAGCCCAAGGTGTTAAACATCCGTGAAGTGCTGGATTGCTACATTGACCATCAGAAGGATATTATTATCCGCAGAACCATTTACGATAAACGAAAAGCCGAAGCAAGAGCCCACATTTTGGAAGGATTAAAGAAAGCACTGGATCATATCGACGAAGTTATTGCCACCATTCGTGCATCCTATAACAACGCCAAAGAAAACTTGGTGGAAAAATTCGGCTTCTCCGAAATTCAGGCACAGGCAATTTTAGATATGAGACTCCAGAAATTGCAGGGCTTGGAAAAAGAAAAAATTGAAAACGAACTGGCTGATATCATCAAACAAATTGCATACTATGCCGAAATTTTGGCATCCGAGCAGATGGTTTTGGATATCATTAAAACCGAATTAACCGAAATCAAAGATAAATACGGCGATGCCCGCCGTACCAAAATCACTTTCGATTATTCTCAGATTGATGATGAAGACTTAATCGAAGAGGAAGAAATGGCAATCTCCTTAACCCATTTAGGTTATGTGAAGCGTCAGCCTACCGATACCTTCCGCAGCCAGCACAGAGGCGGACGGGGTATTGCAGGTCTTTCTACCCGTGAAGAAGACTTTGTGGAAGAGTTGTTTGTTACTTCCACCCATAACTACATTCTGTTTTTCACCAATACGGGTAGAGTGTTTAAATTGAAAGCTTATCAGATTCCCGAAGCCTCCCGTACGGCGAAGGGTACTGCTATTGTGAACCTGCTCAATTTAGAGCCGGGTGAAACCATCTCGGCAACCATCCCCATGAAGGGCTTTGAAGAAGACAAGTATCTGGTAATGACTACCAAAAACGGTGTTATCAAGAAAACCGAGCTGATGGAATACGATACCAACCGTTCCGGCGGTTTGAGAGCGATCGCTTTGGATGATGATGACGAGCTCATGCAGGTAAAAATTGTGGATGATTCCAAAGAAGTGGTGTTAACTACTTACTTAGGTATGTCTATCCGTTTTAAAATCAGCGATATCAGAAGCCAGGGACGTGTTACTCGTGGGGTTCGGGGTATCAAGCTGAAAGCCGGTGACAGACTGGTTGGTATGAGCGTGGTGCATGACGATACCGAGCTTTTGATTGTTTCCGAAAACGGTTTGGGTAAACGTACCTCCTACTCGGAATACAAGGTACAAAACCGTGGCGGTATGGGGGTTAAAACCTATAAAATTACCGAAAAAACCGGTAACATTGCAGGTGTTCGTTCCATTAAAGACGGTGACGACGTTATGATGATTACCTCTGCAGGTGTTGTCATTCGATTAAAAGCGGAAGATATCAATACCGTGGGCAGAAACACCCAGGGCGTTATCCTAATGCGTCCCGACCCGGATGTGAAGGTAGTATCCGTGGCAAGGGCACCTCGTGAAGAAGAGGAAGAAGAAAATACTGAAACTACCGAAAATATCGAAAATACTGAAACTACCGAAAATACAGAAGAATAAAGTGAAAAAGGGGTTCTCCGACCCCTTTTTTGCACGTTTAGAAACGAGAAAAAAGGATCAAAAATGGACTATTTTGAATTAAAAATTGAATGTGAAGCGGGCAATACCGAGGAAGCCGAAAACTTCCTGGTGATTCACGATATTTATAATTATTTTGTTACCGACCCCAAATTAGAGGCAGATATTATGGCAGAAATGCCCTGGCTTCTAAAAGATGAAAGAGATACGGGAAATGCCTGTATCACCGTATGCTTGGAAACTGCAAAAGAAGCGGAAGAGCTGTTTTCGCTGCTTTCGGAAAACGGTTTTTCGGTGTCTGTTCGGGGTGCCAACGATTCCGAATGGAAGGATAACTGGAAACAGTTTGCCAAAATTGTAAAAATCACCGACACTTTGGTGGTAAAACCCGCCTGGTTAGATTATGAAGCACTGCCCCACGAAAAGGTTTTGGAATTAGACAGCGGTGCTGCCTTTGGAACAGGTACCCATGAAACCACCCAGGCTTGTGCAAGACTGATTTGTAAATACCAAAAAGACCAGACCAAAATGCTGGATATCGGTACCGGTAGCGGTATTTTAGCCATCATCGGCGGTATGCTTGGCGTTAGTGAATTGGTGGCAACCGACATTGACCCCGTAGCAGTGGAAACTGCCAAAATCAACATCGAAAAGAACGGTTATTCCAATATCTGCGACGTTCGTTGCGGCGACCTTTTGGAATGTGTCGGCGATGAAACTTTCGACATCATTAACGCCAATATTATCGTAGACGTACTGCTCATTTTACTAAAAGATGTAAAACAGTGCTTGAATCCGGACGGCGTTTTGATTCTGTCCGGCATTTTGGAAGAACGCTGCCACGAAATTTTAGAATCTGCCACCGAAAACGGCTTTGTTCTGGTGGAAAAAACCGTGGAAAACGACTGGTGCGGACTGGCACTTCGTTTGGCATAATTTTTTGAGTGTATTCTTTCTCTGATCTGATATGAGCATAGTAAGGATGTCGAATTTTGGCGAAAGCGAGGAAGATGAATGAAAAAAACATATATAACATCAATGCCAAACCATATTGGCGCATTTTTAAAAGCGAGCAAGTGCTTTTCGGCATTAGGAATTAACATTACTCGTGTAAGTTACAATAAGGCTGTAGATTCGCATACGTTGTTTATAGATGCAGAAGGAACAGAGGAACAGCTGAAAAAAGCAGATCGTGAACTTGAAAAGATTGGTTATCTTCAAAATAATAACTCAAAAACAAGCATTGTTTTATTGGAGTTTTGTCTTAAGGATGTTCCAGGTAGTGTTACGGATGTTTTGACTTTGATTGACAAATTCAATTTTAACATATCATACATAAGTACACAAGAGAATGGGACGAATTAACAGTATTTTAAGATGGGCTTGTATGTTGATGATTTGCAAAAAATATCTGAGTTTTTGAAGGAAGTCGAAAAAATATGCAAAGTTAGGATGATAGACTATAACAGCTCAGAGAAGGTTTATGATAACAGTATTTTTTACAAT
>JAZNNT010000180.1:0-6832 GCA_045580405.1 Clostridia bacterium
TGATTGATCACCTCTGATATGATTATTGATTGATGATAGTAATCAACACTACTTCAGGTCTGTTAAAGATTCTCGGTAGTTTTGTATTTTCTCTGGATAAACCGCGACTTACAATCAGTTTTCGGTTATTAAAATCATATATTCCACCCGCATATTCTGGGAAAAATCCTTGATTTGGTGCATAGAAACCGTTTAACAACATTGGTATTCTGGCTTGTCCGCCGTGGGCGTGTCCAGATAAAACTAAATCAAAGTCATATTGAAAATATTGTTGAGCTTTTTCCGGTCTGTGTGTTAATAAAACCTGATAGTATTCAGGATTTATGTCCTCGGCAATTTTTTGGAGTTGTTCTTGGAATGACAAATATAAAGTGTCATAACGGTTTACTTCAGGATCGTCAGTTCCACAGATTCTAAGGGTATTCCCATTGATTGTAAGGTATTCTCCGGTACCTCTTAAAATTGTAACACCTGCAGTTTCAAGGTAAGAAAAATATTGATACATTTCCCCGCTCCACCATTCGTGGTTACCGCTTACATAGTAAACAGGATACTGTTTGGCAATTGCATCTACTAATATTTTTCCGTTATCATTTACATAACTATCATCAAAAATATCGCCACCCAACAGAATGGCATCCGGTTGGAAGTCATCAATTGCGTTAATTAGCTCAGATTGATTTTCTCCATATAAGCAATTATGCAAATCAGTGATCAGTGCCAGCTTGACCGGCGAAAAAACTTTATCTGTATGTAAATTATAGTGAACAATGTGAAGACGGTTGTCAAAAGCAAAGCACAATATGAGAATAATAGTTATTAAGATGATTGTCGTAATGATAAAAATCTTTTTCACATAGTTACTCCTTTGTAAAATAGTTATAACAAATGCTCTTTTGAAATCTATAAGAATATTGTATCATAAAGTACATCGATAGTCAATTCAAGAGTAAAAAATTGTTTTTCATTTACCCAAAATAGCAGTTTCTTCATAAAAAATAGTATTTTGTTTCATAATAAAAAGAAAAAGGATTTTTTAAAATGGGAAAAAAGAACAAACAGAAAGCGTCCTTTGATTTCGATTTGATGGATGCATCTACTTCTACCGAGTGCACCGGAATTACTCCAAGACCGCCGTTAAACGACGGCGAATACGAATCCTACCAGGAAGTATTCAATTTTGGTCCACCGAAAATAAGAAATAAAAAAGATAAAAAGTAAAAAAAGTGCAACCATAAGGTTGCACTTTTTTGATACTAAAAACTAATAAATTTTGGAGCCGTCCTTGATTTCATCAAAGGGTTTTAAGAGCTGGAGGATATCTCCGTCTTCGGCACACAAAATCATACCTTCGGAGAGGATTCCTTTTAATTTTACAGGTTTTAAGTTATAAACCATTACTACCTGTTTTCCAATTAAATCTTCCGGTTTGTAGTGCTTTTTGATGCCGGAAACCACGGTTTTTACCTGAGAGCCAACTTTTAATTTAAACAGCAGCAATTTGTCCGATTTTTTCACTTCTTCGCATTCTAAAACAGTTGCAACTCTTAAATCAATTTTGGTAAAATCATCAAATTCAATTTCGGGAGCCATGGGAATGGTATCATCCGGGATGTTTGCTGCAATTTCTTCTTCAATTTCCTTTAATTTCTTTTCTTCATCGATTCTCATAAAGATGGGAGTGGGATTATCCAAAGTAATACCGGATGCAGTTTTACTGAATTCGGTGGATTCATCGGTACAAGCAATCTGACGTTGAATTTCTTTTGCGGTATCCGGCAGGAACGGTGTTAAAATTACCGAAATAATACGGATGCTTTCCAGCAGGTTATAGAGAACTGTTTTTAAACGTTCTTTGCCCTCGTCGTCTTTTGCCAATACCCAGGGAGTCGTTTCGTCAATGTATTTATTGCAGCGGCGAATCAGCTCAAAAATGGAATCCAATGCATCTGCAGTTTTATATTCATCCATTTTCTTGCGATATACAGTAATGGTGTTTTCAATGCAGGCTTTTAAATCTTTATCTAAGTCGGTTTCTTCACCGGGCGTAGGCACAGAACCGAAATATTTATTCACCATAGCAATACTGCGGTTTACTAAGTTTCCTAAAGTGTTTGCTAAGTCTGCATTGAATTTTGCAATAATGTTTTCGTAAGTAATGGTACCGTCATTTCCGTAAGGCATTTCGGATAACAGATAGTATCTCATTGGGTCAACACCGAAATGGCGAACCAGATCATCGGCATACATCACATTGCCTTTGGATTTAGACATTTTATCATTACCGGACAACAGCCAGGGATGACCAAAAATCTGTTTGGGTAACGGCTGACCTAATGCCATTAACATAATGGGCCAGTAAATAGTATGGAAACGAAGAATATCTTTTCCGATAACGTGCACGTCTGCAGGCCAGTATTTCTGATACAGAGTATCGTCTTCCTGGTTGTAGCCCAATGCGGTAATGTAGTTGGTTAATGCATCAATCCAAACATAAATAACATGGTTGGGATCAAATTCAACGGGGATCCCCCATTTGAAAGAAGTTCTGGAAACACATAAATCCTGAAGACCGGGTTTTAAGAAATTGTTTATCATTTCTTTTTTACGGGATTCCGGTTGAATGAAATCGGGATGAGATTCAATATATTCCATCAATTTGTCCTGATATTTGGACATTTTAAAGAAATACGCCTCCTCTTTAGTGGGTTTCACTTCTCTGCCGCAATCGGGACATTTGCCGTCTACCAACTGACTTTCGGTGAAGAAGGATTCACAGGGAACACAGTATAAACCTTCGTATTCTCCTTTATAAATATCTCCCTGATCATATAACTGTTTAAAAATCTTCTGTACGGTTTTTTCGTGGAAATCGTCGGTAGTGCGGATGAATTTATCATAGCTTGCATTCATCAGATTCCAAATTTCTTTGATTTCACCGGCAACGTTATCCACATATTCTTTGGGAGTGATTCCTGCTTCTTTGGCACAGTCTTCAATTTTCTGACCGTGTTCATCGGTACCGGTTAAAAAGAATACGTCGTAACCCATCTGACGTTTATAACGTGCGATAGCATCTGTTAATACAATTTCATAAGTATTGCCGATGTGGGGTTTTCTGGAGGTATATGCAATGGCAGTTGTTAAATAGAATTTTTCTTTGTTTTCGTTCATGTTTTTCTCCTTTTCCTACTCTATATTCTTTTACCGTTGATAAATACTGCTTCGGCTTTTGCCATCAGTTCCAACGGGAATCTGTCATACACAACAATGTCAGCATCCTTGCCAACTTTTAGGGAGCCGACTGTTTGATCAATTCCGAGTGCTTTGGCAGGATTTAATGTAATCGATTTTAAAGCGTCAAATTCATCCATTCCGTTTTTTATTGCAAGTGCCGCACATAACGGTAAATAATTGATTGGAATTACGGGATGATCGGTGATGATCGATACCGGTGTCCCCTGCTCTGCCAAGATCCGGTATGTATCAAAGGTCATATTACGAAGCTCCGGTTTGGAACGGTCAGATAATGTCGGTCCTAACTGACAGGACACATTTTGTAATTTTTGTGGAATTAAGTGCCCTTCTGTAGCGTGTTCAATCGTCATTTTTAAGACAAATTCCTCCGCAATACGAAGTGCAGTGGCAATATCGTCTGCTCTGTGAGCATGTGCCTTTACCGGTAACTCTCCGGATAACACGGGGAGCAAGCTTTCTAATTTTGCGTCATAATCCGGTTTATCATAATCATCAGGATTCTCTTTGGCAAGTTTGATGTTTTCAGCGTATTCTTGTGCTTTCCTAAGAGTTTCTCGAATCAGCGCTGCTGTTGCCATTCGAGTAACAGGCTGCTGATTTTTTCCGTGATAAACCGTTTTTGGATTTTCGCCAAATGAAAATTTCATTGCAACGGGATTTTTTATAATCATATCGTCTATCACAGTTCCGTGGGTTTTCAATGCACAAAACTGTCCGCTGATAGGATTGGCACTGCCGGGGCCGCTTGCCACCGTAGTGATACCCGCAAACTTTGCTTCGGTAAAATATCGGTCATTGGGGTTAATCGCATCAATGGCTCTTAAATGCGGCGTGATGGGATCGGATTCTTCATTTCCATCATCCCCTTCAAAGCCCATGGAATCTTCAAACATTCCCAGATGAGTATGTGCATCTACGAATCCGGGAAAAACATATTTTCCCATAGCATCATAGACTTCTTCATCAGTTTTTTTATAGTCTTTCATGGAACCAATTTCCTCAATGGTTGTATCAAAACGGATATAGCCATTTTCCAGCGGCGTATCGGCTTCCATTGTGTAAATTTTGGCATTTATGATAATCATACATTCGCCTTTCTTCGGATGGCAGAAATTACTTCTGCGCCGTCACTGCAAGCAGTAACAATCTGACGGAGGTCCTTGCGTCTCACGTCTCCGATTGCATATACATTTTCAATATTGGTCATTAAATTTTTATCGGTGATAATTTCACCGGTCTCACTTTTTAAAATGCCTTCCGGTAAAAAGGAAACATTGGGTTGATAGCCAATGGCAATGAACAAACCATCTGTGAGAAGAGAAATTGTTTCATCGGATTGTGTACTTTTCAGTCGTATTCCGGTTAAAGAATCTTCTCCGATGAATTCTATAGGGATAAATTCTGTATATAAATGGATTTTTTCATTAGTTTTCACTTTATCAACAGTAGTTGCATCTGCTCGAAATTCAGTTCTTCTGTGTACCAAATTAACCCGTTCACAGAAATTTGCCAGATACAATGCATCGTCTAAAGCAGTATTTCCGCCACCAATTACGGTTGCAGTTTTACCACGATAGAATGCACCGTCGCAGGTAGCACAATAGGATACTCCCCTGCCCCTCAGACGTTCTTCGTTGGAGAATCCCAGTTTTTTGGGATTTGCACCTGTGGCAATAATAATATTATTTGCCTGAAATTCTTCTTTGGATGATACAATTTTTTTAAATTCTCCCGAAATATCTACAGAAAGGATTTCGGCAGTTTTATAGGTGATGTCGGTCAATTGTTTCTTCATATTCATGGCAAGTTCTGCCCCAGAAATACCAACAAAACCCGGGTAGTTTTCCACGTAATTGGAAGAAACCATCTGTCCGCCGGGAAACGCTTTTTCTAAAAGCAAAACATGCATCCCTGCCCGCATACCGTATAAGGCAGCCGTCATTCCGGCTGGTCCTGCGCCAATAATTGCAATATCGTATATCATACTGTTACTCCTTTATTATGGTAACATTATATTCTTCGTTTAGTAATTTAAAATTTTGGATTCCGGATGATGCATAAACCGAGCCGTCTTTTGTTACGAAAACGACTTCAGCTTTTTTAGGAATCCGAAGCGAATCTTCCATAAACAATGTTGTGGATAGAATATCTGCTTCCAATGCAGAATCACAGATCACAGTTACGCTTACCAAATCTGTTTCAGCAGGATACCCTGTTTTGGGATTTAAAATATGATGATAAAGCTTTCCGTCAGAAACAAAATTACGTTCATAAGAACCGGAGGTAGCAACTGCTTGTCCGTTGGCTAAAGTGAAAGAGCACAGCAAACCGTTTCCGTCAGGAGATTTGACTCCCGCAGTAATTGATTTTCCAATGGCTTTTACTGTTCCGCCAATATCAATAATTGCTGTTTTATCGGAAAGTATCTTCGCTATTTGCTCACACACATATCCTTTTACAACGGCCCCGCCCTCAATTTCAGCATTGTTTTCCAAATGGATACTGTTATCTGTTAAAACAATATTGTTATAATCAACTGCGGGTAGATTTTTTTCAATCTCGGATTCAATTGGAACAGTCGGGTTGTCCGATTTAAAATTCCATAAAGAGGATATCGGTCGGATTGAAATATCAAACATCCCGTTACAATACGGTAATGTGGCTTGAACGAGGTCGTATAACATCGCTTCCTCCGATGTGGATACGGTGAGCTGTTTTGTTTGATTCAATTGTGACAAAACAGAATCTTCCCGATATACGTTAAAAACAGAATCAATACGATTTAAATAAGATTTGATTTCTGTTTCCTGTTCTTTGGAAAGGTCATCGGCTGTGATTTCATACGGTGCATCCATGGAAAAACCCTGTATTTTAGTTTTGGGTGAGGAACATCCCGTTAAAAGAAGAATACAGAACAGAATTGAAAGAATTCGTTTCATATTATTTTCTCCATTCGGATTGCTTTTATTGGTTTGTTTCTATTCCGGCATTCAGCAGTTCATTTACGAAGGAGGATTCCCCCTCATAGTTGGACAGTTTCAACTTCAATTCTTCAATTTCTGTTTCTTTCCCTTGCAGTTCACTTCTAAGTCGCTGTAGTTCTTGTTGCATCATGGCATGATCTTGATCGGTAAAACTCAACCGGTAAGAATTCATCAAAATAAACGAGCTTGCAGCAAAAGACACAAAAAATAGTGTTACCAACCCAAAGAAAAAAAGCCAGAAACGGTTTCTTTTTTTAGAAAAATGGTTTTGATGTTCTCCCGGTGAATTTTTCTGATTGGATTTCATATGAGAAAGGCTCCTGTTCTGTATATTGAATCCGGAAAACAAAAAAACCTTTGAATATTTATGATATTATATCATATTACCGGTAAAAAATCAATTGTTTTCCCTAACTTTTATGAATTTTTTATGAATTTTTAGGCACCGTACTTGACAAAAATAACAGGCTTTGTTATAATATATTAGCACTCAATCAAAGAGAGTGCTAATATATCTCTTAAGTATTTGTAGAAAGAAGGATTTACATGGCTAAAAAACAATTTCAAGCAGAATCAAAACGGTTATTGGA